>JAGVLW010000111.1 GCA_020054105.1 Alphaproteobacteria bacterium | reverse complement strand
TCGTCGCCACATACGGCGGCATGGCGCTGCTGGGTTTTTCCATCAACAACGTGTCGCTGCTGGCCATTACGCTTAGCGTCGGGTTCGTCGTCGACGACGCCATCGTCATGCTCGAGAACATCAGCCGCCACATCGAAAAAGGCATGGCGCCGATGGAAGCCGCCCTCAAAGGCTCGCGTGAAATCAGCTTTACCATCATGTCGATCACCTTGTCGCTGGTGGCGGTGTTCATCCCCGTGCTGTTCATGGGCGGCATCGTCGGCCGGCTGTTCCACGAATTCGCCGTCACCATCAGCATCGCCATCTTGGTGTCCGGCTTCATTTCGCTGACGCTCACGCCGATGCTGTGCTCGCGCTGGCTGAAAGTGGCGACGCACGATAAAACCGAACCGGCCTTCTCGCAAAAGCTGGAGGCGATATTCAACGGCTGGCTGGCGCTTTACGAGCGTACGCTCAAAACCGTGCTGCGCCATCAGCGCGCGGCGCTATGGGCGACGGTTGCCAGCCTGGCGCTGACGGTAGCGGCGTTTGCCTATGCGCCGAAGGGATTTTTTCCGCCGGAAGATACCGGCTTCGTGTTCGCCTCCACCGAAGCGGCGCAGGATATTTCCTACGAGGCGATGGTGGAAAAACAACGCCAGGCCGCCGAGATCGTCCGCGCCGACCCGGCGGTAGCCAACGTATTCTTCGGGGTGGGCGGCGGGCGCGGCGCGCTCAATTCCGGGCGGATTTTCTTCGGCCTCAAGGACCGCAGCGAACGCCCGGCGGTGGGTGCGGTGATCGGGCGGCTGCGCGAAAAACTGAAATTGCTGCAAGGCATCAGCGTGTTTATGCAGCCGGTGCAAAACATCCAGATCGGCGGCCGCCTGAGCAAAAGCCTCTACCAATACACGCTGCAGGGAAGCGACTTACAGGAGCTGTATCACTGGGCGCAGGAGATCGAAAAAACCGTCGGCAAGGAAAAAGGCTTTCTCGACGTCACCAGCGACCTGCAGCTTAAAAGCCTGGAGACGCGCCTCATCGTCGATCAGGAAAAAGCCGCCAGTCTTGGCGTCGATTTCGACGCCATCCGGCAAACGCTCTACGCCGCTTACGGCAACGCCCAGGTCGCCACGCTCTATACGTCTTCCAACGATTACCAGGTGATATTGGAAGCCAGCGCGCAGGCGCAGCAATCGCCCGAAAGCATCGGCAGCCTGTATGTACGCGGCAGTGAAGGTCGCCTCATACCGCTCGACGCGGTGACGCAGCTCGTGCAGGGCACGGGCCCGCTTTCGATCAACCATCAGGGCCAGCTGCCGTCGGTGACGGTGTCGTTCAACCTCGCCCCCGGCACGTCGCTGAGCCAGGCGGTCGAGCGTATACGCAACGCCGAAAAAACACTGGGCCTGCCCGCCACCATCACCGGCAGCTTCCAGGGCGCAGCACAGGCGTTCCAGGAATCGGAAGCCGGGCAAGGCTGGCTACTGCTTTTGTCGATCATCGTGATCTACATCATCCTGGGCATGCTTTATGAAAGCTTCGTGCATCCGGTGACCATCCTCTCCGGCCTGCCCTCGGCCGGGCTGGGCGCGATCGTCTCGTTGCTGCTGCTGGGCTTCGACGTCAGCGTCATCGCCATCATCGGCATCGTGCTGCTGATCGGCATCGTCAAGAAGAACGCCATCATGATGGTTGATTTCGCCATCGACGCGCGCGCCCACGGCGCTAGCGCCGAAGACGCGATCTTCCAGGCCTGTATGTTGCGCTTCCGCCCGATCATGATGACGACGCTGGCGGCCATTTTCGGCACGCTGCCCATCGCGCTCGCCCTGGGCGCCGGCTCGGAGCTGCGCCAGCCGCTGGGCGTTGCAGTGGTCGGCGGCCTGCTTACTTCTCAATTACTTACGCTGTATATCACCCCGGTCATCTACCTGGCGCTCGAACGGCTGCAATCCAGGCGCACCGCCAGTTTTAACGCTTGAAACGGCGGCGCCTTCCCGATATAAACCTCGTTCACCTCTAGCCGATGAACGCTCCATGCCGTTGATGAAACGTTTCTACACCGACCGTTATTTACATATTCGTTCATTCAGTGGTTCGTTGCTTGCCGCCATTTTCCTGTGCCTTGCCGCTTACGCCATGCACAGCCCGGCATTCTACCGCTTCGATTTTTCGGCATGGATGCTGCTGCTCGTTCCGCTGGGAATCTATATGGGCGGCATCTCCGCCGTTTTCATCCATAACGCCACCCACGGCAGCTTCAAGCAACGCTGGATGAACGAGGCGAGCGGGCAACTGGCCGGCCTGCACCAGCTTTGGGGATATACCGGCTGGAAACTCATTCACCATCATTATTCCGACAACGAAGCGATGGACACGCATCCGCCCAAAGGCATGAGCTTCTGGCAATTCACCCGCCGGATGTTCGTCTATTCCGCCGCCTGCATATCGAAACGCTACCGCGAGCATTGGGGCGAAACCCGCCAGACGCAGCGCCTGCAAAAAGCGACGCTGGGCATTTTCCTGGCGATGGCGGCGGCCAACCTACTTTTTTGGTACCTACTGCTCGGCCCGGCGGCGTTCGTGTTTTTCTATGTCCCGTCTTACATCGCTAATCATCTGCTGTTTGCGCATATCAACTATTTCGCGCATCCGGCGGATGAAACCTCCGGCGATACCACCGCCGCCAATCTCGACAATAACGGCTATTACAAGCTGGCGAACGCGCTGTGGTGCGGGATTTATTACCACGGCAACCATCACCGCAGGCCGGCCTTGTTCAATCCCAAGCACATGCCGGTATCGCGGCAACAGCCGCCGGTAGTGGAAAAGATGAAGCTGGCGGCCTAGCTTATTTCGCCAGCAAGCCGCCCAGCGGTTTCCCGCCTAGAATATGCATATGGAAATGCGGCACAAGCTGGCCGGCATCGGCGCCGTGGTTGCCGATGATCCTATAACCATTTTGCGGCAGATGCAGTTGCTGCGCGACTTTGCGCATGGCAGAGAAAAACCCGAGCTGGAGCGACGCCGGCGCGTGCGCGGTAAAATCGTCGAACGATACGAACTCGCCCTTGGGCACGACCAGCACATGCACCGGCGCCGCCGGGGCAATATCCTCGAACGCGAGCGCATGCTCGTCTTCATAGATTTTGCGGCACGGTATCTCGCCGCGCAGGATTTTCGCGAAGATGTTGTTTGGGTCGTATTCCATCAGGCGATCCGGCATACCTCGGCGAATTCCAGGCGCGGGCTGCGCGGAAACAGTTTCGACGCCTCGCCGTAGCCGAGATTGCACAGGAAATTCGACTTTACCGCCGTGCCGGCGAAAAACGCGGCATCGACCTTAGCGTTGTTAAAGCCCGACATCGGCCCGCAATCGAGCCCCATTGCGCGGGCCGCCAGCATGAAATAGGCGCCTTGCAGGGAGCCGTTGCGGAAAGCGGTGGTCTTGATGACCTCTTCCTTGCCCTCGAACCAGCTTCTGGAATCGGGCGCATGCGGAAACAGCCGGGGAAGGTTTTTATAGAACTCCATGTCATGGCCGATGATGGCGGTAACCGGCGCCTTCATGGTTTTGTCGACATTGCCGGCATCGAGGCAGGGCTTCAATTTTTCCTTTGCCGTCGGCGATCTTACGAAAACGATGCGCATCGGGCAGGTGTTGGCGCTGGTCGGAGCCATTCTCGCCAGGTCGTAGGCGCGCACGAGCACCACGTCGTCCACCGGCTTGTCCTGCCAGAAGCTGTGCGTGCGCGCATCGCGAAACATGATATCCAGGCTTTTGTCATCGGCGATCATGGTTAGGACTCCTTTTTCGATAGTTTACGATTGGCCTTTTCATCCAGTCCGGACATGCCTTCGCGGCGCTCCAGCTCGGCCATCACCTCTTCGACCGTCACGCCGCCGTCGGCGAGCAGCAGCAGCCAGTGAAACAGCAGGTCGGCGCTCTCATTGATGATCTCCGCCTTGTTCTTGCGCATGGCGGCGATCACCGTTTCCACCGCTTCCTCGCCGAATTTCTGGGCGATTTTCTCGGTGCCCTGCGTAAAGCGCTTGGCGATATACGAGGTTTGCGGATCGGCGCTGCGGCGCTCCAGCGTCAGTGCGTATAGCCGTTCTAAAACCGCCTTGCTCATATCAAATTCTTACTCCAATCCCCGCCGCCTGCATAGCGTCTTTTACCTGGGCGATGGTAAAGGCGCCATAATGAAACACCGAAGCAGCGAGCACGGCGTCGGCTTTCCCCAGCGTCACCGCCTCGACGAAATGCGAAAGCGCGCCGATGCCGCCCGAGGCAATGACGGGAATGGTCACCGCCTCCGACACGGCGCGCGTCAGCTCCAGATTGATACCTTGCTTGGTGCCGTCGCGATCCATCGAGGTAAGTAATATCTCCCCTGCCCCAAACTCGGCCATCTTCCGTGCCCAGGCGACGGCATCGAGGCCGGTGGCGTTGCGGCCGCCGTGGGTGAAGACTTCAAACGAGGTAACGGATAACGGGTGACAGATAACGGAATTTTCTATCTTATTTTTATCTGATACCTGTTTCCTGTTATCTGTTACCGCTTTCGCATCAATAGCCACCACAATGCACTGACTACCAAATTTCTGGGCCGCCTCGCGCACGAATTCCGGGCGCTTGACCGCTTCGGTGTTGATGGAGACTTTATCGGCGCCGGCAAGCAACAGGTTACGAATGTCATCCAGCGACCGCACGCCGCCGCCAACGGTCAGCGGCATGAAGCACTGCTCGGCGACTTTGGAGATGACGTCATATAAAATCGCGCGGTTATCGCTCGACGCGGTGATGTCGAGAAAGCATAATTCGTCGGCGCCTTGCGCGTCATAGAGCCGGGCCTGCTCGACCGGATCGCCGGCATCCTGCAAACCCACGAAATTCACGCCCTTGACGACGCGGCCGTCCTTAACGTCGAGGCAGGGGATGATGCGGGTTTTTAGCATAGCGCCAATGCCGCTTTCGGATCGATCGCGCCGTCATAGAGCGCACGGCCGATGATGATGCCTTCGATGCCGGACGCTTCCGCTTCTTTGTAGCGGCGAATATCGTCGACGGTGCTGATGCCGCCGGAGGCGATGACCGGCGTGGTGATTTGTTCAGCCAGCGTAACGGTTTCCTCGATATTCGGCCCGGCCATGGCGCCGTCGCGGCTGATGTCGGTATAGATGATGGCGGCAACGCCGGCATCTTCGAAGCGTTTGGCAAGCTCGACCGCCGCCATGTCCGATACTTCCGCCCAGCCGGAAACCGCGACTTTCCCCTCCCTGGCGTCAATGCCCACCGCGATCTGGCCGGGAAATATCCGGCAGGCTTCCTTGACCAGCACCGGGTTGCGCAGCGCCGCCGTGCCCAGAATGACGCGCGCGATGCCGGCTTCCAGCCAATGGCCGATGCCTTCCATATCGCGGATGCCGCCGCCGAGCTGCACCGGCATTTTGATGCGCGCGAGAATCGATTTTACCGCCGCCTCGTTGACCGGCTTGCCGGCGAACGCGCCGTTTAAATCGACCACATGCAGCCAGGAAAAACCCGCCGCCGCGAACGCCGCCGCCTGATCGGCGGGGCTTGTGGAAAACACCGTCGCCTTGTCCATCTCGCCTTGCAGCAGGCGGACGCAACGCCCGTCCTTGAGGTCGATGGCGGGGTAGAGAATCATAGGGGAAATGGAATTGAGGAATTGAGGAAATGAGGAATTGGGGAATGACAAAAGCCATAGAAGAAATTTTTCTTTTCTTCATTTCTCGAATTCTTCATTTCTTCAATTCGCCTGCTCATACCAGCATCGTGATCGGCTCGAGATGCTTGTAATAAAAACGCCCGGCGATCATCTTGGCGTTGACGAATTCATAGGTCGGCAGCGTGCCCCAATGCATATAACCGCATTCCTCGTAGAGCTTGATGGCCGCCTCCTGCGTTTCGCGCACACTCAGGCGCAGCACGGTAAATCCCTGCGAGCGGGCCTCGCGCTCGGCGGCTTCCAGCAGCAGCTTGGCTAGCCCATGCCCGCGCGCCCAGGGGGCGACGAAATGCGCGTCGATCTGCGCGCAAAAGGACGAGGTCTCCTTGCTCGGGCCGGGCTTGAGCAGCTGGATGCTGGCGGCAAGCGTGCCGTCGACGCGCCCGACGAACAGCACGCGCTCGGGCACGACCAGCACGCCTTTCCAGTAGGTCTCGAGAATATCTTTTCCCGGCGGCAGCATCCAGTTGAAGCCGATGCCGTCGCGAATCGCGTCCTCGGTCGCCTGCACCAGCTCGGTCAGGTCGGCATGGCGAAATTCGGTGAGGCGTTCGACGCGTGTTGACATAAACTACAAACTCAAAAAATTGCTAAGCAGGCGCAGACCGACATCCTGGCTTTTCTCGGGATGGAACTGCGTGCCCATAATATGCTCTTTCGCTACCACCGCCGCGATGCTTTGTCCATATGCGGTTGCGGCGATCACGTCGCGCGCATCGGTGCAGCGCGCATGGTAGCCATGCACGAAATAGGCGTGGTCGCCGCTTGCAATGCCGCGCAGGAGCGGATGATCGCGGGCAACCTCCAGCGTGTTCCAGCCCATATGGGGGATTTTAAGTGTGGAGTGCGCAGTGTGGAGTGAAACCACTTCCCCCTTCAGCCAGCCAAGCCCTTCGTAAACGCCATGCTCATGGCCGCGTTCAAACAACATCTGCATACCGACGCAAATGCCGAGAAACCATTTTTTGCGCTGCAGGATTTCCTGCTGCAATGTTTCCAGCATACCGCCTTGCGAGCGCAAGCCGGCCATGCAATCGGCAAACGCGCCGACGCCGGGCAATACGATATGCGACGCGGTTGCGAGCATGGCGGGGGAGCGCGTTACTTCGATGCGCGCGCCGCCAGGTTGCGCGATACGCTCGAAGGCCTTTGCGACCGACCGCAAATTGCCGGAACCGTAATCGATGATGGCGATAATCGTCACTTATGCCGCCGCCAGATGTCTTTCGAAAAAACGCTGCTGGGCGCGCAGCAAGCTGTCGGCGGCGGCGATATCCGCCATAATATAGCCGCGCTTGCCAAGACGCGCCCGCTGCCAGTCATGGGCGTAAAACCCGACGAAAAGCTGGATGCAAAACTGCAAGATGGCGATGCTCGGCGGCGTGAAATACAGCGCCTTGCCAAGCGCCATGACGGACGCGTTAGCCAGCAGAATCGCGGCGGCATGCCACCACAGGCGCTCATACAGCGCCCAGAAAAACGTGAACAGGAAAGCAAAGAAATGAAATCCCTCGCGCACAAAGACCGGCTGCTCGTAGGCGCGGGCGCGGTCGGGCAGCACATGCACCGTATAGATTTTCATGCCGCCGAACAGTCTCACAGGCTGCCCCCGAGCGTGCCTTTGGTCGAGGGAATCTCGTCGGATTTGCGCGGGTCGATGGCGGTTGCAATGCGCAGGCTCCGCGCCAACCCCTTATAGCAGGACTCGATAATATGGTGGTTATTGACACCGTAGAGATTTTGCACATGCAGCGTCGCACCCGCGGCGAAGGCGAAGGCCTGGAACCATTCGCGAAACAGCTCGGTATCCATCTCGCCGAGCTTGGGCTTGGTGAATTCGACGTTCCAAACGAAATACGGGCGGCCGGAAATATCGATGGCGACGCGCGACAGCGTCTCGTCCATGGGGATATAGGCATGGCCGTAGCGCGTGATGCCCTTGCGCTCGCCCAACGCCTTGGCGAAGGCCTCGCCGATGGCGATGCCGGTATCCTCGGTGGTGTGGTGGTAATCGATGTGCAAATCGCCCTTGGCCGCAAGCGTAATGTCGATCAAGCTGTGGCGCGAAAGCTGCTCGATCATATGGTCGAGAAAGCCGATGCCGGTGGATACTTTATATTGGCCGGTGCCGTCGAGATTGAGCGTCGCCTCGATCTGCGTTTCCTTGGTTTTGCGTATCACCGTTGCCGTGCGCATTATTCCCTCTTTTTCTGAACTACGTCCGATTTTTAGCAGAGATACCGTGAAAAAGCTAGCCATCCTCCAAATGCAAAAGTAGCGCCGCGCCGATCATGATGACGACGCAAGCGGGCGTCCAGGCGGCAAGCGCAATGGGCAGCGTGCCCGCCGAGCCGAACGCGTAGATCAGGTCGGTGAAGAAATGCAGCAGGAAGCCGGCGGTGATGCCGGCGACGATCAGGATGCCGATCTTGCCGTGGCGCGGCAGCCGCAGCGAAAATACCGCCGCCACCATCACCATCCCCACCAGCAAAAACGGCGCCGCCAGCAGGCTTTGCCAGTAAAGCCGATGGCGCAGCGCCGAGAACCCGGCCTCCTCCAGCATGTCGATGAAAGCGGGCAGCTGCCAGAACGACATGGTTTCCGGCGAGGCGAAACTGTCTTGGATGCGCGACAGCGTCAGCGAAGTCGGCAGGCTGTAGCTGGCGAGCTTCTCCGGCGGCTTGCCGGGGATGGAGCGGATGACATCGGTCAAATAGAGGTTGCCCTGCTCGAGCACCGCCAGCTGCGCGTCGAGGCGCTCGGAGAATTTCTTGTCGTTGCCGAAAGTGAAAATCACCACCTTGGCAAACGCCATGTCGTTTTGCGACAGCCGCTGCGAATAGATGATGTGCTCGCCACCGCCCTCTTCGATCTGGCGCAGCCACAGCCCGGAGGCAGAGACGGCAAGCAGGCTCGGGCGGCCGGTCAGGTATTTGCCTTCCATATATTCCTGCTTGAGCATCATGACCGAGGAAAGCGGGTTAAACACCGTGGTCATGAACACGCCGATGGTCATCACCACGACCATCGCCGGGGCGAGGAACTGCCACACCGACACGCCGGCGGCGCGGGCAACGATCAGCTCGTGCGTGCGCGTCAGGCGCGTCAGCGCGTGCATGCTGCCGATCAGCGCGGCGTAAGGCATGAGCTTTTCGGCAAAGCCGGGAATTTTGAGCGCCGACATCGCCAGCAGGATCGAAAACGGGACGCCTTCCCGGCCGGAAGCGCGGCGTATCAGCTCCAGCACGTCGATCAGCGTCGAAAGCGCGATCAGCCCGGCCAGCGCCAGCAGCGCCGACCACAGGAAATGCTTGCCGATATACTGCGAAAGCGTCCAGGTCAGCCTCATGGATGCGCCCCTGCCACCGTCTTGCGGCGGATATAATCGCCCAGCACCCGGGCCGCAAGCAGGCTCGGCAGCAGCAGATTCGCATAGGCGGCATAGACCATTTCCGGGCGATGCACCATCAGCCCGCGCAAGCCCACGGCCGAAAACAGCAGCCCCGTGCCCAGCAGCACCGCAAACGCCACGCGCTTGGGCTGGCCGCGGCGGTTAAATTCCCCCGATAGCAGCACCGCCAGCGATAGCAGCGTGAGGCAGAGCGGGTAGGCCGGCCAGAGCAGCCGGTGATGCGCTTCGGCAAAACGCTTGGCGTTTTCGCCGGGAGAGAGCGTTGCGTCGCGCGTGAAAAGCTCGCCCATGAATAATTCCTGCGGGTCGGCGCTGCGCAGCTTGACCGACTGGGCATAGAGGCTGATGTCGAGCGTGTAGCGGTCGAAACTCAGAAACGACAATTTGCCCTCGCGGATTTCCTGGCGGTTGCCGCTGGCCAGCAGGAAACGCGGGCCTTGCGGCGTCTCGACCAGCTTGCCCTCTTCGGCCATCATCGTCACCGACGTGCCGGGCTGGCGGTTATCATGCACCAAAATCCCGCGCAAAATGTTGTTGGAATCGCGCTCGCGGATAAAGACGGTCAATCCCTCCACCGGGCTGGAAAACACGCCCTCCTGCAGCATGATCGATACATAATTGTTGCGCAGGAAATTCTGCATGTCCTTGAATTTCTGGTAGCTGACCGGCTGCAGGTAAAAGGCGATCAGATAGCCCAGCACCGTCACGCAAGCGGCGATCTGCAAGGCCGGCAGCGCCAGCCGCCAGCGGCTGAGGCCCACCGCCTGCATCACGATCAGCTCGCTGTCGGCCTTGAGCTTGTTATAGACGAACAGCACGGCGCACAGCATCGCCGGCGGCAATATCATGAACAGCAGCGACGGCACCAGCAGCAGCGTCAGCTGCAAAAACACGGTGATCGATACGCCTTGATTGACGATGAAGTTGATAAAGCGCAAGGCTTGCGTCAGCCAGACGATGCTGGTAAGGCTGAAGGCGATCAGAAGCATCGAATGGGTAAGATGCCGACAGATATATTTATTATAGTGGTACATGCCTGATTCATAGCGCGTAAACCTCATAAAGGGAAGACAGGAAGATGCTTATCAAGATTCAATTCGCCGAACTCGCCAAAGCCGCAGCGCCCGAAGCCGGCGTGCTCATCCTGCCGGTCGGCGCCGATAAGAAACTCTCGCCGGCCGCGGAAACGCTCGACAAGCAGTCGGGCGGGCTCATCAAGAAAGCCCTGGGCGGCGGGAAATTCTCCGGCAAGCGCGGGCAATATCTCTCGCTTGGCCTGCCCGCCGGCACGAAGGCCGACCGCGTCCTCCTCGCCGGTTTCGGCGACGCCAAATCGCTCGACGCGCAGGCCTGGGAAAAAATCGGCGGCGGCTGCGTGCCGCATGTCAATAGCGCCGGGGCGAAATCGGCCGGCTTCGTTCTGGAAGCCGTCAAAGGCATGACGCTGGCGCTGCCGGAAGCGGCGGCGCGCATCGCCCACGGCGCGCATCTGCGCAGCTACCATTTTGATAAATATTTCACCAAAAAAACCGCCGATGAAAAACCCACCTTGCAATCTTTTACCGTCGCACTCGCCGGCGCGAAAGCACTCGCGCAAAAATCCTATGACAAGCTGGAAAAACTCGCGCAGGGCGTGATCTTCACGCGTGACCTCGTCAGCGAGCCCGCCAACATCATCAATCCGGAAACGCTCGCGGAAAAATGCAAGACGCTGACGTCGCTGGGCGTCGATGTCGAGATTCTCGGCGAAGCGGAAATGTATGCGCTGGGCTTCGGCGCGCTGCTGGGCGTCGGCCAGGGATCGAGCGCCGAATCGCAGCTGGTGGTCATGCGCTATAACGGGCTGGGCAAAGCCTCAAAAACCGCGCCGATCGCTTTCGTCGGCAAGGGCGTGACGTTCGATACGGGCGGCATTTCCATCAAGCCGGCAAACGGCATGGAAGAAATGAAATGGGATATGGGCGGCGCCGGCGTGGTAATCGGCCTGATGAAGGCGCTCGCCGGTCGCAAAGCGAAAGTCAACGTCGTGGGCGTGGTCGGTCTGGTCGAGAACATGCCCGGCGGCAACGCGCAGCGCCCCGGCGACGTCGTGACGTCCTATTCCGGGCAAACCATCGAAGTGCTCAACACCGACGCGGAAGGCCGGCTCGTGCTCGCCGACGCGCTGTGGTACACGCAGAAACTCTATAAACCGAAATTCATCATCGACCTGGCTACGCTTACCGGCGCCATCATCGTCGCACTCGGCACGTCGCGCGCCGGGCTGTTTTCCAACAACGACAAGCTCGCCGAGCAGCTCTTCAAAACCGGCGCGAAGGTCGGCGAGGAAGTCTGGCGGCTGCCGATGGGCGAAGTGTATGACAAGCAGATCAACTCCGACATCGCCGACATGCAAAATATCGGCAAGGAGCGCGAGGCCGGTTCGATCACCGCCGCGCAATTCCTGCAACGCTTCGTCAATAACGTGCCGTGGGCGCATCTCGACATCGCCGGCGTCGCCTGGAGCAAAAAAGACGATGCCATCACCCCCAAAGGCGGTACGGGCTACGGCGTGCGATTACTCAATCAGTTGGTCGCGGATTATTATGAGTAAGCCCCCGCATAAGCGAAGCGCATTGCGGGGTCCGGTGTGACTATGCAACCAGACCCCGCAACAAGTGCGGGGATAAGCTTCTACCACCTCACCGCCCTGTCGCTCGAACGCGCGCTGCCCAAGCTGCTGGAAAAAGCGTATGCGGGCGGGTTTCGCACGCTGGTGGTCGCCGCTTCCGACGAGCAGGCCGAGCGCATCAATCAGCTGCTATGGACCTACGACCCGAACGGGTTCCTGCCGCATGGCGGCGAAAAAGACGGCGCGCAGGAGCAGCAGCCGATATTGATCGCTAGCCACCTGACCGACGCCAACCAGGCCACTCTCGTGGCCGTTACCGACGGCAGCATCGTGGAGGAACCCGGCCGGTTCGCGCGCATCCTCGACATATTCGACGGCAATAACCAGGAAAGCGTCGAAAAGGCGCGCACGCGCTGGACGGGCTATAAAGCCGCCGGCTGCGCGCTGACCTACCTGCGCCAGAATGAAAATGGCGGCTGGGAACAAAAAGCGGTTGCGTGATAAGGCAAGTTTAATTATTAATACACGTTAACATAAACCGCCTTGATTTAAAATATTGCACCTATGGT
>JAGVLW010000100.1 GCA_020054105.1 Alphaproteobacteria bacterium | reverse complement strand
CGCGCAGCTCGTTCATCTTGGTTTTAACAGCAGGCAGGTAGCCTATCGACTGCAAATCCCGACAGCCTAATGTGCTGGCCAATTCATGTTCTTCTGTTCGTGCATGCACCTGCGCGATCACGCCGTCAAGCGGCAGCAGCCCGACCTGCGCTACCGGATTCTTGACCAGCAAATTCGCGCCCATCTGCGCGCCTGTCAGCACATTCTCGGTGGTGAGCAGGTCACTGCTTATTTCAGGAATGATGGTATGTTCTTTTTTTGCCATTCCAATTTGCTCTTAGACAGACACGCCTTGTTCCATCGTCGGGCTGTTGCTGACTTTTTCGGTAAATTTCCCCAGCACCGGCCTTTGGTCTTTTGCGCCTTCCGATAAGCGTTTCGTATGCGAATGTTCAGGCGTTGCCGTTTCAGTAACGACAGCTGCTTTTGGCTCATTAGCAACGATAAGGCGGCTGATGCGCGCCATGATTTCACCGTTGCTTGCGGCCTTGAGAATATCGGCCGGGCTGGCCTTCGCATCGGCATATTGCTTGGCGATTTCCATCAGAAAGGAGCTATGCTCGCCCCTGGCTTTCAATTCCGGGCTGGCCAGCAAAAGCAGTTGCGCATATTCTTCCGCAGAAATGGTTTGGCCGGCCTGGTGCGCCAGGGTTAAGGCTTTGTAGGCGGGAATAATGGAATCGCCCAACACATTGCCGGTGCCTTTTTGAATCCAATCAGGGACCTGGAAGGCAAGAAAGCTGCTCATGAAGCTCATGTTGTTCTTGCCCATGGTCTTGATATTGACGCCCATACCGATGGCATCGGCGATTTCGCTCACCGTGGTGTAGATCAGCATATGCCGGCGGGCGGCACGCAGCGGCGCGGGAACGCTGCCGATCAGCACATCGAATGCCGAAACTTTTTTAACGTCCTTGCCGGTAACGTCGGCATACATTTGTTTAAGCGCCCGCAAATCGTTTTTGAAGCTGCGCGCATCGCCAACCATCGAAAGCGCGGAGCCGGCGACAAATCCGCCGCTCACTATGCCGTGCATGGCGGACGTTTTCGACAGCGTGCCGGGAATGGATTGGATGGATTTGGCGACGTTTCCGTAAGCGCCGACGGCGGCGCGGTTGGCAACCATTTTCTCGGTGCGCAGCGCAATTTTTCCAAGGGACTTTTCGGTGCGGGCTAATGCAGTGGAGGTGGTTTTGTCGAGTGCGGTGTTTTTCCTAAGCTCTGCGGTGGTTTTCTGGAAACCCTCATGCGCTTTTGCAAATTGCTCATGATCGAAGCGATCAATATGCGCAACGTTGAATGCGCTTTGCATTTTTGCGACATGCCCGCGCAAGGAAGACGGCAACTCCGCCGCATTAAGCGACGCCACCTCATCCTTTAAAACGCTCAGATGGCCGGAAGCCTTGGCTAGATTGGCCGTGCGACGCCGGGCGCTAAAGCCGGTTACATCACCGGCGGTTTCCGCGACGCTGCCGGTGACATTCGCGATTGGTTGCGTAATACCGCCTACTGTTTTGCCGATGCCAAATTTTTCGCCGATCTGTCCGAAGGTGGTGCCGGTGAATGTCTCCATCGCCGAGCCGACTTTTTCGCCTACGCGTTTTAACCAGCCGATCTTGGTTTTCGCGCCAACTTTTGCTATCCCGCCGACAACGGCAGGTCCGATGAAGAGCGGGATGGCGGCTAGGTTGACGGCGCCAACGGCAGTTCCTGCGCCATCGAGAAGTTTGCCGCCAAGCGAAGGTGCATCGGAGAACGCATTGGCAACTGCGGGGTGGGTTCGGCTAACGCTATCGATACCGGAATCGGGAAGTTGCTGACCGCGATTTTGCGTCGCATCCCGCACCATTTGCTCGGGAGTCTTTGCGGTAGCATTTACAGGAGAAACGGTGCGCGCGTCGCGTAAATCCCGCAACCTGTCGCCAGAGCCTCCCTTTATTCTTGGACTTCTAAGTGTAGCAACCATCTGCCGATTCCAAAAAACTCACACTACTAGATGGTAATAGTATAGCGAAACCGGCTGGGAACGCCCATAGCAGTTTTGTTAATTTTTTGTGACAGTTCAATGGGATTGGCATAATGGCAATAAGTAAATCCCGCCATTACCGGTACGATGCGAAGAATCAGCGATTTATGCTGTAGTTATAACTAGTTAACTCGCCAGGATCACGCGCGGTGATATACTCTTCGGGACGTTTGCGGCCTGACTTGCCGCGAACTGCACCTAAAACTGTCTGGGCAGTAGCAAAAGCAACATCGGCGACGCGATCGGTGAGGCTTCTTGCATGAGTATTTGGCTGCGATTTGCGCAATGCGCGGTTTTCTTCCCTGATGCCTTTTAGGCCGATAGAGACCACCTTATCGATTTCTGCGTAGGATGCTGCGATTGCTTGCGGATCAAGCGTCTTACCATCTCTTGCATGCAAATTGACCTTACCCAAGCCGATCAGGTAGACGATCTCAGGAATGCCTAATTTGCCATCGTGTTTATTATATTCGCTTGCCATTTTTTGCATGATCGGGCGAAGCGCATCGAGAGACGCTTTATCATCCGATTCAATGATATCTCCGCCCCTATCGGTTCTAGTGCGCTGATACACGCCCAAAAGATCGTTAGCGACGATATCCTTGCCAGTGGATTGAAGATTCTCCAGCAGCTTTACCACTTCATAATGCCCGGATTTAGGTACGAAGAACGTCTCGCCGCCCCAATACGCGGCCTTGCCGGCGTAAATACCGTAATCCCACGCATTATGGCCGTTAAAAATATGTTGCGCGTAAGAATAATTATCCGGATTGTCACGCACTTTTTTACTGCGTTCCCAAGATACGCCGGAAGCCTCTGAAATGCCCTTCATCGCTATAGGTAACAGAAACATCGCATCGCTGCCATAGCGGTATTTCTGCATGCGCAATATGTCTGTATATGCCTTGCTTGCTATGGCGTTGCTGCTGCGTCTCAAATCGGAAAATTTAAATTCGCTCGGATCCATGCCCAATTCGGCGGAGACCGCATCGCGGGTATTGTCATTGATCAGCTCGGATTCCAACGCGAAGAAAGTGCTAGTAAGTGCGGAATAGGCGCCGGCGCTGAGCCACCGGGCGATATTGGCGGAGGCCTCGAAACGCGCGTCGCCGGTCAGCCCGAAATATTTATTGGCAACGATCGAGCCGACGGCTTGCGACAGAGGAAACACGCCATATTGAAAAACACGGTCGAGATTTCTGCTGGTAGTCGCATAATAATGGAAATAGGTCACAGCATACCCCCACGGTGTATATTTGCCCCAAGCAAACACACCTTAACTTTACGGCTATGTGTAACGACGTTTTTCATAGTTTTCAACCGCCATTTTTGCGTCATAATGGCGATATACCCCCGTGGGGTTTATCGGTTTTTTTCTTAATGCGCGCGGCCATGGACTTGTCCCTGGCGCCTGTTTCATCCGAGGCGAACGCATCGGTGAATTTCTCGCTTTTTTTATGATGGTTGCTATGGCTTTTACGGTGATGATCGCTGGCATCGCTTGCGTCTCTGTCATGCGCCTGGTGCTGGCGAACTTCGCCGTTTTCCGTATCTAAACTCGCTTGCTCATTGGAAGCCGAGTTCGCCTGTGCAGTAACGGCTGTTTTGCGTATATCCATGCTCTCCTTCAGCCATTGCGCCCACGGGGCGTTGCCCTTGCTTTGCTGGTTCAGGCCGCCGGTGCGCACTGCCGCGAGAATGCTCTTATCCCTGCCGTCAACGGCGGTTTCCAGGGCTTTCCAATCGCCGGACTCAATTCTTTCCGCCAGCTCATTGATGTGTTTCTGGTCTTCCTCGCTTAGGCCAAGCAAGGTTTTAGCGGTTTCGGGATCATGCTTGGCCAGGCTGATGACTGCCGCGGCCACCTCGTCATAGAGCTTGGCATGGCCTTGCTTGCGCAATTCGACGGCGTCACTTTGCTTCATGCCGGCCTTCATGAGAATTTCATCGGAAAACAGCATGACGAAGAAAGCTTTCTCCTGGCCTTGCATGGTCTCCAGATTCTTTTTGATGATGCCGAGGATTTGCGCCGGGTTGACGAAATTCTCCAGGAACTCCTTGGAATTGATTTTTTCCTTCGTCCCCAAAACCGCAAGCAAATCGTCTATTTCTTTTTTGACCTGATCTTCATTGGCAAACACCCTGGAACCGGATGGGCTATGGGTAATGATTTTATTATTTCCCACCAGGCTTACCAGCGCATAGGGATCGAGGCGGCCTTCGGCGATGTATTCCGCGATGATATCGACGGCGGGAGTCAACTGCTCAAGCAATGCCGGGCCCAGCATCGGCCGTCCCATGTCGCGTTCGAGCTGCTGAAACGTTTCGATGATATATTCCTTCAGTGACAGCTCTTCCGGGCGTCTTCCCTGCTTGCCTTCACGCTCGTCCTGATTGTCGATGGTCGAGATGCGGATGCTGTCGGCTTTATGGCGGCGCGGATCTGATTCGTAATCGTCGCGGCGGCTTTTTTTGCTCTCGGCGCCATAGCGCGATTCCATCTCTTTCGAGAGATGCTTGATCATTTCCCAGCTATTGACCGAGCTAATCTCGCCCCTGCTTTCGCGAATCGCCGTGCTCACGCCCTCGCTGGCGGCAGACACGACAGGGATCATGTAGAGCAACTGGTTATCCAGATATTTATTGCCGGCTTTGGCAGGCGTCTCCGCCGTGGTGGATTTATTCTGAGGAGCGAACACTTCCCTAAGTGGAGCGGCAATCAATTTTTCAAATTCTTGATCGAGCTGCCAGTCGCTTTTTTCTTTGCCGTGCGCATCAACCCTGTTTTTGCGGTTTCTGAGCCATTCTTTTTTCTTGGCGGCGATAAATTCCTCGCCTTTACCGATATTTTTATTCTTTTCGTCCAACTTTTTGGTCAGAGCTGCATAATAGTCTTCCTGAGTTCCTTTTGAAAAGCCGGTGGCGTCGAATTGCGTCTTGCGCTTTTCAATCGTTTCCTTTTGGCGCTGCAATGCATAGGGAACCTGCAGCGAGAGCGTAATCAGGCTGGGAATGATTCTTTTGAGCTCATATACATACTCGGCATGCAGATGGTTGAAGGCGGCCTTTACCACTTCGTTATTTTTATAATCGATTTTATTGCCTTCGACGATCGGCTGAAATTCTTTGTAAAGCGCCCTGCGGTCGGCAACCAATTGTTTATTGGTGGTGGCAAAGCTGATGATCGGCTTGCTGAAGACGATGCCCCAGCGCGTTACCAGCTCGGCGGCCAGGCCGATCTGGTGGGCTTTATCGCGGGGCGCGTTTAGATGTTCCGCGAGTTTGGCGCCGCGATTATATAAAAAATTACTGCCGACATCGCTGATCGGCACGATCAACGAGTCATAGCCGATATTGACGATCGGGGCTAAATATTTGGGAATTTTATAGCCGAAGAAACTGACTTTTCCGTCTTTGGTTTCTTTGCCTCTGAAACTATCCCGGAACTCTGCTTCGTTTTTTCGGGTCATTTCCTGGATTTGTTTTTGGATCTGTTCGGGCGTCGCATTGGCGGGCAGGTTCGCAAGGCCATCCTCAGAACGGCCGCCGCGCCTGCCTCCAAATTCGTCATCGCCTTGATAACCAGCCATCTGCTTGTCCAAAAACCTATTTCAAAACAGGACAAAATCGCATCTTCAATAACGATGAAATGCTATTTCCACCCGTTGCCATTATAGCAAGCGAAGGCCCAGGCTAGCCATTGCTTTTTTGTGACATTTTGGTGACGGAACTGGCTGATAAATCGTAAAAAACGACAGGTATGTGACAATTGCAAGTAGCAGATGCCTACTGTTCTAGAACCGTACAGAAAAATTATAACGAATTATATAACATGGGCTTATAGATATCTTCGGCTGATTTTCGACAGGAGACCGGCCATATCTGCGAAAAACTGCTTTTGACTAGGCTTGAACACATTAAATACTGGATTTTCATTGTTATTTCTAACCGAGGTTGAACTATTCGAGAAAAGCTGCCGGCTAATGGTTTGAGTCGTATTTTTAGGTAATCCAAGTAAGGAGTCACCCGATTTTCCAAATATATTATCAATATTCCTCAATTGGTTGAATAGCTTCTTCCTATTGTCATTACTTGTAACACGCCTGGGTTTTTTCTTGATCATAACATCCTGTAAACAATTGTTAATATTATATTTTAGCGCTTTATGACTTGCTTTACTTTTAATTGCGATAATTGGAAAGAAATACACCGGGTTTGAGAATGTCGTTCAAATTACATCTAATCATTGTTTCGGTCATCATTGTGCTGGTCTATCTGGCCGGGAAAATATTCCTGACGGTTCCCTTGCCGGCGACCACGCCGATGAGCACGAAGAAATCCCCGTTCAGCATTGCGATAACGCATGCGACCTGGGGGCTTAATTGCCGCTATCGGCTTACGGAAGGCATGGAGAACGACGATGGTTTCGTTAAGGATATACGCGTGGATAACGCCCTGAAAAAAGTTTCCGAGCTATGTAACGACAAGCCCAGCTGCACTATTGCAATCAATGAAAATACTTTGGGGCGGGATCCTTATCCCGGATGTTTTGAAAAAGAATTGGACATAGAGTATCGTTGCTATTCCTTCGACCGTCCATGGCGGGTGCGTGGCAATTCAGGGACGATTTCCATAGACTGCACGAAACTATCCAATGAGTAATGACAGGATAAAAATGCCGGACAAACACGCTTGGATACGCGTTATTGCAACCATTGCAATGCTATTCGGTCTTGCCGCGCTGGTCGTCATATTCGAAATGCGCCTGAGCAATATGGAGCGGTCCATCAACGAAATCACCGCTCGCCAGCAAGCCCTGCAACAAGGATTCGATAGCCAATCGCAGACATTGCAGCAGCTTGCCACGCAGCTCGAAACGACAAACAAAGCCTTATCCGAGCGCCGTAACGATTCACTCCCAACAACCGTCAAACCCGCCGACACATCGACCATCGAAGATATTTACAATCCGGAAACAAAAGGCGGCGATGCGCAATCGGTGATGGATGAATTGAAAAAGCGTTATGAAAACATCCTGGTGAATTATCTTTTTCTGAAAAGATGCAATGAGGTCATTCCCAACGACTATTTCGTCATCATGGCCGCGCTGAGCCAGGAAATGGCTTCGATGAATGCTCCGGGCCGCCTGCAGCACGACATAATCTCTTCGGCGCAAGGCGCCTACGAGGAGATTTACGCGAAAAGCGATTGCAAGGATGCGCAAACGCTCAAGACGCAATTCACCGATTATCTTGCCGTCCTCTCGAAAAACGCTCTTACGCAGTAGCGTCCGCTACCCCTCCCAATACCGTGGAAAACATAGCGGACAGTGCGCTCAGGGTATCGGTTAATCCATTGTCTATTATGGTATTTTTTATGTCTTGCACAGGAAGTGTGTTCTCGCTGTCCGCAGCATACATCGCATGAAAAACGATGAGCGCCATCTCGTCTATAAATAATTCTCCGGCGATAAGTTTCCTGGCGATGGCAATGATGCTGGCGCCCAGCTCATGCTCGATGGCGCAAATCGCCTGCGCATTGGGAAGCAAAACATATTTCTTGTCTCGCAGCGCGATGAAAATTTTCCGTGCAGCTGGCATGGCGGTTTCCTAAGCGGCGGTGAAGGTGATCTGCCCGGCGCTTTGCAAGGCCACTGCATACATTTCCTCATCCTCATGATCGCCGTTTCGCTCATAATGAGTAACGACGAACGGGCCGGCGCAATAATCGCCATTGGCGAAAATAAACTGGTAATTATTACTGCTGCCGGAAAACGCATAACCTCTCAGCATTTCTTCCACCGCGCTGTCGGTAAACACACCGCTGCCGCTAATCGTCAGCGAGCGCAGGCCGGCGCTGCCAAGCACACTCTGCCAGGCGCCGCTATCCAGCGTGCTGGATTCGATGGCCTGGTTGCGTAAAAGCAAATTGGATACGCGCAACCCGCCAATGGTGGAAAACACCTCCGTGCCTGCCCCGTTGCCGACTTTGACCAGCACCAGTGATCCTTTGCCTGCCGTCATAACACATCCTTACCGTTTAATTGCTTTGCAACAGGGCGCGAAACTGCATCGTCCCCAGATAGGTCCAGCCGTCATTCTCAAGGCTTATGGCATTGGCCACCAAGCGCATGAGCACCAGGCTGTTATTTTCCACGGTCATGCTGCCGTCATGCAGCAGCTGGTAAATGCGCTCCATAATGGTGGCGGCTTCTTTCCGCCCGCCTTCCCGGCTCCATACCTGTATTTCGAACAGATATTCCGTGCCGCTGGTGGTCTTGGTAGACCAGTCCTTGCCCTCCATATCGCCGATGACGACATAGGGGAATTCGCTGTTTTGCGGCGCACGGTCATGGACGCCGGTGGTTAACGCCTGCAGGGCCGAATCGCCGGAAAGCTTGAGAAACAGGGCTTTTTGCAGGGATAGATAGCCAAGATTCGCCATTATTTTCTCTTTCTATATTTATTCAGGACGTTCACAAAACTGTCACAATAGTTTGCTATAGTGTGATGTATGGAAGGCTATCATCACATACCTTCACCCTCGGGTAAGGATGATACGGAAGGCGCCAGGCGCGTCTTCGAAGAGTTTTTTGTTATCTATCAACCCACCCTCGCCGGCATCGACAATTACCTTGAGCTCGTGATGGACAAGGTAGGCAGGGAATATGCCCAGGCCTATCAGCCCTGGCATGAAGCCCTGCAGGAGCTGATGAAGGGGGTGTATCTGACGGTAAAAAAGATTCCCCTGCCGGACACCCGGTCGTTCATGGATGCCATCAGCATCTTCAGCTTTACCAGCACCGTGCAGTTTCTGCACGATTTGTGCCTGAGCTGTAAAATCCCGCTGGCGAGGGATTGGGCGGAGCAATTCCGCAACACATTGATATGCTGTTATTTTCCGCGTCCATCCTGTTTCAAAACCAGGAAAAATCGCTGGCGCTTTAAAAATACTTTAGATAGTGCCCTCTTCCACCAGCAATTCCATGACGTCCCTGTTTTCGGCAATGTCGTTTACATAGCGGATATTAAATG
>JAGVLW010000076.1 GCA_020054105.1 Alphaproteobacteria bacterium | reverse complement strand
CAGGCCGCGCTGGGCGCCGGCTTGCCCGAAAGCGTCGCCTGCACCACCGTCAGCAAAGTCTGCGGCTCCGGCATGAAGGCCGTGATGCTGGCGCACGACGCCATCGCCGCCGGCAGCGCCAATATTATCGTCGCGGGCGGCATGGAAAGCATGACGGGCGCGCCGCATTTGCTGCCCAAGGCGCGCAGCGGCTACCGCATGGGCGATGCCAGAATCCTCGACCATATGTTCCTCGACGGGCTGGAAGACGCCTATGAAAAAGGCAAGCTCATGGGCGTGTTCGCCGAAGCCTGCGCCACCCATTACCAATTCACCCGCGCCGCGCAGGATGCGTTTGCCATCGCCTCGCTGGAGCGCGCGAAGAAAGCCACTGCCGACGGCAGCTTTAAAAACGAGATCGTGCCGGTCATCGTCAAAGGCAAGAAAGGCGACGTCGAAATCGCCGTCGACGAGCAGCCGCAAAAATCCGACCCGGCAAAGATCCCGACGCTCAAACCCGCCTTCGCCAAGGACGGCACGGTGACGGCAGCCAATGCCAGCTCCATCTCCGACGGCGCAGCGGCGCTGCTGCTGATGCGCGCTTCCGAGGCCGAGAAGCGCGGATTGAAACCGCTGGCGCGCATCGTCGGCCATGCCGGCCATGCCCATGCGCCGGCATGGTTTTCGACGGCGCCGGTGGGCGCGATGCAAAAACTTTCCGAGAAAATCGGCTGGTCATTGAAAGACGTGGATTTATTCGAGATCAACGAGGCCTTCGCCGTCGTCACGATGGCGGCGATGCACGATCTGAATTTGCCGCATGAAAAGGTCAACGTGCATGGCGGCGCTTGCGCACTGGGCCATCCCATCGGCGCATCGGGCGCGCGCATTCTGGCGACGCTGCTTTACGCGCTGGACAAATACCAATTGAAACGCGGCATGGCGAGCTTGTGCATCGGCGGCGGCGAAGCAGTGGCCATGGCAATGGAGAGAGCATAATGCTATTTACCGAAACCCAACAGATGATCCGTGATACGGCCCGGCAGTTCGCACAGGAAAAACTCCGTCCGGGTGCTGCGGCGCGCGACCATGAGGCGCGCTTCCCGCATGACGAATTAAAGGAAATGGGCAAGCTCGGGCTGATGGGCATGCTGATTCCGGAAGCGTTCGACGGCGCCGGCACCGACTATGTGTCGATGGCGCTGGCGATCGAGGAAATCGCCGCCGCCGACGGCGCCGTATCGACCATCATGAGCGTGCAGAACTCGCTGGTCGGCGCCGGGCTGCTCGCGCACGGCAATGACTGGCAAAAAGAGCAATTCCTGCGCCCGCTCGCGCGCGGCGACATGCTGGGCGCCTTTGCGCTGTCCGAAGCGCAGGCCGGCTCCGACGCCGCGGCGCTGCTGATGACCGCGAAGAAAGACGGCGACCATTACGTGCTAAACGGCAGCAAGCAATTCATCACTTCCGGCAAGCATGCCGACCTCGCCCTGGTCTTCGCCGTCACCGACAAAGCCGCCGGAAAAAAAGGCCTCTCGGCTTTCATCGTGCCGACCAAAACGCCCGGCTACAGCGTGCCCAAGCTCGAAGACAAGCTCGGGCAAACCTGTTCCGACACCGCCCAATTGCTGTTCGAAAATTTGCGCATCCCCGCCACCCATCTGCTCGGCAAGGAAGGCATGGGCTACAAAATCGCCCTGTCCAACCTGGAAGGCGGGCGCATCGGCATCGCCGCACAATCCATCGGCATGGCGCGCGCCACGCTCGATTTCGCCATCCCCTACGCCAAGGAGCGCATCGCCTTCGGCAAGCCGATTTTCGAGCACCAGGCCGTTGCGTTCCGCCTGGCCAACATGGCGACCGAACTGGAAGCCGCCCGCCAGCTTCTGCACCACGCCTGCCGTCTGCGCGACGCCGGCCAGCCCTGCCTGACGGAAGCCTGCATGGCCAAGCTCTTCGCCTCCGAAATGGTCGAGCGCGTTTGCTCGCAGGCCATGCAAACGCTCGGCGGCTACGGCTACGTCAAGGAATTCCCCATCGAGCGCATTTACCGCGACATGCGCGTCTGCCAGATTTACGAAGGCACCAGCGACGTGCAGCGCATCATCATCAGCAGGGCATTGTAATATGGAACTCAAAAACACTCCCGCCATCGTCACCGGCGGCGCATCCGGCCTCGGGGCCGCCACCGCGCGTTTGCTCGCGCAGCACGGCGCCAAAGTCGCGCTGCTCGACCGCAACCTCGCTGCAGCGCAGGCGCTTGCAAAAGAAATTAGCGGCATCGGCATCGAATGCGACGTCGCCGGCGAGGCCAGCGTCAAAGCCGCGCTTGCGGCAGCCGCCGCGGCGCACGGCCAGGCGCGCATCCTCATCAACTGCGCAGGCATCTTGGGCGCGGGACGTATTCTTGGCAAAGATGCAACGATGGCGCTGGATTATTTCGAGCAGACCGTGCGCGTCAACCTGGTCGGCACGTTCAATATGATGCGGCTATTTGCAGAAGCAATAAGCAAGGCCGAACCCGTCGGAATGGACAAGGAGCGCGGCGTCATCGTCAATACTGCCTCGATTGCAGCCTATGAAGGACAGATCGGCCAGGCCGCCTATGCGGCGAGCAAAGGCGGCGTCGTCAGCCTGACCTTGCCGGCGGCGCGCGAATTCGCCCGCCTGGGCATCCGCGTCAACGCCATCGCGCCCGGGCCGGTCGACACGCCGATGGTCGCCGGCATGCCCGCCGACGTCAAAGCCAGCCTGGAAGCCACCATCCCCTTCCCCGCCCGGCTGGTGAAGCCGGAAGAATACGCGGCGCTGGCCAGGCACCTGATCGAAAACGTCGCCATCAACGGCGAAACCGTCCGGCTCGACGGCGCACTGCGCATGGCCCCCAAATGACGGTAAGCCTTAGCGGCTTCGCCGCTTAGGCTCCCGTCATCCCGCACTTGTTGCGGGATCTCATGCAACAGAAGGAGACCCCGCAATGAATGCGGGGTGACAGAAAGGAAGAAATATGAGCGACGAGCATTTCAAGGAACCCGCCATCAAAGTCATCGCCATGTCCAGCGATACCAATGCCGACGGCGACATGTTCGGCGGCTGGATTCTAAGCATGATGGATTTGGCGGCGTCGATTCCGGCGCGCAAGGCGGCGGGCAACCGCATCGTCACGGTGGCGGTGGAAAACATCGTGTTCCACAAGCCCGTCTATGTCGGCGATTGCCTCGAATGCTATGCCTTCGTCGAAAAAACCGGCCGCACCAGCCTGACGGTGAAAGTGGAAACCTTCGTCGAGCGCCGAGATCAGGAGCATAAGGAAAAAATTACCGAAGGCCGTTTCGTGATGGTCTCCATCGACAAAAACCGCAAGCCGGTGCCGCTGCGCCAAACGTCCTAGGCGTTTTTGTACGGCACCCATACCGCCGTGACCATCTCCATCACCAGCGCGCCGTCCTGGTTGAGCGTCTCGACCTTGTATTTGACGATGCCGTGGCTGGGCCGCGATTTGGACTGGCGTTTTTCGATAATGGTGATGACGATGGAAAGCGCGTCGCCGGGATAGACCGGGCGCGGCCACTTCATCGAGTCGATGCCAAGCCCGACCAGCCCGCCAGCCGCCTTGCCCAACGGCGTGTCGAGCTTGAGGCGCATCGTCGTTGCCGCCGTGTGCCAGCCGCTGACCACCAGCGTGCCCCAAATGCCGGAAGCGGCCGCCTGCTCGTCGATATGGAAATATTGCGGGTCGTAGGCGTTGGCGAAGGCAACGGCATGGTCTTTATCGATCGTCAGGCTGCCGGCGGTGAACCGCTGGCCGACCTCGAAATCTTCGTAATATTGCTCGGCAATCATAGATCGACACATACGGGCGTAAGCCACCCGAAGCCTCTTGGCGTAGGGTGGTGATCCGGGCGGGAATCGAACCCGCGACAACCTGATTAAAAGTCAGGTGCTCTACCGACTGAGCTACCGGATCATTAGGGACTTCAAGACTGGGGACAATAAGGTTTTACGGGCGTTTGTCAACCGTTTAGGGCAACTTAGCGGGCGCGGCGGAAAATCAGCGTTTTTTCCAGCTGCCGCTCTCGTCCTGATAGGAGCTGCCGGCAGGCAAACTGCCGATAATCTGCTGGGCGGCGAGCTTGGCCACCACATCGACCGGCTGGCCATTTTCCTTGGAAATCCGGGCATATTCCTCCCGGCGCTTGTTATTGACTTCCCGGGCAAGCGCGGCAACCTCTTCCGATTTGGCAATGGCGCTCACATAACCGTCGGTTTTTTCGCCGATCTGGCCGGTCGAGCGCGCCGTATGCAAATCGAGCGCCAGGGCCGGCATCGCCCACAACATTCCCGCAACCGCAACCACAGACCATAGTTTCATAGCTCAGCTCCTAAAAAATATCTTTGTTTTTCGCGATGGCTTGCTTCACGTCTTTTTCGATTTCCACCTTCACATGCTGCTCGATTTTGATGTTGAGATTGATCTCGATCGGCTTGTCCGGGGCCTGCACCTGCACAGTGGGATTGCAGGCGGCCAGCAGCAACGAGAGAAAAAACCAGCTATTTACTTTCATAATTGCCCTGCTTCAATAATTGTTTCGGGTCCGCCAGCGGAAGAATGCTTTGTTGCAGCAACTCTAGCAAGTCTCCCTGCAATTGCACGTTTAATTTCACTTCCTGGCCATTATACGCATCCGGATTGTTACCGGCAAGTTGCAGCAAGATGGATAATTTTTCATCTCCGCCGCTTTGCAGCTTCAGTGTGAACACGCTGTAATGGAAATTCTGCATCACCTCGCGCACCAGCGCCACCTGCTCGTTATCGCCGGGAATCGCGTCGGGCGCGAGCATAATCGTTCCGGCGGTTTCCGCCTTGAGCGAGCCGGTTTCGACATAAATTCTGCCGTCGGGCCCAATCGTCACCGGAATCGCGCCGGTCATCGTGCCGGTAGCGGCCGCACGGCCGGCGACCAGAAGCTTGAGAAGCCCATCGAGCGACACGCGCTGCATCTGCACGGTAAAGCGCGCCGGCTTGCCCGTGCCCAGCGGAATCAGCGCGTTTTGCGTCGCCAGCACGCCGCCGTTCCACGGCGCATAGGCGGAAAGAATGCGCAACGCTGACGGCTTGGCTTTATCAAACAGATAGTCGAGCGCGAACGTCGCCTTGTAGCTGGCGTCGCTGCTTTTGAAATCGCCGGCGACGGTGGCTTTGGCACGATCCGCCGCAAAGCTTCCCGCCCCCGCAATCGGCACCAGCGTAAGCGGCGATTCCTGGAAGGCCACGTTCGCTACGCTCCAGATGCCCCGCCAGCTGCCGCCTTTTTCTTCGGGGGAAAAAGACAGGACGACATCGCGCGCCTCCACAATCCCCGCCGGCGTGCGCATGCGCAGCGAATCGATATGCAGCTCGCGCAGATTGCCGCTTAGCAGCTCGAACACGGAATAATCAAGCGTAAGGCTGTCGAGCGTCAGCGGATGCTCCGTGGTCAGCGTAATATCGCGCAGCACCATGCCGCTCAAGCCAAGTGATTTAACCGAGAATGTAAGGTTTTCTATGCCTTGCGCGGCGATATATTTTTTCAGTTGGTCTTCGACGATGGTTTTATAGGGAAGCGTTGCCAAAACCAGCACCGCAAAAGCGACCGCCAATACCAGTAATATCTTACGCCTTGTCATTATCTTTACCCCGGTATCGCCGCAAGAACGCCTGCGCGAAATCGTCCAGCCGATTGCCGGCGATCGCGTCGCGCAACCCTTGCATCAGCCGCTGATAGAAAGTCAGATTATGCCATGTCAGCAGCATCGGTCCAAGCATTTCGTCGGCCTTGAATAAATGGTGCAGATAGGCGCGGCTGTAATGGCGGCAAGCCGGGCACGGGCAATCCGCCTCGAGCGGGCGGGCGTCTTCTGCGTAGCGGGCGTTTTGGATATTGCGCTCGCCTTCGCCCGTATAGGCGCGGGCGAAACGGCCGGAGCGCGTGGGAATGACGCAATCGAACATGTCGATACCGCGCATCACCGCGCCGATAATGTCGTCGGGCTTGCCCACGCCCATCAGGTAGCGCGGACGCTCCTGCGGCAGATGCGGCAAAGTGAAATCGAGCACGCGAAACATCAGCTCCTGCCCCTCGCCCACCGCCAGCCCGCCCACCGCATAGCCGTCGAACCCGATGGAGGTCAGCGCATGCGCGGATTGCTCGCGCAGCTTGGGATAGATACCGCCCTGCACGATGCCAAATAACGCATAGCCGTCGCGCTTCACGAACGCATCCTTGCTGCGCTGCGCCCAGCGCATCGAAAGCTGCATCGATGTTTCGGCGTCGGCCTCGCTTGCCGGAAACGGCGTGCATTCGTCGAGCGCCATCGTGATGTCGCTGCCGAGCAGATGCTGAATCTCCATCGCCCGCTCCGGCGATAATTCATACGTCGCGCCGTCGAGATGCGACTGAAAGGTGACGCATTGCTCGCTGAGCTTGCGCAGCTTGGAAAGCGACATCACCTGGAAGCCGCCGGAATCGGTGAGGATCGGCCCGTCCCAATGCATGAATTTATGCAAGCCCCCGAGCCTGGCGATGCGCTCGGCCGACGGTCGCAGCATCAGATGGTAGGTATTGCCGAGAATAATATCGGCGCCGGTCTGCCGGACCGCTTCCGGCGTCATCGCCTTGACGGTCGCGCTCGTTCCCACCGGCATGAAGGCCGGCGTGCGAATCGTGCCGTGCGCGGTGTGAAGCTCGCCGGTGCGCGCGTTGCCGTCGCGGGCGGAAACGGAAAATGCAACGGTCATGCAAAAACAAAAGGAGCTCTATTGAAAAATTCGCTAGGCCGAGGCAAAAAGCAAAGTTTTCGAGAACCGCAGCGCAATGTACGTTTGAGTACATGAGCAGCGGAAGCGCAGAAAACGAAGCGTTTGCCCGGCATAGTAGAATTTTCAATAGAGCTTAGAGTTTGCGGATTTTGCGGATTTTGCCTTGTAGCTTGGGATGGCGATCGATTTTCATCGCCAGATACACGGCAAGCACGCCGGTGGCGGCGCCGGAAAGGATTTGCAGGATGGGATCGGAAAATTGCCAGCTTACGGCGAACACAAGAATGAAAATGGCGGGAAAACCCACCAGCATTTTTGCCCAGAAACAATAATTGAATTCTTTATTGTCAGCCATAAGCCTATCCTTTTGGTTTATATATCCGTATGATAACATAAACCCGACCTTTTTACTAAGAAAAAAATCTAACTTTTTCGGGTAAGCCAGCAAGCATCGCCGTAAGAATAAAAACGGTAGCCCCTCGTGATGGCATGGGCATAGGCCGCCTGCATCCGCTCCAGGCCGCTAAACGCCGCTACCAGCATGAATAATGTCGATCGCGGCAGGTGGAAATTGGTCAGCAGCGCATCAACGATTTTGAAGTGGTAGCCGGGCGTAATGAAGATGGCGGTTTCGCCGGAAAACGCGCTTATATGCCCATTTTCATTCGCCACCGATTCGAGCGTGCGCAAGCTGGTAGTGCCCACGGCGACCACCCGTCCACCGCTTCGTTTCGCCGCGTTGATCGCATCCGCCGCTTCCTCACCTATCACCGCATATTCGCTATGCATAACGTGATCGTTGGTGTCTTCGCTTTTGACCGGCAGGAACGTGCCGCCACCGACATGCAGCGTGACATGCACGCGTTTGACGCCTGCTTCATCGATTGCCGCCAGCAGCGCATCGGTGAAATGCAGCCCCGCCGTCGGCGCCGCCACCGAGCCATCGTTGCGCGCATAGACGGTCTGGTAAGTATGCCTGTCCGCATCCTCGTCGGCGCGCGAAATATACGGCGGCAAGGGCATATGCCCGTATTGCTCCAACTTGCGGGACAAAGACTGCGCATCGTCGTTGAAGGCAATCACCACCTGCCCGTCGGCAAGCTTGTCTTTCACCTCGGCATGAAAATCCCCGGCAAAATCGATTCGGTCGCCGATTTTCAATTTCTTTGCGGGTTTCGCGAAACATTGCCAAAGTGGCGATTGAGGAAGTTTTTTATGCAGCAACAGCTCGACCTTCGCCGCGCCGCGCTTGCCCAGCAGCCTTGCCGGAATGACGCGTGTATCGTTGAACACCATCACATCGCCGGCTTTAAGAAAACGGGGAAGATTACGAATAAAACCATCTACAAAGTCACCCCCACCCTGACCCTCCCCCCTCGAGGGGGAGGGGATAATAAGAAGGCGCGCGCTGTCACGCGGGCTTGCCGGACGATCTGCGATTAAAGATTCGGGAAGGTTAAAATCGAAAAGACTGGTTTTCAATGTCGTAGCAAATAATCATTTATATGAGACAAGTGCTAGGCGCGCATGTTTTTAAAACCGCCGCGTACATAATAGTACGTGAGGATTTTAAAAACATGCGCAACGACGCAATTGGCCATAGAAATGATTATTCCTTCACGTCCGCCGCGACCTGCATCTTGATGATTTTATCCGGGTCGGTGACGGCGCCGTTATTGTCCTTGTCGCCTTTTTTGACGGCGTCGACAAATTCCATGCCGCTGGTCACTTTGCCCCAGTAGGTATATTGGCCATCGAGGAAAGTGGAGGCGGCCAGCACGATGAAAAACTGACTGTCGGCGCTATTGATGTCCATCGCCCGCGCCATCGACAGCGCGCCGCGCATATGCGGCTCCTTGCTGAATTCGGCCTTGATCTTCTGGCCGGAGCCGCCGGTGCCGGTGCCGGTCGGGTCGCCGGTTTGCGCCATGAACCCGTCGATTACGCGGTGAAACACCACACCGTCATAGAAGCCCTGGCGCACCAGTTCCTTGATACGCTTGACGTGTTTGGGCGCGAGATCGGGGCGCATCTCGATGACGACGCGGCCGCCTTTTAAATCCATATACAGGGTGTTTTCCAAATCGGCGGCGGCGGTCGGCTTTGCGGCCATAATGCATACTCCAAATAACAGGGTGAGGGTAACGATAAACGTGCGAATCATAAGGTGGCTCCTTGGTTATGCGGCGGCGAGCTGCTCGCGCTGGCTGTGAATATAGTCGATATGCTCTTCGACGGTCGATAGGATTTTTGCAATCAGCGCCTCGCTGGCTTTATCGCGGTTCGCCCGGCAATGCTCCAGCGCTTGCTGCAATTGCGCTTTCACCGCTTCCTTCAGCGCCAGGTCGTGCTCCAAAATGGCGTCGACCGTTTCGCCGATGGCGATGGCGCCGACTTCCTGCATGTTGGGGATGCCGCCCAGCGACAATATCCGCTCCACCAGCATATCCGAGTGTTTCATCGCCTCGATCGATTCCTTATATTCCTCGTCGGCGAGCTTGACGAACCCCTTATGCTTGAGGATGCGCGCATGCAAAAAACACTGGTTGATGCACGCCAATTGCTGCGTAAGCGCACTATTGAGCTGTGCAATCATGAGTATCGGGGCGATCACGGTATGGCTATTTATCTGGTTGTATTTATAAGGATTATAACAACTAATGTTTCCGGCCTATTCCTGTTTTTGCAGTGCGCATGGGCAAAAGTCAAGTTGCAAACATCCGATGGGCGAGTGATAGTAAGAAAAATATTGCAACAAATTTTGGGGAACTCCATTTATGCGAGGCGAGTGCTAGGCATTTTCGCCCGCAGAACCGGAGTGTACAATGTGGTACATGAGGATTCGAGGACGAAAATAACGACGCAATCGACCGCAGAAATGGAGTTAGCATGAAAAAAATCGAAGCGATTGTAAAACCGTTCAAGCTCGATGATGTAAAAGAGGCCTTGCAGGAAATCGGGCTGCACGGCATCACCATCACCGAGGCGCGCGGCTTCGGCCGCCAGAAAGGCCATAGCGAGCTTTACCGCGGCGCCGAATATGTTGTCGATTTCCTGCCCAAAATCAAAATCGAGGTAGTCGTCGAGGATGCGATGGTCGATCGCACCGTCGAGGCCATCTGCACCGCCGCCCGCACCGGCAAGATCGGCGACGGCAAAATCTTCGTGCTGCCGGTCGACGACGCCATCCGCATCCGCACCGGCGAACACGGCAGCGACGCGATTTAGCTCTTGACTTTCGTCACCTCATAGGTTACGTTTATGGGAATACTAAATTTTAAACATAAAGGCTTGGCCGAACTGTTTGTTCATGGAGAAACCAATAAACTTGGCGCCAGATATATCAAAAACGCATTCAGGATACTCGGCTATCTCGACCATTTGCGCGATATTGAAAGCGCTAAGAATGTAAAAGATTTTCATGCCTTAAAAGGGAAGCGCAAAGACACCTATTCCATGCATGTTACCGGCAATTATTGCATCACGTTTAAATGGAATTGGCACGATGTATACGATGTTTATTTTGAAGATTACCACTAGGAGAATACGATGGCTATCGAGCGCAAATGCCGCCCCAGCGAACCGGGCGATTTATTGGTCGAGCTTTTTCTGAAAGACCGCAAGATTTCGCTCACCGACTTCGCCAAAGCCATCGGCTGCACGCGCAAACATATGAGCAACATCGTGCACGGCAAAGCGCGCATCGAGGCTGAACTTGCCACACGCATCGGAACGGTATTGGGCACGACCGCGCAAATCTGGCTGGATTTACAGGCGGCCGTGGATTTATGGGATGCCAAGCAGAAGCTCAAGCACTGGAAACCGGCCAAAAAATTCCTGCACATGCCGGCGCGTGATGGCGACGCGATTTAATTCATAGCAACCCGGAGGAATATGCCGAAATTTGATTTAATGGAGCTCAGGAAGCATTTTTCGGCCCCGGCTGTCATTAAACTGTCACATAAGTAGTGTATATTATTTAATACTACCAACTTCCATACGGAGCTCGTCATGAAAAATCTTACCAGCTATCTTTTGGGAACCACCTTGCTTGCCGGGCCGGTTGCCTTGGCATTGCTTATCAATGCGGCCACGCCCTCGACCAGCGAAGCGGCTGGTACAACGCATTCTCTGTGCGTTCAATATGATAGTAATCTTGAGGCCAGACTATACCATTGCCATCCGTCCAAATCCAAACTCTATCCGGAGCCCTCACCTGCTCCCGAGCCGTTTCCGGAATCCTATCCGGATTCTTTTCCGGATTCTTTTCCGGATTCCTTTCCGGATTCTTTTCCGGATTCCTTTCCGGAACCCTCACCTTATCCTTTCTAATTTCGTCGTGGTTTGGAAAGAAGTTATGTTGCACTCCGCACCGGCGAGCACGGCTCAGATGCGATTTAGATGCAGGCAATCAGGGGTGGGAAGTTCAATCTAGCCCAGCCCCGGTAAATTGCACCAAATTAATTTGTAAAAATTATACCCCCCACCCCTTTACTTTGCCCGGCGCGTTGCTATAACGACGCATCTTCACAATAAAAAAATAGATACCGCAACATCACCGCAATAGAAAGGGAGCCTATGTCCGCCGCCGATGTGCTTAAAATGATAAAAGACAACGACATCCAGTTTGTCGATTTCCGCTTTACCGACCCGAAAGGCAAATGGCAGCATACCAGCTACATGTCGGCGCATGTCGACGACGCCAGCTTCGAGGACGGCATCATGTTCGACGGCTCGTCCATCTCCGGCTGGAAGTCGATCAACGAATCCGACATGATCCTGATGCCCGATCCCAACTCCGCGTTCGTCGACCCGTTCGCCGCCCAGCCGACGCTGGTGCTGTTTTGCGACGTCATCGAGCCGTCGACCGGCCAGTCCTACGGCCGCGACCCGCGCTCGGTCGCCAAGCGCGCCGAGGCCTACCTGCAATACACCAATATCGGCGACACCGCCTATTTCGGGCCGGAGCTGGAGTTTTTCGTGTTCGACGACGTGCGCTTCAAATCCGCCGGCAATTACAGTTTCCACCAGCTCGATTCCGAAGAGCTGCCGGTCAATTCCGATAAATCGTTCCAGGCCGGCAATATGGGCCACCGCCCGCCGACCAAAGGCGGCTATTTCCCCGTGCAGCCGGTCGATTCGCTATCCGACCTGCGCGCCGAAATGCTCTCGACGCTCAAAATCGTCGGCGTCGAGCCGATGCTGCATCACCACGAGGTCGCGCCCGCCCAGTGCGAGCTCGGCGTCATGTTCTCGACGCTGGTAGGCACCGCCGACAACGTGCAGAAATATAAATACGTCGTGCACAACGTCGCCCATAGCTACGGCAAATCCGTCACCTTCATGCCCAAGCCGATCTCCGGCGATAACGGCTCCGGCATGCACACCCACCAGTCGATCTGGAAAGGCGGCAAGCCGCTGTTTGCCGGCAACGGTTACGCCGATTTGTCGGAAATGTGCCTCTATTACATCGGTGGCATCATCAAGCATGCCAAGGCGATCAACGCGTTCACCAATGCTTCGACCAACAGCTATAAGCGCCTGATTCCCGGCTTCGAAGCGCCGGTATTGCTGGCCTATAGCGCGCGCAACCGTTCGGCCTCGATCCGCATTCCCTATGTCGCAAGCCCGAAAGGCAAGCGCATCGAGGTGCGTTTCCCCGACCCGACCGCCAACCCGTACCTCGCTTTCGCGGCGATGCTGATGGCGGGTTTGGATGGCATCGAGAATAAAATCCACCCCGGCGACGCGACGGATAAAAACCTCTACGACCTGCCGCCGGAAGAACTCAAGAACGTGCCGACCGTCTGCGGCAGCCTGCGCGAGGCGATGGAAAACCTCGATAAGGACCGCGCCTTCCTCAAGAAAGGCGACGTCTTCACCGACGATTTGATCGACTCCTACATCGACCTGAAAATGCAGGACGTCTATCGCTGGGAACACACCCCCAGCCCGGTTGAATTCGAGATGTATTACAGCGTTTAGTCGTCATTGCGAGCGCAAGCGTTGCAATCCAGCCTTCTTGTCATGCTGAACTTGTTTCAGCATCCACCTGTCATCCTCAAGAACTGAGGTGGTTGCACTGTGGATCCCGAAACAAGTTCGGGATGACAAAATAAAAAAAAGGGAGCCAACCGGCTCCCTTTTTAACTAAAGAGTATGAATAATTATGATTACCGGACCGGTTCCTTTTGCGAGCCGCCATCCCTAATATCACCCGGCTTAATGCTCCTCGGCTGCACACGATCAGCTGGCCCTATGCTGCCGTCTCCGGGATACGGAATACCTTCCAAAACGTTAGTGTCAGAGGCGTTCACGGCCGCAGGTGCCGCGTGCATATCGTACAATTCGCACGCCACTAATCCGGCCATTTCACCATGAGGTTTACTCAGCAGATCCGTCCCGACATCCTTATGAAATAAAAGCCTGGCAACCGCCGCTCTAATGACATCTTCTTCTCTGCCTTCATATCCGGACATACCCGATGCGCCATCAATCAAGTCTTGATAGGCCGGCGCACCGTCAGCACCAGACTTCAATCTTACAATGACCGCATCGATCTGCTCGCACTGCTCTTTACGATATAGGTCGAGGACATCTTCAACCATAAATTGCCTATTGCTGCTGGCTGAGCGCCTGCTGGTGCATCATCAGGGCGACGCGGGCGTCGCGCTCGCGCAGCGCCTCGACTTCGGCCTTGTTCATGATGTTATGCAGCGAGATCTGCATGAACTCCAGGAAGATCACGACGATCTTTTCTACCTGGCGCTGGATTTTCTGCACGATCGGGTCGGCGATATTGAGGATCGCGCCTTGCGCCCGCTTGGTTGAGCCTTTAACGCGCGCCTGGTATTCGCCGATGGCGACGTAGATTTTGCGCAGCGCGCCTTCGATGCGGTTTTTGCTGGCTTTGCCGGAAGTTTTGTATTTTTTGCTTTCGGCGATCAGCAGGAATTCTTCCGCCAGCACATCGGTCGCATCGCCGATCTCGTTGATCAGCGGCTCGACGACATCGAGCTGCGCCTGCTGGTCCTTGACGAACTCGCTCTCCACCGTCGCCACCAGCTCTTCGGCCTGGTCGAACAGGGTGGTCACTTCGTTATAGCGCGTTTCGAGCTCTTCGATATTGTAATTTTTCTTCTGTGTCATAATCCGCCGCCAAATAAGTTATGCCGCCTGCCTGGCCTGCCGGGTACATGTATCTCCCAATTCTATAGATCTTTCCAGCGTTTTTGTGTGACAGTTTTATGACAATTAAAAAGCCCAAACCATTACATTTCAGGCAGATGGCTCTGGCTTTGCGACATTAGGCTTCCTGCGTAACTCGCTTTGGCAAAAAAGCGCGAAGCGATGGAAACCGAGAAAAAGAGTGTACACTCCAGTACATGACTTTTTCGAGGAGGCTCCATCGCAAGCAGATTTGAAGCCAAAGTAGAGTTAGGCAGGAAGCCTATTGGTCATGGGAACGAAGGCATCGCTGTCCGGGCAATACTCGCAAAGCCGGCTGTTATTGATGTCGATCACCCAGCCATGCAGCTTCAGCCGGCCTTCCGCCAGCGCCCTGGCCACCGGTGGGTAGGAGCGCAGATTTTCGATGCTGCGGCGCACGGATGCGTCTTCCACCTCATGCTTGCTATGGTCGTGCGCATCGGTCACCATTCCCCATAGCTGGCGGATCGGCGCCAGGTAGCGAAACAGGCTTGGCAAGGTTTTTTCATCGATCTTGCTGGCGGCTTCCGGGTCGCACAGCCCGATCGCCCCGCAATGCGTATGGCCCATGATCACGATGTCTTTGACCCGCATCACGTCGATGGAAATCTCCAGCGTCGCGGCAATGTCCATATTCTCGGCGCTGGCAGCGCGCTCGCTATAGGGCCGCACCTGCGCGCCGGGATTGCGGTAGATCAGCGCCTTGCCCTGCTCGATGCCCAGCCCGCCGACCAGATCGACGCGCGCGTCGATGCAGCCGATCAGCAATATCTCCGGCTTATGTTCGGGAGGTGGTTTGTTTATCTGCAAATCCGGGCGGATTCTCTGCCGGTTGCGAATAGTATCGATAACGCTCATGCGGCTTATGTAACGGATTGATAGAGAATTGCAATATCGGTTTGCATTTATCTCATAATTATTGCTTGGCAAACCATAATTTAATTGCAAATGATTCTCATTTGCGGTATGATGACACTGTAGGATTCGGGGGAATAAATCTATGAGCCGATTGATTTTTAAGCACGAAACAACGTTCAAAACCGCAACCTATTGCCTCATGCATTTCATGGTGGCGATTGCAGTGGCTTACGCGCTAACCGACAGCTGGGCGCTGGCCCTTTCCATCGGCATCATCGAGCCGCTGGTGCAGACAGTTTTTTTCAATATGCACGAGCGCGGCTGGAACCGTATCCGCCACAATCATAACCGGCGCTATATGGATGGCGGCCTCGCGCAAATATAACCAGCACCCTTATTGGCTGCGGCGCTCTTCCATATCCATAAAAATGACTTTAAATACTTCGATAAGCGTAAGCATAATACACCCTCCCTGCTTCCTTACGGCATAGCATAAAGCGGTTAAGGAGGGGTTAAGCCGCAGAGAGTGGATCAGATTCGCTGGCGTAATTCGGAAGGCACGCCTTCCAAGCAAGGAATTAAGCGAAAATTCTCGTTTTTTCGTGTCTTATGAAGTAAACGCTCGATCTGCGCTCCATTTAATTCAGCATTCTGAGCAATATCTTTTATCAAAGCGGGAACAAATCCTTTTGCTTCCAACGCACGTTCATAATCGTCGACAACGCCCTTAAAACATAAGGCTGCGCCTTTGTTACGGTCGATAAGCCGCTCCAGGGCGTTTTGCGCCAACTCTTGATAGGCGCTTTGGGTGAGCATCAGGAAGAATCCCCCGCCCGTAAACCCGCCTGATGGATAAGGCTCCATCATACTTATCCATTTATAAGAGGTTTCGAGCGTAATGCCTAAATCATTGAGTAGTTTTGGCACCACCGCATCAAGCGCCTGAGCGGTTTTTTCATCGTGATAGGCAATAGGAATGATAATGAAATTTTCGGGCATGGTGGCATTCTCAGGCTTAATGATGCCTATGCCCCGATTGGCATCGGTTTCGATAAACCAACCCGGATATTTTAATCCATCCATGCGAACATGATGCATGAGGCCAAATTCACCCGCCTCATAAGCACTGGGTTTTACACCGAATATGGCCTGTAATGCGAAAGCTTCCCTGCTGGGCACCAAGCTTGGTTCTGCGTCTGCCATTTACCCCACCTTCTGGTAAATCTCGCCGCCGGATTCCTTGAATTTCTCGGCCATTTCGGCCATGCCCTCTTCCTTTTTCTTTTCGGCGGCGGCGAAATCGCGCACTTCCTGCGAGATTTTCATCGAGCAGAATTTCGGGCCGCACATCGAGCAGAAATGCGCGACTTTCGCGCCTTCGGCGGGCAGCGTCTCGTCGTGGAAATCCTTGGCAGTTTCCGGGTCGAGCGCGAGGTTGAACTGGTCCTGCCAGCGGAAATCGAACCGCGCCTGCGACAGCGCATCATCGCGCCGGTGGGCACCAGGATGACCCTTGGCGAGGTCGGCGGCGTGGGCGGCGATCTTATAGGTCACCACGCCGACTTTCACGTCGTCGCGGTCGGGCAGGCCGAGATGTTCCTTGGGCGTGACGTAGCACAGCATGGCCGTGCCGAACCAGCCGATCATCGCAGCGCCGATGCCGCTGGTAATGTGGTCGTAGCCAGGCGCAATATCGGTAGTCAGCGGCCCCAGCGTGTAAAACGGCGCTTCGTGGCACAGCTCGAGCTGCTTATCCATATTTTCCTTGATGAGATGCATCGGCACGTGGCCCGGCCCTTCCACCATCACCTGGCAGTCGCGCGCCCAGGCGATCTTGGTCAGGTCGCCCAGCGTTTTCAGCTCCGAGAACTGCGCCTCGTCGTTGGCGTCGTGCTGGCTGCCGGGGCGCAAACCGTCGCCCAGCGAAAAGCTCACATCGTAGGCGCGCATGATGTCGCAGATGTCCTCGAAATTCGTGTAGAGGAAATTTTCCTTATGGTGGCTCATGCACCATTTGGCCAGTATCGAGCCGCCGCGTGGGACGATGCCGGTTTTACGGTCCTGCGTCATCGGGATGAACGGCAGGCGCACCCCGGCATGGATGGTGAAATAATCCACCCCCTGCTCGCATTGTTCGATCAGCGTGTCGCGGTAAATCTCGTAAGTAAGCTCTTCCGCCACGCCACCGACTTTTTCCAGCGCCTGGTAGATCGGCACCGTGCCGATGGGCACCGGCGAGTTGCGGATGATCCATTCGCGGATATTGTGGATGTTACGCCCGGTCGATAAATCCATCACGTTGTCGGCGCCCCAGCGTATCGCCCACACCATTTTCTCGACTTCCTCGGCCACGCTCGAAGTCACCGCCGAATTACCGATATTGGCGTTGATCTTCACCTTGAAATTGCGCCCGATAATCATCGGCTCGGCTTCGGGGTGGTTGATATTGGCCGGGATAATCGCCCTGCCCGCCGCGATTTCGCTGCGCACGAATTCGGGGGTGACGTATGGCGGGATGTTTGCGCCCCAACTGTTACCGCGCTGGTAAGGCTTTAAGGTGTCGGGTGTCGGGTGTCGGGTGTCGGAAGAATCTTTCTTATCTGCCACCTGCCACCTGCCACCTGCCACCCTTCTTCCCTCATTCTCCCTGATCGCGATAAACTCCATCTCCGGCGTGACGATGCCGGCGCGCGCATAGGCCATTTGCGTCACGGCCTTGCCATTCTTGGCGCGCAGCGGGCGCGCATTCACATTGGGAAATTCCTCGACCGCGGCACCGCGCGCAGCGCCCTTCAGCCCGTTATCCTCCGGCTTCACCTCGCGGCCGTCGTAAGCCTCGACATCGCCACGCGCCAAAATCCACGACTGGCGAATCTTCGGCAGGCCCCGGTAAATATCGATGCGGGCAGCGGGGTCGGTGTAGGACCCCGACGTATCATACACCGCAAGCGACGATTCCCCGGCATTTTTGGAAAGCGCAATCTCGCGCAGCGGCACGCGGATGTCCGGAAATATTTCCCCGCTCGCATAGATTTTTTTCGACGCGGGCAACGCGCCGGTCGTCACTTCGAACGCCAGATTATTTTTATCGGTGAGTTGGGTATGGGTAGCTGCCTTGGCCATGTCGCGCCTGCCTGTGAGTTGGTGAGGCGGACACCATACAAGCAGACCGGGCTTTAGACAATGGCTATGTCGGCTATCCTCCCCCTCTCCCGCTTGCGGGAGAGGGGAAATTAGAGCAAAAAAACCCTCCTTCCCGGCCGGGAAGGAGGGTTTTGAAAGAACCTATTTTATTACCCTAATGCGATGCATTTAAGATATTGTAAATAGCACCAGTCAGCGCATGCCTCAGGGTCGCCTTCGCATGCCCAAAAGCAGGCGTATTGTTCGATCTGGCAGCGCACCTCCAATGGCGGCCAACCGTTCGGTGTCACGTCACCCATCAGCTCAGCAACCGGATCGGCGGCAATGCCGTGCGGCTTGGACATATTGGCGGCATTCGCATCCACACCGGCGACGGACATAAAAAACGTCACCGCCAATGCGAGACTTAGAAATTTTGTAATTTTCATAAAAAATCCTTCCTGTATGACTTAAACCAACTGTTGGCGTAATCTGCTAGGGTAAACCAGTGTCGCAATTAGCTAGACATTTGTTCCCTGCATATGTGCAGGCGTCCAGACAGTTTTGATAAAATCCTCCGGTCATTCCATCACAAACGTCCCGAACACATTCATATTCTTGTATGTAACATGTTACACACATAACCTGTGGCTGCACATCCCCAAGCAAATCTGCAATCGGATCGGCAACACCCCCGCGAGGTGAGGACATATTGGCGGCATTCGCATCCACACCGGCGACAGACATAAAAAACGCCACCGCCAATGCGAGACTTAGAAATTTTACTATTTTCATAAAATATCTTCCCTTGTGAAATTTGTTATAACCATTTTATTTTTTAATTTTTTTTAGCACTCAAGCACTAGTCGTGCGCGCCATTCATTTCAAGTTGTAAGTTGTTATATATTTTCCCGCGCGTGGTGGCCGGTGAAACAATCTAAGGGAGTACCGGAACCGCCTGGGCGGGCGGCAGAGGCACGCCGCCCTCGCCGTCTTGCGGCTGCAGGCGCATGCGCTGCTCTAAGATGGCGCGCATATAGGCATCGACGGTGCGGTAAATATTTTCCACGATAACGTCCACACCCTTGGCGTTGGGATGGTAGCCGTCAGCCAGATTCAACTGGTATTTGCCGATTACGCCGGTCAACGCATCGGGATAGAAGGCGGTTTTATAAAAATCGGAAATGATCCTGAACGACGATTGCAGCTTATTGCTATATTCGCTGCCCACTCCCGGCGGGGCGTTTATGCCCAGCAGCACAACGCTGATCCGCTCTTGCACCAGCATGCCCACGATGGTTGAGATATTGCGGTGGATCAGGTCGGGATTGACGGCGCGCAGCGCGTCGTCGGCGCCCAGCGCGACAATAACCATGTCGGGGCGCTTGGCAACGACCGAGCTGACGCGGCTAATAGCAGTGGCGGTAGTATCGCCGGCGACGCTCATGTCAGTCACCGAGAAATTAGTGTAGCCGACATTTTTTAATTTTTCGTGCAATTTGGAAGCGAGCGCATCTTCTTTACGAATCTGGAATCCTGAACTAATGCTATCGCCAAAGACGATGATCTTCAGGTCGCCGGCGGCAAAAGCGGCTGGGCTGACAAAATACATGCTTCCCAACAAGGCCAGTAAAACAACCGAAAGCCGCAATCCAAATGCTCGCATTAAAATAATTGCCTTTTGAAAATGAACCGTATCATATCATGGCCATGATAAATAAGCAAAAAATTAGTGTATTTCACCGGCAGCTGCACCGTTGGTACGCATAATATGGCCGAAAAGACCTGCCCTGGCGGCAAACGGACGATCCTTATAAAATCTATTTGAGCGAAATCATGCTCCAGCAGACGCAGGTGAAAACCGTGCGCGAGCGGTTTTATTTTCCATTCTTGAACAAATTCCCCACCTTGAAATCACTGGCCGAATCGCCGCAGCAGGATGTGCTGAAAGCCTGGCAGGGGCTTGGCTATTACAACCGCGCCGCCAACCTGCATAAAAGCGCCCGGCTCTGCAAAGGCCGCCTGCCGCGAACCATCGACGGGCTGATCGCCCTGCCCGGCATCGGCCGCAACACCGCCCATGCCGTCGCCGCCTTTGCCTACCGCCAGCCGGTGGCGGTGATGGAGGCCAATCTGCGCCGTGTATTGTCGCGGATTTTCGCGCTGGAAAATCCCAGCGAGGCCGAGCTATGGGAAAAGGCGCAAACCCTGCTCGATAAGCGCGACCCCTTCGATTACAACCAGGCGATGATGGATATCGGCAGCGATGTCTGCACCAAGCGCGCGCCCGATTGTCCGGTCTGCCCGGCCAACAGCATGTGCCTGGGCCAGGCGTCGCCGGAATCTTATCCCGCGCCCAAACAAAAGAAATCCGTACCCATCCGCAAGAAAAACATTCTCGTGCGCCGCAACCGCAAAGGCGAGTTTTACGCCACGCCGCGCCAGGGGAAATTCCTCAACGGGCTGTATCATTTCGTAGAAATCGACGGTTCCCTTCCGCCTTCAAAAGGACAACATCTCGGCGCCGTCCGCCAGCAATACAGTCATTTCACGCTGGAAGCGGAAATATATCTCGAGCCAGCAAACAGCAGCGGGCGCGATTGGCATAGCCTCGCACAACTCAAAAAATTACCCATGTCGATGGCCGAACAAAAGGTCCTAAAATTACTGTCATCCTGAACTTGTTTCAGGATCCACGGCATCGCATAAAAATCTGTTGCGCGGAAAGGTGGATGCTGAAACAAGTTCAGGATGACGATAAAAACCGACATCATCATCGCCGGCGGCGGCTTTGCCGGGCTGGCCTGTGCCAAGGCGCTTGCGCAGGCGGGCATCGGCGTCACGCTGCTGGAACGTAAGAAGGAAGCGGGCGTCGGGATGCACACTACCGGCATCATCGTCGGCGAATGCGCCGAGGAATTCGCCCTCCCCGCCCATCTCACCCGCAAAGTCACCGATGTACGGCTCTACGCACCGTCGCTGCGCCACATACATTTAAAATCGCCCAATTATTTTTTCCTGACCACCGACACGCCCGCGCTCATGCGCCATCTGTCGGACGAGGCGGTAAAAGCCGGCGCGGTGATTCATTATGACACCGCCTATGAAAAAGGCGAAAAACAGGGCGGGCAGCTCGCGGTCAACGGCAAATTTTCCTGCCGTTTCCTCATCGGCGCCGACGGCCCGCGCTCGAAAGTGGCCGACGATTTCGCGCTCGGCCGGAACACCAAATTCCTGCTCGGCGCCGAGGCGGAATATGCGGGCCTGCAGCTGGATGACACCAACGCGTTTTACTGCTTCCTCGACCAGAAGCTGGCGTTTGGCTATCTCGGCTGGGTAATTCCCGGCGTCGCGGTGACGCAGGTCGGGCTGGCGCAGCGCATGCCGGCGCGCCCCGACATCGACGCTTTCGTCGCCCGCATGAAGGATTGTTTCGATTTTTCCAAAGCCGGCGTCGTTGCGCGCCGCGGCGGACTGATTCCCGTGGGCGGGCTGGTGCGGCCGTTCGCCAATGAAAATGTGATTTTGCTCGGCGATTCGGCGGGCATCGTCTCGCCGCTGACCGCCGGCGGCATCCACACCGCGCTGCATTACGGGCAAATGCTCGGGCAATTGCTTGCGCAACACCTCAAACAACAAGGTCCGCACCCGGCAGACGTGCTGGCGCGCACCTATCCGCGTTTTTACCTGAAACAAACGTTGCGCTTCGGCTATGAGCGTTTTGCGCCCAACTGGTTGCTTAACGCCGTGCTCACCAATCCCTTGTTCACCTGCGCCGCCGGCACTGTTTTCTTCAAGAAAAAACGCCTGCGTTGAGAGGCGCAAAATTCTTGTGGCATGAAGTATAAGTTTGGTTTAGGCTGACTGCAAATAGCGCGCTTGATAGCGCGTTTTTTATCCCGGAATTTCATTCGCAATTACACAAAAACGGCAGGAGAGAGCTTATGTTTCGTCGCAGAGAAGACAGTCTTTTTGATAACGCAACCGACACTGACAGCCCGGAATCGGCTGAATCGGTTGCCGTAGTAGCCCCGCAAAGCAGCACCGCTTCCGCGCCGGCCAGCTCTTTTTCCAGCAGCAGCTCGGCTTCGTCGTTTAGCAGCCCCAGCCAGCCGGCTTCCTCCAGCCCGCGCAGCACGCCGGAAAGCCGCCCTGCAGCAAGCGGCAGCAGCAGCTTCCGCTCGAACGCAGCGCCCATCACCAGCGACCTCGCCCGGGGCCGCATCCCCGACGGCAAACCGGCAACCCCGGTAGCTAGCGCCATGACAAGCTCCACCGCTTCGGCGCAAGTCGGCTCGTTCCTGCCGCCGTCTGCCCTGGAAAAATCCAATAAATCCGGCAAGCGCGTGCTCACCGTCGGCAACGACATATTGCTCAAGGGCGAAATCGCCACCTGCGACCGCCTGGTGATCGAAGGCAAGGTCGATGCGACGCTCAACGACGTCCACACGGTGGAAATCTCCGAAGGCGGCTCGTTCAAAGGCTCCGCGCAAATCGAAGATGCCGAAATCAGCGGCCTGTTCGAAGGCGACCTGATCGTGCGCAACCGCCTGGTCATCTATGCCACCGGCAAGGTACGCGGCAAGATCACCTACGGCGAAATCGAGATCGAGCGCGGCGGCGAGCTGACCGGCGAAATCAAGACCACCAGCCCGGCTTCCGCCATCTCCACCCGCCCGCGCCAATCGGCAACGGCGCCCAAAGACGACAAAGTCGCGGCCTAACGCTGCGCGATGTCTTTGCTAAGCAGCAAAACCGGAAAAGCCGCCGTCATTCTTATGATCGGCGGCTTTTTCTCTATGGTCGCGGGTGTTTTCGCCTACCAGCAGGAGCAGAATTACCAGAAAAACGGGCGTTTTGCCGAGGGTATCATCACCGATAAATTCCTGCGCAAGACCAAGGCGCAGGGGCAGACCGGCGTGCAGATCAACCAGTTCGGCCGCGAAACCTACAACGTGGCCTACTCCTTTGTCGCCGATGACGGCAAAACCTATACGGGCAACGAACAGCTGCGCGACGGCGGCAACATCAAATTCAACATCCCTATCGGCCAATTCGTCACCACGCCGCTCTATCTCGTTGAAGGCAAGCGCGTGCGCGACATGAAATCCGTGCCGGTACAGTTCATCGCCGGCAATCCCGGAAAGCACCGCATCTATCACGGCGAGCGGATGTTCATCGTCTGGATATGCGCCGGCGTCGGCCTGGCCGTGATGACGATGGGACTGATCGGGGCGCTTAAAGCCAAGCAATAAAGCTGACTGACTTACCGTACGATCGCCGCGCGCGCCAGCGCATCGGCACGTTCGTTCATGGCGTGGCCGTCATGGCCGCGCACCCAATGCCAGCGTATGTCGTGCCGGGCCGTTTCCGTTTCCAACCGCTGCCATAGATCGACATTTTTCACCGGCTTCTTGTCCGCTGTCTTCCAGCCCCGCGCTTTCCAGCCCGGCAGCCATTCCTCCATCCCCTTCATCACATAGGTGCTGTCGGTATAAATCTCGACGCGGCAGCTATGTTTAAGCGCGGCCAGCGCGCTAATCACCGCCAGCATCTCCATGCGATTATTGGTGGTATCCGCCTCGCCGCCGGAAAGCTCCTTTTCGGTATCGCCATACACCAGAATCGCGCCCCAGCCGCCCGGGCCGGGATTGCCCGAACAAGCGCCGTCCGTGTAGATTTTCACATGTTTTTTCATGACGGCGTATAGGTTTGGTGGAATTTCAATTTTTCAAGATACTCCATCGGGTCCTTGCGCGTCACCAGCGCATCCGACGGCGTATACAGCCAGTCATGCGTGCGCGTGAGCAAAAACCGCAGCGCCGCCCCGCGCAGCAGCAGCGGCATCGCCCGCTCCTCTTCCGGCGTCAGGCTGCGCGCGTCGCAATAGCTGGCCATGAGCGCCTGGGCGTGCTGCGGTATAAAACGATGGCGGCCGTCGAAGCACCAGGCATTGATGCAGATTGCGAGGTCGTAGGCCCATGCCTCGTTGCAGGCGAAATAAAAATCGATCACGCCGGAGAGTTTCCACGCCCCACGGTCGCGCAGGAAAAACACGTTGTCGGGAAATAAATCGGCATGCACCGGGCCGCTCGGCAGGCCGCTCGGCCAATGTTCGCTGAGAAAATTAAATTCTTCGCGCTGCAGTGCAAAAAGCCCCGGAGAAACCTCGTCGGCGCGGTCGCCGATCTTCTCGATGAGCGCCTCCCATCCCGCCAGCGACAGCGCATTGTCGCGCCGGTGCGGGAACTCCATTCCCGCCAGATGCATCCGCGCCGTAAGCAGGCCGAGCTGCGGCAAATGCTCCGGCCGGATGGCGGCCACGCCGCTGCCTTCGAGAAAACTCACCATCAGCGCTGGCTTTTCTCTAAGCACGCCGAGCATACGCCCGTCGCGCCTGGCGATCGGCAGCGGGCAAGGAATTCCGCGCCCATGCAGCCATTGCATCAGCGTGGTGAAATACGGCAAATCCTCGAGCTTGGCGCGCTGTTCGAACAGGGTCAGGATATATTTATCCGCGCCGGCATGAACCAGGTAATTGGTATTCTCGATACCCTCGGCAATGCCCGCCGCCAACACAAGCGGGCCGACATCGTATTGCTCAAGGAAGCTTGCGATCTGGGCGTCGGTAAGCGGGGTATAAACAGCCATTCACCTGCGATCCGCTATACCACCCGCTCCACCATCAGCTTCTTGATCTCAGCGATGGCTTTGGCCGGGTTGAGGCCTTTCGGGCAGGTTTTGGCGCAGTTCATGATGGTGTGGCAACGATAGAGCTTGAACGGATCTTCCAGCTCGTCGAGCCGCTCGCCGGTCGCCTCGTCGCGGCTGTCGATGATCCAGCGATAGGCATGTAGCAGTATTGCCGGGCCGAGAAAACGGTCGGCATTCCACCAGTAGCTCGGGCAAGCGGTCGAGCAGCAGGCGCACAGGATGCACTCATACAGCCCGTCGAGCTTGGCGCGATCCTCCGGCGATTGCAACCGCTCGCGATTGGCGGGTTGGGTGGTCGTGGTTTGCAACCACGGCTTGATCGATTCGTACTGCGCGTAGAAATGCGTCATGTCCGGCACCAAATCCTTGACCACCTGCATGTGCGGCAGCGGATAGATATTCACCTCGCCGCGCACGTCCTCGATCGGCTTGATGCAGGCGAGCGTATTGGTGCCGTCGATATTCATCGAGCAGCTGCCGCAAATCCCCTCGCGGCAGGAGCGGCGGAAGGTCAGCGTCGAATCGACTTCGTCTTTGATTTTAATCAGCGCGTCGAGCACCATCGGCGCGCAGGCATCCATATCGAGCTCATAGGAATCCAGCCGCGGGTTTTTAGGCTGGCCCTTGGCGTCCTTATCGTCCGGGTCGAAGCGGTAGATGTTGAATTTCTTGATGCGCTTCGTGCCGGACGGCGCCTTGAACGCATTGCCTTTTCCAACTTTAGAATGCGCGGGAAGAGTTAGTTCCACCATGACGATAGGCCCTTCTTAGGTTGTTCGCTTTCGCTATCCGCCTCATCTTCCATCGGAGCGGCACGCTTCTTCTTCGATTTCTTTTTGGCCTTATGGGCATCGCTGGGGAAACGCTCCACCGGAATCAGCCGCTGGAATTGGTCGCCGGATTTGCAGCGTTTATAATGGTCGCCGGCATCGCACGATTGCAGCATCACCTTATCGCCGACTTTCAGCACCGGCTCGTCGTCGTTTTTCTCCAGCGCGATGGTTTTGACGTCGCCGTCGCGCATTTCCAGCACATACTCAAGCCCGTCCCTGCGATTCATTTCCTGCTCGACCATATCGCCGACGACCGCGCCGGCCACCACGCCGCCTACCGTCGCCCAGGTCTGGCCGGAGCCGCTACCCATATAGCTGCCGGCGCCGCCGCCGGCAGCAGCGCCTGCCAGCGCGCCGACGCCGCGCTCCTTGCGAAACACTTCCACCGGCCGGATATTGAGGATGGTCGCGAATTCCACGGAGCGGCTCATGCCCATTTCGCCCGCCTCATATTGGTTATAGCCCTGGCTTTGCTGGCAGCCGGCGAGGAACACCGATAGGATCAGGCTGGATAAGGCGACGATTTTTTTCATATCAATAGACTCTTGCTTTTGGCGGAATGGGCTGCACTTCGCCCAACAGCGTATTGAGATGCACGGGGCGGTAATCGATCTTCGTGCCGCCTTTCTCATCGAGCCATGCCAGTGAATGTTTCAGCCAGTTGACGTCGTCGCGCTCCTTGTAATCCTCGCGCGCATGCGCGCCGCGGCTTTCCTGGCGGTTGAGCGCGCTGTTCATGGTCAGCAGCGCCTGCGAGCGCAGATTATCGAGCTCGAGCGCCTCGACCAGGTCGCTGTTCCAGATCAGCGAACGATCATTGATGCTAAGCTGGTCGTAGCTGCGCCAGATTTCCTGCATTTTCTTTGCGCCTTCCGAGAGAATCGCCTTGTCGCGGAATACCGCCGCGTGGTTTTGCATGCAACGCTGCATGGCGCGGCGGATTTCGCTGGTGCGCGCCGAACCGCCGGCATTGCGGATTTTATCGAAACGCGCGAGAATTTTATCGCTATTGCTTCCCTTCATCGGCTTGTGCCCCGCGCCGGGCTTGACGATTTCCGCCGCCCGTTGCGCCGCGGCGCGGCCGAACACCACCAGGTCGAGCAAGGAATTCGAGCCCAGGCGATTGGCGCCATGCACCGACACGCAGCCCGCCTCGCCGATGGCCATCAGCCCCGGCACGACCGCGTCGGGATTGCCGTCTTTGATCGTCACCACTTCGGTGTGGTAATTGGTGGGAATGCCGCCCATATTGTAATGCACCGTCGGCAGCACCGGAATCGGCTGCTTGGTCACGTCGATGCCGGCGAAAATCTTGGCGGTTTCGGAAATGCCCGGCAGGCGCTCGTGCAAAATCGCCGGGTCGAGATGGTCGAGATGCAGATAGATATGGTCCTTCTGTGGCCCCACGCCCCTGCCCTCGCGGATTTCCATCGTCATCGCCCGCGACACGACGTCGCGCGACGCCAGGTCTTTCGCGCTGGGCGCATAACGCTCCATGAAGCGCTCGCCCTGCGAATTCACCAGATAGCCGCCCTCGCCGCGCGCGCCCTCGGTAATCAGGCAGCCGGCGCCATACACGCCGGTCGGGTGGAACTGCACGAATTCCATATCCTGCATCGGCAGCCCGGCGCGGATCGCCATGCCGCCGCCATCGCCGGTCGAGGTATGCGCCGAGGTGGCCGAGAAATAGGCGCGGCCATAGCCGCCGGTGGCCAGCACCGTGATATGCGCGTTGAAGCGGTGAATGGTGCCGTCATCGAGGTTCCAGGCGATGACGCCGCGGCAGCTTCCGTCCTCGTCCATCAGCAAATCGATGGCGAAATATTCGATGAAGAATTGCGCCTGGTGGCGCAGCGCCTGCGTATATAACGTATGCAAGATCGCATGTCCGGTGCGGTCGGCGGCGGCGCAGGTGCGCTGGGCGGTGCCTTTGCCATAGTGCGTGGTCATGCCGCCGAACGGGCGCTGGTAGATTTTCCCCTCGGGCGTGCGCGAAAACGGCACGCCGTAATGCTCGAGCTCGATCACCGCCTCGGCGGCGTGCTTGCACATATATTCGATGGCGTCCTGGTCGCCCAGCCAGTCGGAGCCTTTGATCGTGTCGTAAAAATGGAAGCGCCAGTCATCTTCGCCCATATTGCCCAGCGCCGCCGAGATGCCGCCCTGCGCCGCCACCGTGTGGCTGCGCGTGGGAAATACTTTGCTGATGCAAGCCGTGGAAAGCCCGGCCTGCGCCATGCCGAACGTGGCGCGCAGCCCCGCCCCGCCGGCGCCGACGACGACGACGTCATGATAGTGATCGACGATAGTGTAAGCGGTCATCTAAAGTGCTCCTGCGGCGATGTCGAGAAAATGCAAACGCAGCACGGCCAAGATGCTAACGGCGGCAAAGGTAAAGCTGATGAACACATTCGCCAGCAGCAGCGCATATTTAGAAAAAGGGCGATGCACATAATCTTCGATGACGACCTGTAGGCCGAGCTTGGCGTGCCAGAACAGCGCCGCCAGCAGCAATATCATCGTCACGGCATTGACCGGCGAAGCGAACCACTGCGCGACTTTTACCGCGCTGTCCGACAGCATAACCGTCATCAGCGAATAGACGAACCATACCGATAGCGGCACCAGCGCCACCGCCGTCACGCGCTGCAGCCACCAATGTGAAACGCCATGTTTCGCCGAGCCGAGCCCTTTGGCCTTGCCAAGTTTGGAGCGCAGGTCGGAAGTGCTTTTCATAATGCAGCCCCCACGGTTGCCTGGATGAAGCCCCAGCTAAACAGCGTCGCCAGCAGCGTGAATATCAGCACCAGCCAGCCCGAGCGCGTCGCCTGCGGGATGGAAAATCCCATACCCACATCCCAAAACAGATGGCGAATGCCGTTGGCAAGATGGAAATAAAACGCCAGTGTCCAGCCGATGAGCGCAACTTTCCCTATCGTAGAAGATAAGCATTGATGCATCTGCGCAAACAACTCGGGCGCATAGGCCGCCGACCACAGCCAGCCCATCAGCAGCGCCGTGCCCGCATATAAGGCGACGCCGGTGATGCGGTGCAGGATGGAAAGCATGGAAGTGATTTGCGGGCGATAAATAGTGAGGTGCGGCGAGAGCGGGCGGGGATGGCTGGACATGGAATTTTCCAATCGCGCGGTGAAATCTGCGCCAATTTATAGTCCCCTAGCGTAAATAATCCATTAAAATTTTGGGCAGGGCCGTTCTTGGGTCGGGCAGGCGCGGCGCATTGATTTTCAGCTTCTCGCCGGCCAGCGCCATCGCGATTTGCGCCGATTGTTTATCGGGCAATTTTTTCAGGTACCCCGCCGCAAACCCGGCAAACGCCGTATCGCCCGCGCCCAGCGTATTGACGATCGCCTGCGCGGGCAGTGCCACAGACCCAATCCGCTCGATGCCTTCCCTGCGAATGATGGCAGCGCCGCGGTCGCCGCAGGTGATAAACCCAAGCTGGGGCTCGCCCGTGTTTTGCGCGAATGTGTTTTGCAGTTGCTGCAACGCTGCATCGACAGAAGTTTGATAAATACGCGCCAGCTCTTCCTCATTGCCAAGCAGCAGGCGCGCCTGCGCCATGGTCTGGTTGAATTGCTGCAACGGTTGCGAATAAAGCGCGCTGGTCGGAAGCGCCAGCCACAGCTCCTTGCCATGGGAAAGGCAGCTATCCAGCAGCCTTTGCGGATAGCCCGCCTCCATTTTTTTCCACAGCGACCCTTGCATGAACACGATGTCGCAGCTTCCGACCAGCGCATCGGTTATCATCTCCGGCTTCAGCAGCTCGCTTGCATTGCCGGGATAGGTTGCGATCGTGCGCTGGCCGTCGGGAAATACGATGACGTAAGATACCGCCGTTTTGGCGACGTCCGAAGCCGCAAGCGCCGCCGGATGCAATGCGATGCCCGCTTCGTCGAGGCTGGCGCGGATCATCCGGCTGGAGAGCCCCTCGCCGGCCACGCCGATGAAATCCACCGCCACTTCGCCAGCAAGCAGCTTGCTCAGCGTCACCAGCATATTCGCCGAGGAGCCGCCCGGCGCGATGATGACGGGAATGCCGGCGATGGCTGCGGAGAGCTCCTCGAACTGCGTTTTCGCAAGTGCGATTTTTCCGCCCGGCGCGAGGTGATATTTCTCCACGATCGCTTCCACCTGCCCGTGCCCGGCCAGCGGCACGATCACGTCGGCGACCAGCAGATCGCTGGAGAGAATGCGGATCATGATTGCAACGTGCCGTCTTTAAGGCGCAAGGTCGGATAATCGAACAGCGAAATCAATTGCTGGTCGTGGGTGGCAAGCAGCACCGTCGTGCCGGTCTGGTTCAGCGCCTCGAACAGATACATGAAGCGCAGCGCCAGCTCGGAATCGAGGTTGCCGGTCGGCTCGTCAGCGAGCAGGAAATCGGGCTTGGTGATGACAGCGCGTGCGATGGCGGTGCGCTGTTTCTGGCCGCCCGACAAGGTGGAAGGCTTGGCGTCGCGATGCTCGGAAAGCCCGATCCATTCGAGCAGCTCCTCGACCTTGGCGTCGATTTCCTCGTTCGATTCTCCGGCGACTTTCAGCGGCAGCCCGACATTCTGGGCGACGGTAAGATGCTCGAGCAGCCGGTAATCCTGCAGCACGATGCCAATGCGGCGGCGGAAACGCGGCAGATCGGCGCGCTCCAGCCGCGTGATGTCCTCGCCGAACATATAGACGTTGCCCTGGCTGGCGCGGCTTTGCAGCCAGAGCAGGGAAAGCAGTGTGCTTTTACCGGCGCCGCTGGGGCCGGTCAGGAAATGAAACGAGCCGGGCGCCAGCGAAAGCGAGACGTCGTGCAGCACCTCGTGCCCCGGCAGATATTCCATTGCCACATGTTCCAGCGTCAACATGGTTTCGATACCTAGATGATAGTTGTCAGATGCTAGATATGCTATATCATGGCGGCAAGTGCAACTGGATGATTGGTCTAAATAGCTTAGAGCGTTTCCGCTTTGATCAGTCGCTAGGCAGCCGAGGCGAGGCGCGCGGAGTGTACGATTAGTACATGAGCACGTCGAGTCCGAAGGATAACGACGCGAATGATCGAATGGGAAATGCTATAAATGATATTGCAATGTAAGCAATGTAGTTTTCGTTACCTCGTGCCCGACATCGCCATCGGCGCAAGCGGGCGCACGGTGCGCTGCGCCAACTGCAAGCATAGCTGGTTCCAGGCCGGCGTGGGCAGCCCGGAATCGCTGGCCGACATGGCACGCATGATTGACGAGATCAACAGCCGCCCCAAGCCGGAGATAAAACCGCTCGCGCGCGGCGCCAACGTGCCCGCCATCCGCAAAGACGGCGTGCCCATGGCCGTCAAGGCCGCCGTAGCTGCCATGGGCCTGGCGGCGGCAATGCTGGCAGTCATGGTCTGGGCTCCCGGCCTGTTCGGGTTCGCTTCCAGCAATGGGCTGGTCTTTGCCGACGTGACGCTGGTCAAGCTCGACAAAATGGAAGACAACCGCCCCGTCTACGCGATTTCCGGCAAACTCATCAACACCACCGACGAGACGCTGACCATCCCGATCATGCGCATCGCGCTCGTCGATAGCGAGGGAGTAACACTGCAACCCTGGGAAGATTCCAGCGCGCAAGGCAGGACGATGGCGCCGAAGGAAGAAATTCCCTTCAATTTCGACGATTTGAACGTCCGCTTCACCAGCGGTGAGCGTTTTATTCTCGATCTTGGCAACAAGCTGGAACTCGCCCTGCGCAGCAGGCCGCAGTGACCCCGGCCGTCACCATCGAGCCGCTGATTACCGCCCCGCAGATCGCCGCGCGCGTGGGTGAGCTGGCAAAGACCATCGCCGACCGACTGCCGTCTGACTTGATGATTATTGCGCTGCTGCGCGGCAGCTTCGTATTCACGTCCGATTTGATCCGCGCGCTGCATCTGGCAGGCGCGCAGCCGCAGGTCGATTTCATGACGCTGTCGAGCTACGGCAAAGGCACCAGCTCCAGCGGCGAGGTCGTCATCAACCGCGATGTCGGCGAGCCGGTGGAAGGGCGCGACGTGCTGATCGTCGACGATATATTGGAGTCCGGCCGCACGCTGACCTTTGCGCGCAACCTGCTGCGCGAGCGCAAAGCCAAATCCATCCGCATCGCCGTGCTGCTCGAAAAGCCCGGCAAGCGCCAGTTCGACGTCACCGCCGATTTCGTCGGCTTTTCCATCGAGGACAAATTCGTCGTCGGCTACGGCCTCGACTACGCCAACTATTTCCGCGAGCTGCCCTATATCGGGGTGGTTCAAGAGTGAGCTAATTCAGCGCGCTAATTGCTCGCGTCCTGCAGGGGTGATTGCCACCTTCTCGAGAGCGGTTTGAATAAGATGCGCGTCGTAAGCGCAATCTACCATGAGAGAATAGTCCGTTATCGCTTTTACATAATTTGGATGGCCGGATGCTCGCGCTTTTTGCTCAATATCGTCAAACATATTCTCTTTGCCTGATGTCCCTAAAATAGAACGCTTGGTGGCATCGTGGTAAAACATATTGTCAATGTCAACCTGCGTTCTTTCCACGAGCATACCGGACACATCATCCCTTAACTGTATCAAATGCGGGAACGTACCCGTTTCTTCCGTAACTGGCTCCCCCTCCTGAAGAGCGTTATGAATAAGTTGGCGTGTAACCGAACCCATGGGCATGCTGCCATCTACTTTGTTCAAATATTCGCGAAAACTGGCCCTGAGTGCGGTACTTTCGGCTGCGGTCAATTTTCTTCCGGTAATCTCGCTTTCGGCTTTTTCTCCCTCTACAATCAATTCTGAATAGAATGCTTTAAAAGCATCATTTATTTCCTGAGAGATTTCCGTACTGAGTTTCCTTATTTTAGTGAGCGTTTGCCGTCTTGTGGCTTCAAGCGCTTCCGGCTTAGCGCGCGGCAATGCTTTCAGCCTGCGCTGAAGGTCAGCGATCTCAGTTTTAGCAAACGAGCGTTGAAAGCCATCCTTGGAGACGGTGAGATAATCCACCATTAAGCTAAGCGCCTGCGGGTCAGCAACCGTATAATCGTAAAAAGCCTCGCATAATTGATCTACTTTCTTCTTTAATCCACTCAACTTACCACGCTCACCCTCAGATAATATCCAGGTTGAATGAGTCATTTCGTTAAGGATTATAGTTAAATTGCGGGCTGCGACGGCAGCACTTCCCAAGGGCTTCAGCTCGCTATTTTTGACCGCTTCTCTAAATGCCGCGTTAAAAAACATAGGTTTCATAATATTATTCTCCTCTACAACCACGCCGGAATGTTATCACGGGCGATCAGCTCTTTATAGGTTTGGCGCGGGCGCACCACCGCGTACTCGCTGCCGCTGACCATCACTTCCGGCACCAGCAGGCGCGCATTGTAATTGCCGGCCATCACCGCGCCATAGGCGCCGCAGGAGCGAAACACCATCAGCTCGTCGGCGGTTGGTAGCGCCATTTTGCGGCCTTCGGCAAAAATATCGCCGGTTTCGCATACCGGCCCGACCACGTCTACCGCCTCTTTCGCGGCGGATGTTTCCTTCGCCGGCACAATCTCATGATAAGCGTCGTACAGCGTCGGGCGAATGAGATCATTCATCGCCGCGTCGACGATCAGAAACGTGCGGTTCTCGCCGCGCTTCACATAAATCACCCGCGCCACCAAAATCCCGGCATTGCCCACCAGCATCCGCCCCGGCTCGAAAATAAGCGTACAGCCGAGCCCAGCGGTTTCGCGCTTGGCAACCTGGGCATAAGCATCGGGAAGCGGCGGCTCGCCCTGCCCGTACGGGATGCCCAGCCCGCCACCGAGATCGAGTGTGTTGATAACGTAGCCGCGACCGCGCAGCTCCAGCACGAAGTCGCGCACGCGGGCGAAGGCCTGCTGAAACGGCTCGAGCGTCGTCAGCTGCGAGCCGATATGCACCGATACGCCCTGCACGTCGATGCCGGGCAATTTCGCCGCCAGCGCATAGACCTGCGGCGCCTGCGCCATGGCGACGCCGAATTTGCTTTCCTTCTGGCCGGTGGAGATTTTCGCATGGGTGCGCGGGTCGACGTCCGGGTTCACGCGCACGGCGATGCGCGCTTTCTTGCCCTTGGACTGCGCGATCCGGCTCAGCAATTCCAGCTCGGGCTCTGATTCGATATTGAACTGGAAAATATCCTGCTCCAGCGCGAACGCCATTTCGTTGGCGGTTTTGCCGACGCCGGAAAACACGATGTCGGCCGGTTTGATTCCCGCCGCCAAGGCCAGGCGAATTTCGCCTTCGGACACCACGTCCGCGCCCGAGCCAAGCTTTGCGAGTGTGGCCAGGACGCCCAGGTTGCTGTTGGCTTTCACCGCGTAGCATATCTTCGCCGCAACGTCGGAAAAATGCTGTGCGAACACGTTGTAATGGCGCGTAAGCGTGGCGGTCGAGTAGCAGTAAAACGGCGTGCCGATTTCGCCGGCGATTTTTTCTATCGCTACGTCCTCGGCGTGATATTTGCCCTGTTTATAGGTAAAATGATCCATTATTCGCTTTTTTTCTTGGCTTCTTCTTTTTGTTGCTGGCGCTGTTCTTTTTCTTTTTTGCGCTCCTTCTTCGCCGCATCCGCCTCGATCTGCGACGGCGTTTTCAGCTTGCCCTGATGGCCGCAGGCGGCAAGGTTGCAGGCGATCAATGCCGCCAAAATAAATGGTGTGACTCTCATAACCCGAACCTCTTTTTTGCTTCCGCCACGGCTTTTTTCACATTGGCGGGCGCGGTGCCGCCATGGCTTGTGCGGCTGGCCACGCCGTCGCGCAGATTCAGCACCGAAAAAATCTCGGCGCGGATGTTCGGCTCGACGCTTTGCATCTCCTTCAATGAAAGCTGCTCCAGCGTTTTTTGTTTTTCCTGCGCGAGTTTCACGAGCCGCGCGGTGACGTGATGCGCCTGGCGAAACGGCATGTCCAGCGCGCGCACCAGCCAGTCGGCCAGGTCTGTGGCATTGCTATAGGCACTGCCTGCGGCCTTTTCCATGCGCGGCGTATCGGCGGTGAAATTGCGCACCATGCCGGCCATCGCCAGCACACACAGCATGATACTGTCTTGCGTGTCGAAAACCGGTGGCTTGTCTTCCTGCATATCTTTATTATAGGCCAGCGGCAAAGCTTTCATCACCGTAAGCAGCGCCATCAAATTGCCGAAGATGCGCCCGGTCTTGCCGCGCACCAGCTCGGCAGCGTCGGGATTGCGCTTTTGCGGCATGATCGAGCTGCCGGTCGAATAGGAATCGGAAAACCGCACGAACCCGAACTGCGCGCTCGACCACAGCACGAATTCTTCGGCCAGGCGCGACAGATGCACCGCGCAAATGGCGGCGGCGGACAGAAACTCCAGCGCGAAATCGCGGTCGGACACCGCATCGAGCGAATTTTCCATCGGCCTGTCGAAACCTAAAGATTTTGCCGTCGCATGGCGGTCAATGGGAAACGACGTTCCCGCCAGCGCCGCAGCGCCCAGCGGCGACTCGTTCAGCCGCTTGCGCGCATCGGCAAGGCGCGAGCGGTCGCGCCCGAACATCTCGACATACGCCAGCAGATGATGGCCAAGCGTCACCGGCTGCGCCGATTGCAGATGCGTAAAGCCGGGCATGAGGCTCGCCGCATGCTCGCCCGCGCGGGCAACCAGCGCCTGCTGCAAATCCTTGAGCGCGGCGTCGAGCGCGTCGATGCCGTCGCGCACATAAAGCCGGAAACCGGTCGCCACCTGGTCGTTGCGCGAGCGCGCCGTATGCAGCCTGCCCGCCGCCTCGCCGATGCGCTCCGCTAGCGCCGCTTCGATATTCATATGAATATCTTCGAGCGCGTCTTTGAAAACGAATTTTCCCGCTTCGATCTCGTTTAAAATTCCTTCGAGGCCGGCAACGATGGCCTTGGCATCAACCTGCGAAATGATTTTTTGCTTGGCCAGCATCCGCGCATGGGCGATCGAGCCGGCGATGTCCTGGCGGTAAAGCCGCTTGTCAACGCCGATGGATACGTTAATCTGCGCCAGCACGTCGGCGGGTGCGCAAGCAAATCCGCCGCCCCACATGGTATTTGCGCTTGTTGTTTTTGAATTTTTGACTTTGCCCATGACCGCACCACCGCTAAAGCCCCTATTTACCCGCCTTGCCGCCTGCTTGGCAAGCATTACTCTCATCGCCGGCGCCCATGCGCAAGGCGGGGCGCCGCTGCGCCCGTCGGCGGGAAAGCCCCTGCCGGCCTTGTCTTTCACCGACGAATCCGGCAAAATCCTGGGCCTGGCTGCCGCGCGGCACAAGCTGACGGCGGTGCATTTCTGGGCGACCTGGTGCGTGCCTTGCGTCGAGGAATTGCCGGCGGTCGATACCGCGCAAAAGCGCTACGCCGATAAAGGTTTCCATGTAATCGCCCTGTCGATGGACGGAAAAAACATCGCCAAAGTCAGCAAATTCATGGCGCAGCACAATATCCGCAATTTGCAGCCGCTGGTCGATAGCGAGATGCTGTCGTTCAACGCGCTGAAAATTCCCGGCCTGCCGGCCACGGTGTTCGTGAATGCCAGAGGCGAGGAAATCGCGCGCGTCACCGGCCCGCTCGATTGGAACGATAAAAACACTACCGCCTTTATTGAAGACCAGTTAGATCTCACCGGGCAGGCGCTGAAATAGTTTTCCAGCTGAAACCCGGGATCACATAGGTAGGGTCAAGGTTGCGTTCGGCGCACAATTTGGCCACGTTCGCAGGGCTTTCGTCATGCAATATCCCGCCGGTCACCAGCAGCGAATCGATGCCGAAATTCCGGGCGCCCGGAATATCCGTATCCAGGCTGTCGCCGACGGCAAGCACGCGGTGCTTGTCCACGCCGGGCAAAAGCTCCATGCACCGGTCATACACCGCGACGTAAGGCTTGCCGAACCAGGTCACCTTCCCGCCCATTTTCTCATATTCCCCGGCAATCGCGCCGGCGCAGGGATGGCGCGCGCCGTTATGCTTGACCACCTCCAGGTCGGGGTTAAGGCATAGCATGGGTTTGTTCAGCGCCTGCGCGTCGCGCAGCAACGGCATATCCTCTTCCACTTGCCTGAGCATATCGCCGAAGCCGACATTCAGTATAAAATCGGCCTGCTGCATATCCTGCACCCGTTGGAAAGGAAGGTCGCCCAGCGCCTTTTCATCCTTGGGATCGCCGAGAAAATAATATTTATTTCCCCAGGGCACGCTGCCACTGGCCAGCCACCGACAACCCGTATCGCCCGACGATACGACCCCGTCATATAAATCCCTGCTAACGCCCAAATGCTCCAATTTCGCTTCGATAAGCGCCGTGCTTCTGGGCGCATTGGACAAAAAAACCACTTTCTTGCCGGCTTCTTTCAGCTTTTTCAGCGCATCGTGCACGCCGGGGTATAAATGCTCGCCGTCATGCACCACGCCCCAGAGATCGAGCAAAATAGCGTCGTAATTCGCGGCAATCATTGCAAAATCAGCTATGGCTTTCATATCACGCCGCCAGATCCTCTTTGGCCAGCGCCCGGCGTATGAGGCCGGCGGTGGCGGCTTTGCCGTAGAGTGCGACGAAACTGCCCATGCGCGGACCTTGCGGCTGGCCGAGCAGCGTTTCGTACATCGCCGAGAACCACGCTTTGAGATTATCGGCAAAATATTTTTTGCCGATCTCGTAAATCTGCGTTTGCAGCTCTTCGGCGCTCGCCGATTCGGGCGCGCTTTCCAGGTAATCGGCAAGCTCGGTCAGGCCCGGGATTTCGGCCTCGCTGGGGAAGCGGTATTTTTTCGTCGGCTTGACGAAATCCTGGTAATAATGGATCGCGCCATGCACCAGCCGGTCGAGGAACGGATGCGTCTGCGGCGATAATTCCGGCAGGTAATTATGGATGAACCGCCATAATATCTTCGCGTCCTCGACATTGGCCACGCCCGCCAGATTCAGCAGCAGGTTGAAGCCGGGGATGTTTTCCGAGGCGGGCGGCTTTCCGCCATGGATGTGCCATACCGGGTTGTTGAGCTGCGCCTGCGCCTCTTCCTTGGAAAATTTTTCCAGCTGCGACTGGTAGTCGTCAACCGCGCGCGGGATAACGTCGAAATAGAGCCGCTTGGCTTTGCGCGGGCTTTGAAACATGTAATAGCTCAAAGATTCTTTCGGGCCGTAGCGCAGCCATTGCTCGATGGAAATGCCGTTGCCTTTCGACTTGGAGATTTTCTTGCCTTCGGCGTCGAGGAACATCTCATAGACATATTGCTGCGGGCAGGCGCCGCCGAGCACTTTGCAGATGTCGTTATACAACGGCGCCGAAGGCTGGTGGTCCTTGCCGTACATCTCGTAATCGACGTCGAGCGCCGCCCAGCGCATGCCGAAATCCGGCTTCCATTGCAGCTTGCAATGCCCGCCGGTGACCGGCGTTTCGGCGAGCGAGCCGTCTTCTTCCTCATAGACGATCGTGCCTTTTTTCACATCGCGCTCGACCACTTTCGTTTGCAGCACCTTGCCGCTTTTTGGCGAAACCGGCATGAACGGGCTGTAATTGCCGGCGCGCTCGTCGCCCAGCGTCGGCAGCATCAGCGCCATAATATCGTCGTATTTTTCGAGTGCTCTTAGCAGCATCTTGTCGTAAACGCCGCTTTTATAGTTGGTGGTGGAGCTTTGGAACTCGTACTCGAAGCCGTAATGGTCGAGGAAGCCGCAGAGCTTGGCGTTCATGTGCGCGCCGTAGCTTTCATGCGTGCCGAACGGATCGGGGATGGCGGTCAGCGGCTTGCCGATATGGCTTATCAGCATGTCCTTGTTGGGAATATTGTCCGGCAGCTTGCGCAGCCCGTCCATATCGTCGGAGATGCAAAACAGCCGCGTGGGAATGTCCGAGATCGCCTCGAAGGCGCGCTTCACCAGCGTCGTGCGGAACACTTCCATGAACGTGCCGATATGCGGCAGGCCCGACGGCCCGTAGCCCGTCTCGAACAACGCATAGCCCTTGGCGGGCGGCCCGTTCCTGAGCCGCTCGGCAAGCAACAATGCTTCCTGGAACGGCCAGGCATTGCTGGTGGCGGCGAGTGTTTGATGTCGGTCATTTTTCTTGTTTCTTATTGTTAAAAAACCCGGCGATCGACATGCGATTATTGTCGCCGGCCGCCTCGTTGACCCTCGTTACCATGTGGTAGGCGTCGTTGGCAATAAATACCATGCGGTTGCGCTTGGGGAAGATGCATTTGGCGAAGCCCGTCTCCATCAGCATCGCGTCGAGATTATTGGCATGCAGCCAGTTGCGCTTGTAATAATCGACCTGGTCGAGCGTCTTGCGATGGGTATATATCTGCTGGTTGGCCTCGTCTTCCATCATCAGCAAAAGCCCGCCCCAGTGCGGCTTCCAGACGGGATTTAGGAAATACACATAGGCGCCACTATAGACCCCCGCCCCGTCATCGTGCATCGAAAGGCCGGTGCCTTGCGGGTAGATCCAGGCGGTCGCCGAGACGTGGCCCCAGCCGCTGCCTTCCTTGCCGGTGAGCCGCTCGACATGCGGCTGGGCGGCGAGCAGATGGTCGATAAACACATCCATGTCGGTCTTGGTCGGGTAGACGTGATCGCCCTTGGGCTGCTCGGTGCCCTTGGCGTGGTAAAACGCATTGAGCGCGCTGCGCAGCGGGAAGCCGTCATGCACATGCCAGGCGCGGGCGATCTTGCCTTTGGTATTGATATACTCGTAGTCGGTGGTCAGCGCATAATTTTGCAAACGCTGATAGACATCTTCAGGCAGGAAATCGTCGAAAATCATCGACTGCCGCGATTCGAATACTTTCTTCGCCCGGTGCCCGTCACGCGTAACGAGCATGATGTTAGGCTTGGTTTCAGCCGCAATGCCGGCGCGCTGGAGGACGCTCCCTCATAACTGACCTGCTGCGCTTGCCAGTTGCGGTAAAAATCGCGGCCGCGCGGCGCATCGCCGAAATCCCACAGCTTGGGAATATATTCGTGCGTTTTAAGCGGCAGGTTTTGCGACGCCTGGTAATGCTTGCGGAACGCCTCTTCCTGCGGCCCGTGCAAAAACCCGACGACGATGAAGCGATCGCCTTTGACGACCGGCCGCGCCTCGTGCAGCGTCGAGCAGGAAAAAGCGATCGCGCTGCCTTTGGCCGGGCGGTACACATGCTCGTCATATTCGGGAAAGCGCAGGCCGCCGCCCTCGTAATCGTCACTCAAATGAATCGTAAGCGCGATACGCCGATAGCCCAGCGGCGCGTCGAAATTATCGCGGTGCTGGCGGAAAAACCCGCCCTTCTCTCCCGTATATAACCCGACCTTGTAATTCTCGCGGTGGGTGATGGCGACGCCGAACACTTTTTCTATTTCAGGAAACAGCGCGCGCGACAGCTTCTCGTCGATCACGTCGCGCAAGGCGGCCTCGACCACATGGTCGGTGCGCGTCTTGGCGTTCGGGCGGTAGGCGAGGCTCGCTTCCGCCCCGACCGTGCCGTCGAACGTGCGGCCGCTGCGGAATGCCGCGATGCAGCGGTCGCACAGCTCCTGCGAAAACACGTCGGGCACGATCAGCACCGGCGCAATCTCGGAAATGACCGCCGCATCGCGGGTTTTTATCTGGTGGTCGGTCAGCGCATCGCGGCAATCATTCACCACCGCCTGCACCAGCTGCGCCGGCAGCTGCGGCCGGTAGCTGTGGATGATACGCAGGTTATTATTCAGCAGGAAGGCGGCGGGTGCCTGCGCCACGCCGAAAGCGCGCGCGATCTTGCGTTCGGGATCGGCCCAGAGCAGATGCGGTATCTTGAGTTTTTCCTTGATCGCCGCCAGCGCCGCCACCGGCGCATCGACGATGAAAATCTGCCAGACGTCGAGCCTTTGCTGCGTCGTCAGCTGATGCAGCAAAGGGAAAAACGCCGCCATATACGCCATGTCGGCAGCAGGCAGGAAAAACAGCATCGCGTGCTTGCCGCCATAGACTTCGAGCCCGCGCTTGCTGCCTTGCGTGTCGAGCGCCTCGATCAGCGGCGCGAAATCGCCCGGCTCCAGCATCCGCATGGGCGTCGCCGCCGGAAGCATTGGCTGGCCGGTATTTTCCGGCGTAGCGTCGATGTCGATCGGGCGGTCGCGGTAAAGCTTCAAATCCTTGATGAACTCGCAGCGCAGCGCCCGCTCGCTTGCGATCTTGCGCTTGAAATCGATGCCGCAATACGCTTCGAAATCGGCCAGCATCCTGACGGCGCCGAAGCCGTATTTTTCCATCTCGAGGATGATGTCCGAATCGCGCGAGGGCGTATGGCCGAACAGGTGGTTGAAGCGCTTGAGACCGCGATCGTGCAGCCGGCGGATTTTATCCCCATGCTTCTCGCGCAGGTCGCGCCAATGCAGCGGCCGCACCGTCTTGCCCGGATCCATGTTGTAATAATGGTAGAGCAGCGGCTTGCGGCTGGAAAACACGTCCCAGCCATGCGTATAGAGCCGCGCGGCGTAGCAGATTTCTTCCTGGTCGAAATAGAGGTATGGGTCGTAGGGCACTTCGGCGATGATCTCGGCGCGCGAGAATACGAACCCGGCGGCAACGAATGCCGCGTTGAGGGGTTTTGGCGGCACGCGCTCGAGCAGCTCGCCCTTGCCGCGAATATTGCCGTCGCGGAAAAACGGCATCACCCGGCGCACCGTCGGGCGCGGATCGACTTCAAGCTGGTTGGGCGGCCGGTACGCCGCCGGGCTGCAAGACAGCACCGGCTTGGGCGCATCGCAGGCGTTAAGCTCGGCGATCAGCAGCTCGTCCCAGCCTTGCACGAAGCGCATATGCGCGTCGATCTGCAACGTATATTCCTCGCCTTCCCACAGAAGCTGCGTCTGGTGGCGCGCCCAGCACACACCGTCGGACTCGCGCCAATCGACCGGATATACGCGCACCTGGTCGGGCCGCGTCGAAATCTGGAAGCAATCCTGGTCTTCGGCTTCGTCGAATTGCCAGCAAATACCGACGAAGATGCGATCCGGATACGCGGCCTTGTCGAACAAATCCTTCACCGTCCATTGGCATTCCGTATCGCGGTAGCTGGCGATCTGCACGAAAATGCGCGGCTGCTCGCTTTTTATTTTCGTGGGTTGGTAGGGCGCGTAGCTGCCTTTGGTAGCGATGAGGTTGAAAGTTTTCTTGGCGAAATCGACGCCGCTATATTCCTGATACTCCTCCAGGCTGCGCACCGTTCCCAGCCCGTATTTATCCAGCTCGGCGACGATTTTCTTATCGGCGGAAAGCTCTGCTTTCAGCAAATGTTTTACGCGCGCGACCGAGCGGTCGTTTTGTTTCGTCCAGTCTTTATTATCGGAAAAATGCGTCGGCCGCTTGCTGCGGTCCCAGTCGTGGAAAATAAACATTTTGTTCGGGTGGTAAAAATCGTAGCCGTGCGTCCATAACCGCACCGCCATGGTGATCTCTTCTCCGAAAAAATACAGATGCGGGTCGTAGGGCACGTCGGCAATCATGCCGGCCGGGCCGAAATACATGCAGCCGCTTAAGTAAGCACCAACTATGGGTTTTGGCGGGAATTGCCCCTGCTTGAACGCCGGTGCGCCCTTCATCAGGAAGATGCCGTGCTTGTCGAATTCCTTGGCCGACATGCCGAAAATAAATTCGCGCTGGAAATCGGCGGGCGGGGTGAAGCCCGGCGGATAGCAGGTAAGCACCGCCTTTGGGTTCTCGCATTCGGCCCACATCGAAAGCAGTGTCTCGTCCCAGCCCGGCTCGAAGCGCATGTGGCTGTCGATCTGCAAGGTGAATTCCTCGCCCTCCCACAGGCCTTGTGTCAAGCCGCGCGCCCAGCACACGCCTTGCGATTTCTTCGCATCGATGTCGAGCACGCGCACCTGTTTTGGGCGCGGATACGGCACTTCGAAACAGGCCTTGTCTTCCTTCTTGACGCTCTGCCAGCAAATCCCCACGAAAATCCGCTCGGGATGCGCCGCTTTATCGAACAAATCCTTGACCGTATGCTGACAATCGGGATCGCGGTAGCTGGCGATCTGCACGAAAATCCGCGGTGCTTTGCGCGCCGCTTTCGGCTTGGCGACGCTTTTGCCTTTGCTTTTTTTCCGGCCTGCCGCCATGTTCCAATGTCCTTCCAGCGCGCTTTCATTTACGGTGTGGGCTTGCCAGTCGATGCCGGCAATCTCCCACAAACCGGCCAGAGGCCGCGCATTTCCCAGCCCATATTGCGCAATTTGGGCGATATCCTCAAGCTGTTTCGCCGTCTCGAAGCCCAGCAAATGCCGAACCCGCGCCAGCGATTGCCGGCTCTGCGGGGTATTCAGGCCGCGGTAATGCTGCAAATGCATGGTTTCCTGGCGCGCCCAGCGGTGATACATCACCAGCCGGTCGGGCTGGAAGATGTCGTAACCGTGCGTCCACAGCCTGGCGGCGAAGCTGATCTCGTCGCCGTAAAACTGGAAATGCGGGTCGATGGGCACCTCGTCGAACAGCGACGCTTTCGCGAAAATGCAGTTGAAAATCACGAAAGGCGTCGGATACAGACCGCTGCGCCGGTCGGACAGCAGCACCGACTGCGCCGTCAGATGCAAAAGCTGCGGGTCGTTCGCCTCGCCCAGCCCGCGCACGCAGATGCGCAGCTTGTCGTCTGTGCGGCGATCGCGCTTGTCCGGCAGCTCGTATTTCGGCAGGTAGGCGGAAATGATCGGCTTATCGGCGGGGCAGCGCGCCAGCATGTCGATGAACGCCTCGTCCCAGCCCGGCTCAAAGCGCATGTGGCTGTCGATCAGCAATACATATTCCTCGTCCTTGCGCAGCCGGATCGCCTCGCCGCGCGCCCAGTTGGCGCCTTTGCTCAACGTATGATGGATCTGCTGGAGCCGCACCTGTTTCGGCCGGTTCGTCGTTACCGCGCAATCTGCATCCGTTTTCGGGTCGAGCTGGAGGCAGACGCCGGCGAAAATCCGCTCAGGCTTGGCCGCCTTGGCGAACATATCGGCGAGCGTATTGGTGCATTCGTTGTCGCGGTAGCTGGCGATGGCGACGAAAATGCGCTGCGAAAGTGGTTTTAATTGTTTAGGCATTCTATTATTGTTACCGCCAATAAGTGGCCGGATAGAAGGTATATAAGATGACCTCGCAAGATGAAATACGAATGTTGCAGCGAATCGCCGTGGGTATCGAGCGTTTGCTGCCCGAACCGACGCCGCCTGCCGACGTCAAGAGCGCCGACGCCTATCTCTGGGACGGCCAGGCGAAAACGCTGCTGCCGGTGGCCTTTCCCCAGCAGGTCGATATTTCCAGCCTCAAAGGCATCGATGCCGCGCGCGACGCGCTTTTGGCCAATACAAGCCAGTTCGCTAAGGGTTTCTCGGCCAACCATGCGGTGCTGTGGGGCGCGCCGGGCATGGGCAAAAGCGCGCTCGTCAAGGCCGTCTGGGCGCAGGTAAACCGCGAAACGCCGCATAGCATCGTGCTGATCGAAATCGCCCGCAGCGAGCTTGCCACCCTGCCGCAGCTTGTCCAATTGCTGCGCGGCTGGGTCATCCGGCGCTTCATCGTGTTTTGCGACGACCTGCCGCTCGAGGCCTGCGCGCCGCTGAGTGCGCTCGAAGGCGGCATCGAGGCCCGGCCCGACCACATACTCTGCTATGCCACCACCGGCCAGCCCGGCCAAAGCTCGGATGGCACTTCGCCCCTGCCCGGCCTGTTCGGCCTGTCGCTGCATTTCCTGCCCTGCCAGCAGACGCAATACCTGGCCATCGCCCAAGCTTACGCCGAGCGCTACAAGCTGGGAATTCCCGCCGAGGAGCTCGACCGCCAGGCCGTGGAATGGGCCGCCGCCCGCAACGCCCGCAGCGGCCGGGTCGCCTGGCAATTCATCCAGGATCTCGCCGGAAGAATAGGGAAACGCCTTGGCTGAGGCTTATATCTCCAAAAACGAGCGTGACGCCTGGCTACGCCATGCGGCGGCGCAGGATGATGTAAAACGCGTCCGCGAATTGATCGGCCTCGGCGCCAATCCCTATGCGATGGATAATAAAAGCATGACCGCCTTCAACCATGCGGCAAGCAACGGGCTGCAGGCGCTCAAATTCTTGACCGAAGAAGCCTTCGCCGACACGCAAAGGCCACCCGGGCAAAGAAAATGGCCTAAACACGGCATCAACACCCCGTCGGGAAAATATCACTCCACCTTGCTCACCTATGCCTGCAAAGTGTGCGATGCGGCAACTGTGGAAAATATGATTGCCCATGACGCCGACCGCAGCGTCGTCAACGATAGCGGCTGGAACCTGCTGCACGTCGCCGCCGTCATGCCCGGCCGGCTGGAAGTCTTGCATATGTTGAGAAACTATCTGGAGCCAGCGACAATGCACGCGCAAACCACCCAGCCCTATGAAACCGGCTATGGAAAACACCAAGTGCGCTACGACGCCGGCCTCACGCCCTACCAGCTCTGCCGCGCGCGCATCGACCAAGACCCCGGCCATCCCAAAGAACTGGCGCACTATTTAGCCGCCCTCACCCCCGGCGCGCATACCGAGCCGGAGCGCCTCGGGGCCATTCCCCGAACGCCCGGATAATATTAAATTCCATTAATTATACTTGTGATCTTCGCCGCCTGAAGCTACTTATAAATATATGACAGACACTCCTCCAGATGATCGGTTGCAATATATCGCTTTGGCCCTTCAGGACGATGCATACCTACTCTCCAAAGCAATTCAAAATCACCTTCAACAGCACGGATTTTCCGTTTCCGTCCCCGTCGTGCCGTTTCCGGATCAGAAGGACGATAAGATCATTTATGGCGTCGCCCTGGAAAATCCCAGCGAAGAAATGCTGGGTTGCGTGAGTAGCTTGCTTTCAAGCTCTACCATTCCCTTTATGGATTTAGACCCGCCTTGCGCCAGAAACTACGTTGATGCGCAATTAAAAGATCCGGAATTTTTTGGGCAAAACAAGGAGTTTTTTTCCACGCCGCAGATCAATGAGTTTAAAGACAGAATCGGAAATGCTCTTACAAATCTCGGCAATGCGCAATCCTGGCCCTTACATAGTGCAGGGGTGGTATCGTTTGCAATAAGAAGCATCTACGCGAACATGGACGGAATCACTATTGAAGGTATAAAATCTCTTCCGGTATATCGGCGAATTATCGCCATCATGAACGCAAACGGGCTTAAGGAAGGCAAGCATTACAGCGCCTCCCCGAAGGAACTGGAAGGCGTGCTGGCATCGAATACGCCAAAGGATATATCAATTCCTCCGCATGTCATCCAGGAACATCCGCAATTACTCGATGATTTTTGCAACTATTGCGCACAACAAGCAGTATCGTCGCCCTCGGTTGTAAGATCGTAAAACTATAATCCCGCCACGCTGCTGCTTAAATATTTCCTGGGATCGACCGGGTCTTTGCCGTCGCGGATGGCGAAATGCAATTGCGGCGATTTGACGTTGCCGGTCGAGCCGACATAGCCGATGATGTCGCCCTGCTTCACGCGGTCGTATTTATCGACGCTGGCGCGGCTCATATGGGCGTAGCTGCTGGTCTTGCCCCCGCCATGCTTGATCAGCACCATGTTGCCGTAGCCCGATAATTCGTTGCCGACATAGACCACTTCGCCGTCGGCCGCCGCCCAAACCGGCTCGCCCTCGTTTGATGCGATGTTGATGCCGTCATTGGCCTTGCCGCGGCCTTTCGGCCCGAAGCCCGAAACGACTTTCCTGCCATTCACCGGCCACACGAACCCCGCCGAATGCGACGCTTTTTCGACCACGATGCGGTTTTCCTTCGCGGTTACAACAGAAGCCACCTGCTCATCGTCGCTGCGCGGTTTTTTGGTCCAGGGATTAACGCTGGCGGTTTGCACGACGGGAGCCGGTTTCGGCGATTCCTTGGCAATTGTTTTTTCCGCGGGCGCGGCTTTCGCGGGCGGCGTCAGGTCGGACACGCCGATGGACGAAATGCCGGCCGTCTGTTGCGTTTCCCGCGACACCGGCCTGGTATTGGCATAGACCGGCGCCGGCGCATAGGCCTGATAGGAGGCTTCGCTTTTCGGCGCGCTGCGGCTGCCGGTATCGCTTGCGGCGTAATCGGTATATTCGCCGGATTTCAAAAATACCTGGTGGCCTTTCATCTCGACCTGCACCGGCGTTTGCGTGCAGGCGGCGGTGCAAAACAGGGTGGCGGCAAGCGCCGTGCGAGTAAGAATACGCGACATACATTTCCCCACGAATAAAGCTGATGACAGTCTGAGTCTCAAGAAAATCGGTTAAAAAAGCGTGAATAACCGGGGCAAGCGCGAGCAATTGCGCCTATTTATCTTCGACCAGTGGCACAAAACGCACATTCATCAGGTGCTGCGTGGCGATGTTGCCGCTTTCATCCTTGCGGATGCGCAGCAAAATCTGGTCGGCGACGCTGCCGCCCACCGGCACGACCATCACCCCGCCGGGCGCGAGCTGTTCCAGCAAAACCGCCGGGATTTCCTTGGTGGCGGCGGTCACGATGATGCGCTCGAACGGCGCGGCTTCCTTCCAGCCCTTGGCGCCGTCGCCGCATTTAGTGACGATATTGGTGAGCTTGAGCCGGTTGAACCGCTCCTGCGCCGCCAGGAACAACTCGCGGTGGCGCTCGATGGTATAAACCCGCCGGGCAAGCCGCGCCAGGATCGCCGCCTGGTAGCCGGAGCCGGTGCCGATCTCGAGCACGCGCATGGCGGGCGTCAGCTCGAGGGCCGCCGTCATCCACGCCACGACGGTGGGCTGGCTGATCGTCTGGCCGGCGGCAATCGGCAGCGCCGTGTCGTCATAGGCATGGTCGGTGAACGCTTCTTCGACGAACCATTCGCGCGGCGTATGCTCGATGGCGGCCAGCACGTCGGTGTTTTGCACGCCGCTGGTGCGCAGCTTCATGATGAGGCGGATGCGGCTGGCCACGGCATCCTGATCGCTCGGTGGCGCCGGCGTATGGTGAAATGGATTGCGCGGTTTGCTTGGATTCACGGCTACCCAAAATAGCCACCAACCCTTAATATTTATTTAACTACCGAGGGTTTTTCTGACGATTTCCATCGCCTTATAGTCGGTCAGGTCCATGCCGATGGGGGTGACGGTGACGAAGCCCTTATGCAGGAAATCGATGTCGACATCGACGATTTCCGGCGTATCGTCGCGCTCGCCGCCCAGCCAATAATAAGGCCGTCCCTTGGGATCGACGCGCTCCGACAGCAGCACGCTGATCTTGCGCTTGCCCTGCGGGCAGACTTCGATGCCTTTTACCTGCGAAGGCGTGCAGTTGGGGAAATTGATGTTGATGAGCGTATTGGGCCGCCATTTTTGCGCCAGCAATTTTTTAATCAGGTCGGGCGCGAATTTTTCGGCGGTTTTCCAGTGGATCTTCGCCGGGTCGTCATAATGCATGCTCAGCGCAATCGACGGCACGTTCAATATGGTGCCTTCCATCGCCGCCGCGATCGTGCCCGAATAGGTCACGTCGTCGCCGACATTCGACCCACGATTGACGCCCGAAAGCACGAGATCGGCGCGTTTGGGCATGATCTCCTTCAGCGCCAGCAGTACACAATCGGTCGGCGTGCCACTGATGGCATAGCGTTTCGCGTCGATCTTGCGCACCCGCACCGGCACGTGCAGCGTCAGCGAATGCCCCGCCCCGCTCTGCTCGGTCTCCGGCGCCACCACCCACACGTCGCTGGAAATGGCCCTGGCAATGCGCTCCAAAACTTCCAGCCCCGGCGCGCCTATACCGTCATCGTTGGTAACGAGGATGCGTGGCTCGTGCCTCGTGGCTCGTGATTCGTGATTCTTTTTCATATGCAAGGCACGAGTCACGAGGCACGAACCACGTCAATGCCCATATAAGGCCGCAACGCCTCCGGCACGACGATGCTGCCATCGGCCTGTTGGTAATTCTCGATGATGGCGACCATGGTGCGGCCGATGGGCAGGCCCGAGCCGTTGAGCGTATGGACGAACTGCGTGTCCTTCGCGCCCTTGGCCTTGGCGCGCGCCTTCATGCGCCGCGCCTGGAACGCGCCGCAATTCGAGCAGCTGGAAATCTCGCGGTAGGCGTTTTGCCCCGGCATCCACACTTCGATGTCGTAGGTTTTTTCCGCCGAGAATCCCATATCGCCCGTGCATAGCAGCATCGTGCGGTAAGGCAGGCCCAGCGCCTGCAGCAGCGATTCGGCTTGCGCGGTCATACGCTCGTGCTCCTCCTTCGATTGTTCCGGGGTCGTAATGGAAACCAGCTCGACTTTCGAGAATTGGTGCTGGCGGATCATCCCGCGCGTATCCTTGCCCGCCGCGCCCGCTTCCGAGCGGAAGCACGGCGTGTAAGCGGTCATGCGCAGCGGCAGTTTTTCTTCTTCCAGAATCGCATCGGCCACCAGGTTGGTCAGCGGCACTTCGGCGGTGGGGATGAGCCAAAAATCGTTGGTCGTCTTGAATAAATCCTCGGCGAATTTCGGCAACTGCCCGGTGCCGTACATCGCGTTATCTTTCACCAGAAACGGCGGCGCGATTTCCGTGTAGCCGACAGCGACATTCCTATCTAAAAAGAAACTTGCCAACGCCCGCTCCAGCTTCGCCAGCGCGCCTTTGAGCACCACGAACCGCGCGCCGGAAAGCTTAGCCGCCGCCTCGAAATCCATCAGCCCCAGCGCCGCGCCCAGCTCGTCATGCAGCCTATACTTAATCCCCTCTCCCGCTTGCGGGGGAGGGTTAGGGAGGGGGTCTGGCGACCATTCGCGAATCTGCTTATTGTCTTTCTCGTCCTTGCCTTGCGGCACATCTTCCGCAGGCAGGTTGGGCAGCGTTTCCAGCAACGTTTCCAGCTCGCCGCGCGCCGCAAGCGTCGCTTCCATTGCCGCCACCGCCTCGCCGATACGCTTGCCTTCTTCCATGACGGCGCTCGCATCCTCGCCCTTGCGCTTGGCCTCGCCGATCTGCTTGGCGAGCGCATTGCGCTGGCTTTGCAGCTCCTGTAGCTCGGTCTGCTGCCTGCGCTTTTGTTCATCGAGCTTCAAGATGGCAGGCGACTGCGCCGCCAGCCCGCGCCGCGCCAATGCCGCGTCGAACGCCTCGGGAGATTGCCGGATGAATTTTATGTCGTGCATGGCCTGTCCTATCGTTCTTTACATAGTAAAATCGAAATCTCATACAGCACATAGAGTGGGATCGAAAGCGCAATCTGGCTGAAAATATCGGGCGGGGTGATGAACGCCGCGACCGTAACGATGATGACAATCGCGTAGCGCCGCCCGCGCTTGAGCGTCGTAAGCGAGATCAGGCCGGATTTGACGAGCAGCACCAGCACTACCGGCAACTGAAACGAGAGGCCGAACGCGATGATCAGGTGCATCGACAGGTTGAGGTAATCGCTGACCTTGGCCTCGAGCTGGATGGGCAGGCCGCCGGCCGCGCCTGGCGATTCGAAGCCGAGGAAAAACCGCCACGCCGCCGGAAAAATAAGATAATACACGAACGCCGCGCCGATGAAAAATAGCACCGGCGCCGCTGCCAGGTACGGAACGATGGCCCCGCGCTCGCGCTTGTAAAGCCCCGGCGCCAGGAACAAATAAAGCTGCGCGGCGATGACCGGGAACGAAAGAAAAAATCCCGCAAACACCGCCAGTTTCAGATAGGCGAAAAACGCTTCGGTCAGGCCGGTATAAATCAGGCGGCGATGCTGCGGATCGGGAAATGCATCGGCCAGCGGCTGCACCAGGAACGCATAAATATCGCCGGCAAAGCCGTAAGAGACAATCGTCGCGACCATGAAGGCAAGCAGGCAATAGCCCACCCGCCGGCGCATCTCGATCAGATGCTCGATCAGCGGCTGCTTCTCTAATTCCCTCTCCCTTTCAGGGAGAGGGTTAGGGTGAGGGTTAGAATTTGGGTGAGGGTTAGCTGTCATGCGGCTTAACCCCCACCTTTATCCTCCCCCTGAGAGGGGGAGGAATGTATATAAGTCATGTCGTAGGATTCGTAGAGCTTGCCGTCGTCGCCGCGGATCATCTTGATGTCGTCTTCGAATTCTTTCGCGCCGGATTCCTTGGCAAGATCGTCGAATATTTTGCGGATGTCGCCGGCGAGCGAGCGCAGGTAGCGCATGAATTTGCTGATCGCCCGCAGCACGACGGGCAGCTCTTTCGGGCCGATGAACACCACCGTCACCGCCACGACGAGCAGCACTTCCGCCAGCGAAAGGTCAAACATAGGCTTTGCGCTCTATTTTTTTTCTTTATCGTCCAGCCTGGCTTGCTCGTCTTCGCCTTTGAGGCCTTCGCGCAGATTGCGCATGCCCTTGCCGATATCGCCCATCACCCTGGGCAGCTTTCCGGCGCCAAACACGATAAACACCACCGCCAGCACCAGCAATAAATGCCACAGACTCATTCCCATCGTCTCTACTCCTTGGTTATTTACTAGGCTTCATGCCTATCTCGCTACGGCGCGGAAAGCGCGCAGGGATGGATACCGAGTAACACGAGTGTATACCTAAATACATGACGTGTTGCGAGGAGGCTCCATCCCAAGCAGATTTCCCGCTGTAGTAGAGATATGCATGAAGCCTATTAGGTTATACCGCTGCCATTGCCGGTTAGCCACAAGATTTGCTCGACCAGCCACAGGGCCGGCTCGCCGATCACCAGGCCGATCAGGCTGAAATTAAGCAGCAGCGGCGGAATCATCAGGACGAGCAAGATAAAAGGAATGCCGTAACGCTCGGTTTTGCCATACCAGTACCGCGCCTTCCCGCTTAGCAGCGCACTCACCGCCCGGCCGCCATCGAGCGGCAGGATGGGCAGCAGGTTGAATAAAATTAACACGACGTTGATCAGCAGCGAATGATAGAGATTCTGGAACAGCCACGGCGCCTCTTCCGGCGTCACCCAACGCTCGCTATGCAGCAGCAGGGCGCTTATGATCGCCAGCGCGAAATTGACCAATACACCCGCGATCGCCACCATGAAGATGCCGAGCCGCCGCGGCTGCAGGCGGCGGAAATCCACCGGCACCGGCTTGGCGTAGCCGAACAGGAACGGCGCTTGCATGAGCAGCAACAGGCCGGGCAATAATATCGTCCCGAAACGGTCGATATGTTTGAGCGGGTTGAACGTCACCCGCCCGGCGGCCCGCGCCGTGTCGTCGCCGAATTTTTCGGCCACCCAGCCATGCGCCGCCTCGTGCAGCGTGATCGCCAGCACCACCGGCAGCACCCAGGCCGAGGCATCGAGGAGCCATTCAGGCATTCACCGTCTCCGCCAGTAATTGCGCGCATTCCTGCCTGGCCGCCATCATATCGAACGGCGTCGGCTTGCCCGCATGTTTCATCGCCGCTTGCGCGCGCGCAAGCGATGCGCCGGAAAGTGCCGCAACACCTTTAGCGACGGCGCGCATCTCTGCCATGTCGCCGTTACAATGAAGCACGACGTCGCAGCCGGCGGCGAGCGCTTCGCGCGCGCGCTGCGTGAAATCGCCGCGCATCGCCTTCATCGAAATATCGTCGGACATGAGCAGCCCGGCAAAGCCGATTTCCTCGCGGATAAGCGCGATGATTTTCAGCGACAGCGTCGCCATGTTTTTTTCGTCGAGCGCCGGATAAAGCACATGCGCCGTCATCGCCATCGGCAGGTCGGCGAGCATTTTAAACGGCATGAAATCGCTCGCGCGCAGCTCGGCGAGCGTGGCATGCACTTCCGGCAATTGCTCATGACTGTCGGCCAGCGAGCGGCCATGACCGGGAATATGTTTCAGCACCGAAACGACGCCGCCATCTTGCAGCCCCTGCGCCTGCGCGCGCGCCAATATGGCAACCTGCTGCGGCGTATGGCCGAAGGCGCGGTCGCCGATCACGTCATGCGCGCCGGCCACCGGCACGTCGGCCACCGGCGCGCAATCGACGGTGATGCCGAGCGCCGACAATTCATGCGCGATCAGCCGCGCGTTGAGATAGGTCGCGCGCGTGGCTTTCGCCGGATCGCGCCGGTAAAGTTCGTCGAACATTTTCGCCGGTGGGAACGCGGGCCAATGCGGCGGTTTGAGCCTGGCCACACGGCCGCCTTCCTGGTCAATCAGGATGGGAAGCTGCGCGCGGCCGGTCGCTTTTTTTAGCTGGGCGATGAGCGCACACACCTGCTGGGGCGACGCGCAATTGCGCGCAAATAAAATAAAACCGTAAGGCTGGACGTCGCCGAAAAATGCGATTTCCTCGGGGCTGAGCGACGTGCCCGCCATGCCAAAAATAACGGCTGACTGGGCCTTGCTCATTAATCCACGGGCACCATGCAGGCCTGGCCGCCTGCGGATAATTTCTGGCACAGCGCCTTCGCTTCCGGCGCGCCCGCCAGGCCGCCTACGCGCAGCCGGTAGAAGATGCCTTTCTCGCCCAGATCCGCCTTGACGACGGTCGGGGTTTTGCCGGCCAGCTCGGAAAATTTCTTCTGGATTTTCGCAAACGCATCCTTCGCTTCTTTTTCCGAATGATACGCGCCCAGCTGCACCTTGGCTTTACCACCGGCAGCAGGTTTCGGCTCAGGCTTTTGCACCGCCACCGCTTTTTTCTCAACAGGCGGCACCAGCTTCACTTCGGATGCCTTATCTTCGACTACGGGTTTTGCCGCATAGGTCTTGATGCCAATGTCACCAGTGATATTTTTCGGCATCGGATCGACTTGCTTGATGGCTGCGGGCGCCTCGGAAGCAACCGGCGCGGCCTCGAGTGTTACATCATTGGCAACGGGCTTCTTGTTATCTTGCAGCTTGTCGTTGACCCAGCTCACCGTTTCGGAGTTGTCGAGATTTTTCGCAATGGGCTCTTCCGGCATCGGCATCACGCGCTCGACTTTCGGCTGGTTGCCCGCCGCGCCCGAAAAATTATCGAAGATGGTTTTGTCCTGGTTGGGAAATTTCATGCCACCCGGATCGGCTGGCTTTTCCTTGATCGGCGCCTTATCAGCTTCCACCACCACCAATTCGTCTTCCTTGAGCGACTGCGAGCCGCTGTAATACGCATACCATGCCAGGACGATGAACCCGACGAAAGCGGCGAACACCACCGTCACCGGTAACCAGCGTGGCACCGTCACTTCGTCGTCATGATACTCTTCCACACTTTCTTCTTGCAGACCACGTTTACCGAATCCCATTACCGCATCTCCTCCAAAGGCTCGACTCCAAGCACCATCAACCCCGACGCCAGGACCAGCGATACCGCATGGACCAGCGCAAGGCGGGCTGCCGTCATTTCTATATCATCTTTTACGATAAAACGAAGCATTATGTCATCGTTGCCGAGGTTCCAGAAACCATGAAACGACGCCGCCAATTCCTGCAGGTAAAAGGCAATGCGGTGCGGTTCAAGCGCCAGCGCCGCAGATTCCACCATGCGCGGCCAACTGCACATCAGGCGGATCATGGCGAGTTCCTCAGGATGGACAAGGCGTGCTAAAAACTCCGAACCCTGCAATTTCGTTGCCTCCGGCAAGTCGCGCGTGGCGTTGCGCAGCACCGAGCGGGCGCGGGCATGGGCGTATTGCACATAAAATACCGGATTGTCTTTCGACTGCTCCATCACTTTAGCGAAATCGAAATCCAGCGGCGCGTCGTTCTTGCGCGTGAGCATGATGAAGCGGAACACATCCTTGCCCACCTCATCGATCACCTCGCGCACGGTGACAAAATTCCCGGCGCGCTTGGACATCTTGGCGGGTTGGCCGCCGCGCAGCAGCTTGATCATCTGCATCAGCTTCACCTCGACCGCTACCTTGCCACCGGAAAGCGCCGCCACCGCCGCTTT
>JAGVLW010000002.1 GCA_020054105.1 Alphaproteobacteria bacterium | reverse complement strand
GAAGGGGTGCATTACTGAGAAAGCCCGTCCTACGCTCGCAAGCGAGCTTCGGAGGGCGTAATGTTTTCTAACGCCTGAAGGCGTAAGAAAACCTAACGGAGGGGTGGCCGAGTGGTCTATGGCGCCCGCTTGGAAAGCGTGTATACGGCAACGTATCGTGGGTTCGAATCCCATCCCCTCCGCCATTTGAAACAGAAGTAAGATGAATCTTCTGAGTTCGAATCTCACTCAAGGGTTCGTTAGGTTCGAAAAGTGAAAATAGAGGAGAGTGCAATGACAAAAAAAGGCAAAAAAATAATAATCTTCTTGTTAGCCACACTCCTAGTTTTGTTTTTATGGACTGGCTTTAAAATTAAATGGGATCTCGGTTGTCTAGCCTATTATGAACAATGCACTGCAGATAGAATTTCCGGCCTAACTGAGCAGGAATGCCACCAAAGAGGCGATTCAGTTGCTTATTTACTTCAAACAAATATCTGCTTAGTAAAACCTAAGTGATCATTTCGAGTATTATCCTGCTGCCGGTATAGTTGATTCGATGCCGTACAATCGCAATCAAATCCGGTAAGTAGGTTCGAAATCCGTTCGCTACGCGCCGCCATTAAAAAGGCCGCCAAAAGCGGCTTTTTTAATGGGAATGTGAGGTTACTCACGAAGTGGGTTCGTAAAGTCGTCAGCAAGACGATTTTGACGGCGTAGTCACGCCGTAGCTTTAGCGAAGGCGGACGAGCCGCCGCTTGACGGCACATGGCAAGTAGGCCATGTGTCAATCTCATCTCTGCCAAGACTTGTTTATGGATCGCAGATAACCACATGTCAGATGCTTTTTTGTCTTTTTTGCTGGCTTGCCTTGTCATCGAATTGACGCCGGGGCCCAATATGACCTATCTGATGGCGATAAGCTCCGTGCACGGCAAGAAAGCCGGGCTCTCCACGGTGGCGGGAATCGCCCTGGGATTATTGGTAATCGGCCTGATTGCCGGCGCCGGGTCGGCGGCTCTCATTCTTGAAAGCCCGACCTTATATCATTCGCTTCGCTGGGCCGGAATATTTTATATGGTTTGGCTGGCCTGGGATAATTGGAGGACGCCCCAGTCACCCCAAGAAATTATTTCCACCTTTGATGTTCGTTATTTCCGGCGCGGCTTCATCACCAACATGCTGAACCCGAAAGCCATGATTTTTTATATCACGGTTTTCCCTACATTTATTGATCCCGCCCGCCCAGTCATGCCGCAGTCAATCGTCATGACATTCATATATGTCGGCATCGCCACATCCGTCCACGGCGCCATTGCCATTCTCGGCAATAAAATGCGCCCTTACCTTCACACCCCCGCAATAGCAAAAGTAATACGTTATTTTTTCACTGCTTTATTACTCGGTATTGCCATCTGGTTTGCTTGGTCAACCCAGGCACAACCCATACCGATCGGCAATGCCAGCGCAATGTACGGCCGGTAGGTCATAATGCAAGTGCCTGCTACCGCCATTCTCTGTATTGTCATTAAATTGTAACTTTCCTTTAATAAACAAGCGGCCTATTCTAGCTTAACCCAAATAAAGGAAGCCTATGGCCGAACACTCCAAAAAGAACATGCTTTTACTATCCGGCAGCAAAGCAGCAGGGAATTTGCCTGACAATGCACCGAAACCCGGCTTTCTGGAATTCGCAGAGCCATGGATCAAAGATTTTTTTGCACAGGCAATTCAAGATAAAAAGCCCGTTCTTTTTGTACCCTATGCGCGTCCCGGCGGGATGTCAGAGGAAGCTTATTTTACCGATGTCGTGAAGCCGAGCATGGATAAGATGGGAATCAGCGTTATCCGCGCGCCCACGGAAGGCATCACGGAGGAAACGCTGAAAGATGTCGGCGGTATTTTCGTCGGCGGCGGCCATACCTATACGTTACTGGATAAATTGCAAAAAACAGGATCGCTGGAAGTCATCCGCAAAGCAGTGGAAAACGGATTGCCCTATTTAGGAAGCAGCGCCGGTTCAAATATTGTGTGCCCAACTATCAAAACCACCAATGACATGCCTGGCCCTGCTACCGATGTCATCGACCTCAAAGCCATGGGACTAATCGGCGCCCAAATCAATGTGCATTACATGGATAATGCCATGCATGATCCAAAGCATCATGGCGAAACTCGCGATACGCGCCTCAAGGAATTCTGCGCGTTCAATCCGGGTGTGGCGGTGCTGGGTTTATATGAAGGCCAGGCATTACGGGTTGAAGGCGATAAAACGCAGCTTCTGACTTCTGAAAGATACAGGGGAACAACGCCGCCGGTTTTCCTGAATGGCGAGCGCACGGAAATAGAGTGCGAAGTGGGAATTCCCAAAGATGTTTCGCGCATTTTTGAAGTACGCGACAAAGGCAAAAATGCTTCAGGTTTACAAGTGTAATAAGCTGCACCGCGGGCGGGCCTCGATCACCCGCTGGCGCTCTAGACGCATCCGTTTGTAATCATTGCTAAAAACGGCTACTGCCGCACGGTCACAAAAAATTCACACATCCGCCGCCGTCATCGGGCTATACTGAGGATGGATAGCTATGACCAGCAACACGCCACATCCGCCTTTGCCCCCGTCGCCGGACGCAGCGGGCAAGCAGCCTGTTTCCGCGCAATTGCGCGGCGAGACGATGGCCTATGCCGCCCAAACCGGCGCTTTAAGCTTGTTTGCCAATGTCTATGAGCCCTGGCTCAACTCCCGCATACAGAAACACTATTCCAGCCATTCGGCAAAACCGGAGGCTTACGGCGGTTACTGGAAGAATTTTGGCGGTGAGCTTGCCGGCGACGTCACGGGCTTCGGCTCGCTGATGCTGGCTGAGATGCTTTTTCCCGAACAGCTGCATAGCTGCACGCGCAAAATGCGAAGCTGGGTGGACCCGCTTTACAGCTCGGTAGCGCACCGGGTATTTGCCGACGAAAAAGATTCGCCAGATTATGCGCAAAAAGTCGATGCCTGGAAAACCTTCCAGGAAAGAAATCTCGTGCGCTCGACAATCATGGCGGCCACCGGCATTACCGGCAACGTCGCCGCGCAGAAATGGGTGATCCACAACGAGTCTCCCACTAAAGTCATTTTCCTGGGAAAGCTCGCGACCACGGCACTCACCACCGCACTGGGCCTTACCGCGCGCCTGGCCTTTCCCGACGGGACCAAAAACGTGGACCGGTGGATGAGCACAAATATTTTCGCGCCGATGCTCGATGACGGGAAAGCCAGGTAACTATTATTTCTTCCCATACAGCGCATCGGCACGCTGCTTAAAGGCCGTCACCATCTTCGCCGTCGCCTGGCTGAAGAGCGAGCCCATGAGTTTTTCCAGCAGGCGCGAGCGGAATTTGAAATCGAGCGCGAAATCGATGCGCGTGCCGCCATCGAGCGCGGTGAATGTCCATTGGTTGGTCAGGTGCGTAAACGGCCCCTTGACCATCGTCACGTCGATGCGGTGCGGATAATGCAGTACCACCCGCGACACATAGCTCTCGCTTATATGCGCAAGGCTGATGACCAGCTCGGCGAGCACTTCCCCCTGCCTGCGCTCCACGATCCGCGCCGCCCGGCACCAGGGCAGAAATTCCGGGTAACGCTCGATGTCGGCCACCAGCTCGAAAAGCTGCTGCGGGCTGTAAGGCGAGGTTTGCTGTTCAACGTGGATGGGCATCAATGGGTTATAGCAGAAGGTTCAGCTTATTAAATACCCGCACGAATAAAATCCACGGGAGCAAATAGAGATACCCGGCCGGAATTAACACAAACGGATGAATGTAAAACAGCGCCGCATCGAACTCGCGGTTGACCAGCATCGTACCGAACACCGAAAACGGAACGTAAGCCAGCGGCAGCAGGTAAAACTGGCTTTCGATCGTCTCGGCCTCGCCGTCGCTCGACCAATAAACCATCACCGTAAGGGTAAATACCGGCAGCGGCCAGCCGCCGAAAAATTCCTGAAAATGCGCATTCGCCCGCAACGCGCTCAGCGTATAATATAGCTGCTCATAGCCCTGATACCACAAAAGCTCGACAAGGCCGATATCGCGCAGCGCCACCCACACGACCAGCGGCAATCCCACAACGATAAAAAAAATCCACGTTTTTGGCATAGGCCGCCAACACTAGTCTTTAACCAATCGGATGGCCATGAGGATTTTGGTCAGCACATGCACCAGCCCGACATAAAAATAACCGATGGGAATGGCGAATCCTGCCATCAGCAAGCCGGCGAATAATGCACCGGAAGCACTTGTCGCAACTTTCTGAAAGCCGGAATCCATTGGCACCCCTGTTAGAGAAATCAACGTAATCCCCAGTGCGCAGAATGGGTAAAACAATACCGGCACGATATAACTGAGTCTTTTCATGTCGTCGGCGGTCTTATGGCGGCTCCACCACCACACGCCAATCACGAACAATAGATACGGTAGCCCACCTATGATCACCCCTAATAAAAATATTGCAGAAAATATTTCAAAAGCACCGGAAATCTTGCCCCCGTCTTGAAAGAGCGGCATCGCAATAAACGGCAATATCATTGGCAAAAACAATGAAATGTTATACCAGCTTTTGCGTTTCATGAAGAACCCCTAAGCGATCCAGCTTGCGATGAAAAACGCCGTCGCCGCCGCCAGCGCGCCAATGGCCGTCGTCTGCAGGGCGGAGCGCAGCATTTTCT
>JAGVLW010000062.1 GCA_020054105.1 Alphaproteobacteria bacterium | reverse complement strand
TGCTTCGTTGCAAGGCTTGCCCGTAGCGTAAACTATGGGCTTCGCCTTGCGCCTTGCATTTCATCAAAAATTCCCTCTGTCGCGTCATAAAAATATTACCGGGATAGGTTCATGTATACGCAAAAAAAGTTTCGCCGGTCTGCATTATATCCTTCCCGGCCAGTTTTACAAACACATCGGTGATGGCTTCCGGCGGTGGCAGCGTCTGCGGGTCTTCGCCGGGAAAAGCCTGGGCGCGCATGCGCGTGCGCACGCCGCCGGGGTCGATCAAATTGACGCGCAGCCTGGTCTTGGCGGTTTCCGCCGCATAGGTCTGCACCATCGTCTCCAGCGCCGCTTTACTGGCGGCATAGGCGCCCCAATAGGGATGAATGCTTTGGGTCACGCCCGACGACACGAACATGGCGCGCGGCGTATCGGAAAGTTGCAACAGCGCATCGCAATGGCGGATCAGATGCAGGTTGGCCTCGACATTGACGGCAAACACGCGCCGCCAGCTTTCCGGCGATTGGTGGGGAATCGGCGACAGCTCGCCGAGCAGCCCGGCATTGCCGACCAGTATGTCGAGCCTGCCGAAACGCGCAGCAATCGAATGCGCCAGCGCCGCGATGGCAGTTTCTTCGGTGAGGTCGATTGCAACCAGCGTCGCCGTCCCGCCGGCGCTGCGGATGACGTCGTCGGTTTCTTCCAGCCCCTTGCTGCCCCGCGCCGCCAGAATAACCTGCGCGCCCTCGGCCGCAAAACGCGTAGCGACGGCCTGGCCTATGCCCCTGCTGGCGCCGGTGATAAGGGCGATGCGGTTTTGGAGAATTGAAGAATTGGGGAATTGAGGAATTGAAGAAGCATTGTTTTTCATATTTTTTATTTCCTCATTTCTTCAATTCTCCAGTTCTTCAATTCCAATTCACACCTCCGCAAACAGATCCTTCTGCTTGCCGCCGCCGGCATTCTCGAAATCGGTCAGCGGGATCGGGTAGTCGCCGGAGAAGCACGCGTCGCAGAATTGCGGCGAGGCCGGGTTGCGGTTGATGGCCCCGACGGCGCGGTACATGGCGTTTAGGGAAATGAACGCTAGGCTGTCGGCGCCGATCAGCTCAGCCATTTGCAGCACGTTGTGGTTGGCGGCGAGCAGTTGGTCGCGCGTCGGCGTATCGACGCCGTAGAAGCAGGAATTGGTCGTCGGCGGGCTGGCGATGCGCATATGCACTTCCTTGGCGCCGGCTTCGCGCACCATGGCGACGATTTTTTTCGAGGTGGTGCCGCGCACGATCGAGTCGTCGACCAGGATCACGCGCTTGCCTTCCAAGATGGCGCGGTTGCCGTTATGCTTGAGCTTGACGCCGAGATGGCGCACATGGTCGGACGGCTCGATGAACGTTCTGCCGACGTAATGATTGCGGATGATGCCAAGCTCGAACGGAATGCGCGATTCCTTGGCGTAGCCCAGCGCGCCGGGAATGCCTGAGTCGGGCACCGGCACCACCACGTCGGCATCGACCGGCGCTTCGCGCGCCAGGTAAGCGCCGATGCGGCTCCGCGTTTCATAGACGTTCTGGCCTTCCGACACCGAGTCCGGCCGCGCGAAATAGACATATTCGAAAATGCAGAAACGCTTCGGCTGCTTGGCAAACGGATGTAGCGAGCGGATGCCGCTTGCGGTGACGATGACGATCTCGCCGGGCTCGACGTCGCGCACATATTGCGCGCCGACGATGTCGAGCGCGCAGGTTTCCGACGCCAGTATCACCGCGTCGCCGAGCTTGCCCATCACCAGCGGGCGCACGCCCAGCGGGTCGCGCACGCCGATCATCATGCCGTCGGTCATTACCACCAGCGAATAGGCGCCCTCGACGCGCGACAGCGCGTCGAACAGCCGGTCTTCGACCAGCGCATGCTTGGAAAGCGCGATCAGATGTACGATCACCTCGGTATCGGAGGTGGAGGAGAACAAGCAGCCAATGTCGATGAGCTGCTTGCGCAGTGTCATGGCGTTGGTCAAATTGCCGTTATGCGCGACCGCCAGCCCGCCGAAGGAAAAATCGCCGAAGAGCGGCTGCACGTTGCGCAGCAGCGTGTCGCCGGTGGTAGCGTAGCGGTTATGGCCGATGGCCATGTGGCCTTTGAGCTTATTCATGACCTCAGCCGAATTGAAATTATCGCCGACCAGGCCCAACGCGCGGTGGGCATAGAACTGGCTGCCGTCGAAGCTGACGATGCCGGCCGCTTCCTGGCCGCGATGTTGCAATGCATGCAGCCCCAGCGCCGCATGGGCCGCGGCGTCAGGATGGCCGAATATACCGAAAACACCGCATTCTTCGTGGAAATGATCGTCGAAGGGGAGGGTCATCGCGTGCCGCTCGTCGAGTCGATCAGCCGGTCCATCTGGCGCACGGCATCGCGCTTGTAACCGGTGCCGGTCTCGCTCTCGGCGGGCGCTTCTTCCTCATCGTCAGGCTGGTAACGCTGCGCTTTGTCGGCGGCTTTTTTCTGCAGCGACGAAATATCGCGCAGATATTGCGGCGCTACTTTCGCAAGCAACATGGCGCCTTGCTCGACATAGGGGCGGGTGGCGGATTTTTCCAGCCATTCCGGATATTGCTTTTCCGGCAGGGCCAGCGACAGCAGGAAGAAACCCAGCGAGACAATCAGTGCGCCGCGGAACGCCCCGAAAAACAGCCCGAGCAGATTGTCGAGGATGCCGACATCGCTGCCGCTTTTGACGAATTTCATGATCAGCCCGTTCATCATCGAAAAGCCGATCAGCGAGACGATATAGAGACCCAGCGCCGAAAAACCGGCGGCGACGGTTTCGCTTTTGAAATAGGGCTTTAAATATTTGGAGGCTTCCGGGAAAAAATAGATCGTCACCAAACCGGCGCCGATCCAGGCTCCCAGCGACAAAATCTCGCGCACGAACCCACGGAAAAACGCAAACAGGCACGACAGCGCCAGAACGGAAATCACCACAAGGTCGAAAATACTGAGTTGCGCTTCGATCATACTGAAACCGCCTTTTTCCTCGCCGGTGCGCCGAACAGCTCGCGCGCTAAATCGGCTACAGTTTCTACAGCTTTTATCGGCAGCGTCAAACCCTTAAATGGCTTGGCAGGGGGGGTATAGGCGCGCGAAAAACCCAGTTTTTCCGCTTCCTTGAGGCGCGCCTCCATGCGCGCGACGCCGCGTATCTCGCCGGAGAGGCCGATTTCTCCAAACATGACAGAGGCTTGCGGCAATGCCACGTCGTAAAGCGCGCTCATCAGCGCCGCTGCCACCGCCATATCGGCGGCCGGCTCGCCCACGCGGATGCCGCCGGCGACGTTCAGATACACTTCCTTGTCGGAAAAGCGGATATTGCAGCGCGTCTCCAGCACGGCCAGAATCATGGCCAGCCGGTTGGCGTCCCAGCCGACAACGGCGCGCCGCGGCGAGCTCATATAGCTGGGTGCGACCAGCGCCTGGATTTCGACGAGCAGCGGGCGCGAGCCTTCCATGCCGGCAAAGACGCAGGCGCCGGAAATCGGCTGCTGGCGGTTGGAAAGAAACAGCGCCGACGGGTTGGGAACTTCGGCAAGGCCTAAATCGCTCATCTCGAACACGCCGATCTCGTCGGTGCCGCCGAAACGGTTTTTTACCGCGCGCAATATGCGAAACTGGTGGCCGCGCTCGCCTTCGAAATAAAGCACGGTGTCGACCATATGCTCGAGCACGCGCGGCCCGGCAATCTGCCCGTCCTTGGTGACATGCCCGACCAGAAACAGCGTCAGCCCGCGCTTTTTGGCCAATTTTATCAATTCATGCGACGCCGCGCGCACCTGCGACACCGTGCCGGGCGCGGCATCGAGATTGTCGATATACATGGTCTGGATGGAGTCGATGATGACGATTTTCGGCGCCGACATACCGTCGAGCGTGGCGACGATGTCGCGCACCGACGTGGCGGAAGCGAGCAGTACATTTTGGCTGGCAAGCCCCAGCCTACGCGCGCGCAAAGATACTTGCGCCACCGATTCCTCGCCGGAAATATAGGCGCATTGCAGGCCGTTTTGCGCCACTTTGATGACCGTTTGCAATAATAATGTCGATTTGCCGATGCCGGGGTCGCCGCCGATGAGTATGGCCGAACCGGCGACCATGCCGCCGCCCAGCACCCGATCGAGCTCGCCGATATGGGTCGCCGTGCGCGCGGCATCCTCGGCGGACTCGTCGAGCGCGACAAAATCGACCTTCTTGCCCTTGCCGGTGGTCAGCCCCTTGGGCGTCGCCTCGCTCGATTCGGCCACCAGCGTGTTCCAGCTGCCGCAGCCGTCGCACTGTCCGCCCCATTTGGGGTGGATGGTGCCGCAGGACTGGCAGATATACTGGGTTGTGGATTTTGCCATGGCATGTTCTATAGTATTTTCTACTAGGCTGGCCAGCTTGCTTGCGTTTCTGCGCTTCCGTTGCGCACGTATAAAAACATACGCTTGCGCTACGGTTCTCGAAACGCTTCACATCTGGACTCAGCCTAGCGAAAATACTATAGAACCAAGTAAACGAATACCAAAGTTTTATTTCATGAGCCGGTTTTTAGAATTTATCGACTCCCAGGTGCTGCTTCTCGACGGCGCCATGGGCACGCAGATCCAGGGCGCCGACCTCAAGGTGGAGGAGGATTACTGGGGCCAGGAGAATTGCTCGGAGATTTTGAACCTCTCGCGGCCCGATTTCGTGTGTAATGTGCATAGCAAATATCTGGCGGCGGGCTCAGATGCCGTCGAGACCAACACGTTCGGCGGCTCGCAGCTCACGCTCGGCGAATTCGATTTGCAGGAAAAAACATTCGAGATCAACAAGCGCGCCTGCGAACTGGCGCATGAGGCCATCGCGCAGTTTGCGCATGACGGCAGGCCGCGCTTCGTCGTCGGCGCCATCGGGCCGGGCACGAAACTGCCCAGCCTCGGCCATATCGATTACGACGCACTGGAAGCGTCGTTCGCGCTGCAGGCCGAGGGGCTGATCGCGGGCAGGGCGGACGTGTTCCTGATCGAAACCGCGCAGGACCCGCTGCAAATCAAGGCGGCGGTCAATGGCTGCAAGCTCGCCATGGCAAAAGCGAAAATCGTTTTGCCGCTGATGGTGCAAGTCACCGTCGAAACCACCGGCACGCTGTTGGTCGGCACCGACATCGCCGCCGCTGCGACCATCATCGACGCGCTGAACGTCGATGTGATGGGCCTCAACTGTGCGACTGGCCCGCAGGAAATGGCCGACCATGTGCGCTGGCTGTCCAGGAACTGGCCGAAGAAAATCTCGGTGCTGCCCAATGCCGGGCTGCCGGAGATGCATGAGGGCCATGTGCATTTCCCGCTCTCGCCCGACGAGATGGCCAAATGGCTGGAGCGTTTTTTGAAGGAAGACGGCATCCATATCGTCGGCGGCTGTTGCGGTACCAACGAAACCCACATCGCCGCCATCAACGCCATG
>JAGVLW010000096.1 GCA_020054105.1 Alphaproteobacteria bacterium | reverse complement strand
TATAATCGGCATCGTCGGGCACGTCGAATTTTTCGCCGTAGAGCATCTCGTTTTCCAGAAACACCACCGGGTTGGGATCTCGGATCGCCGCTTTGAGCAGGCCTTTGGCCGAGGCCGCGTCGTAAGGCGCGATCACTTTCAGGCCCGGCACATGCGCGTACCAGCTGGCGTAACATTGCGAATGCTGCGCGGCAACGCGCGACGCGGCGCCGTTAGGCCCGCGAAACACGATCGGGCAGGCGATCTGGCTGCCCGACATGTAACGTTGCTTGGCCGAGGTGATGATATGGTCGATTGCCTGCATGGCAAAGTTGAACGTCATGAATTCGACGATGGGCTTGAGCCCCATCATCGACGCGCCCACACCCAGTCCGGCGAATCCGTATTCGGTGATCGGCGTATCGACCACGCGCTTGGCGCCGAACTCGGCGAGCAGGCCTTGCGTCACCTTATAAGCGCCCTGATACTCGGCGACTTCCTCGCCCATGACGAACACGTCTTTGTCCTGGCGCATCTCCTCCGCCATCGCATCGCGCAGGGCTTCTCTTACGGTTTGGGTCGGCATGGTTCCTCGCTTCCGTTGGCGTTCTTGCAGGGCTGGGCGTAAAGCGTAAAGCAATGCGCGCCGGCCGGATATTCTTTAAATTTGGATGCAGGCTGCTGCCATTTGCGGCGCTGGTTTTCCTGCGCCTGTGAGCTGTTCATAAACGTAGCGCACAACGCATATTCCTTATCGCCGCGAAGTTGGTATTCGATGGCGTCGAGCAGCTCGCTATCGAGCTTTTCGTGGCCTAAGGAACAATTATATTCCGCGCACCAGTTACTGCGCGCATCGCGCATGGCGGCGACAAGTGCCGCCTTGTCGCCCGGCAGGGCGCTTTGCGTGCCATAATGCCGTTTTGCGGCACAGGCCAGGCATTGCATCAGCTCAATCCTGTGACGATCTTGCAGCAGCCCACGGTTATGGGCGGGCGATCCGATGATATAGGCCGCCCATCCCCCGACGATAAGCAATACGGATGCGGCGATGATTAAAACAGCGCGTGGCGACATCGGTCAGGCCTTTTTCTCGTTGCTGCTGACTTCCGGCCGGTAATAATAATAGATGCCGGCTATGACCGCCGACAGCACCAATACTTTGATGATGAAGCGCATGCCCAACTCGCCGCTCAGGAAATAATAGACGAAGCAGACGAAATTGCCCAGCAGGATGAGCGCCGCGAAAAACAGCGTCAGCGAAATCAGCTTCAGCCGGATCACTGGAACGGTTTGCTTGTTGCCGCTGCTTTCGGTCATGCGAGTAATCAGCCGCTGAGTGATACCGACCAGCGGCACGCACACGATCACCGTCGCCAGATATCCGCGCAAGCTCTCGGCAATGGGCCGGGAAGAATGATACAGCCCGCGCATTTTCCCGAGCCCGTCCGGCAGGTAATAATCGAGGAACGTAAAGATGAGCGATACGACTGCCCAGATGGACAAATACAGCACGAGAAACATTAACAGGTTGATGGCGGTGTAGCGCGGCGACACATAGGCGCGCGGCCTAGGCACCGGCACGGGAAAATCGCCGTCGTGATATTGCGAGAATACGTCCTTGATCTGATCTTCCGCCCAGCCCGCCTCGCGCAGCGCCTGCATGGTTTCCTTGCGCGATTTTCCCGCGCGCGCCGCGTTATTGATGAAATCCGACAACAGTACCGACATAAACATTCTCCTTAGCGTTTAACGGCTCAACCAGAAAAATACGCCCGCCAGCACAAGCACTACAAATACCGCCAGCAATAAGAACATATCATATTTTCCATTCCTTGTTTGTACGTTTGGCCGTTGCCATGCAGCCGTTCCAATAGTCATTGAATTCCCGCGAATCGCCCGGATCGGTCCTGCAGCAACCGCTGGCCGATACGAGCAAAAATATCATCAGCACGGCGCGCGTCATAACTAGACAATGCGCCCGCCGCCGGGCCCTATCTTCCCGGCAATGCCTGTGCCTCCTGAAGGATCAACCGATAATACCGCACCACCCATCTCCCTCTCCTGCAGGCTTTTCATTGCCTCGCCGAAAACCCTCACCGTGTTTCCTTGGATTTCCACATTATACATCACAATACCATATGCCTTCGCCAGGCTTTCAATCGCCCGCTTCATTCCTTCGGCTTCCTCATTACTGGCAAATTTTTTTACGAGGAAACCGCCTTGTTTCTGCCACTCCCCGGAAAACGCTTGTTTCAGCCCCGTTAATGCCCGCGCCATATCTTTAGAAGTAAATTTTACATCCGCCAGCTTCGTGCCTTTAGGTAAATCTTTGGTTTTTTCCGGCGTATAAAATTGTGCCGCGCTCAAAACAAGGTTGATGACATCCATGCCAAAAACCATATCTTGCTTAGCTGCCCGGGAAGCATTGCTCAATGCGTCTTTCGCATCCTGACGGAAACGGTCTTTCCTCGCTACGATACCATCTATGGAGAGCGGCTCGGCAAACCACTGCGCTGCAATTTCCTGCGCCCTGTCGAAGATACCCGTCATGCCACCACGTCCGTCCATAGCTCGCTTTCCGGCGGCTCCGGCGATTGCTGGGAGAATTCGGCGGCGTCATTCACGATAGTTTTGATTTCTTTTTCCATTTCCTTGAGCGAATCTTCGCTGGCGTATTTTTCCTTCACGAGCGTCGCCTTCAATCCCTCGATCGGGTCGTGCTGCTCCTTATAGGAATCGACCTCTTCCTTGCTGCGGTATTTCGCCGGATCGGACATGGAATGGCCGCGATAGCGGTAGGTTTTCATCTCCAGCAGCATGGGCCCATTGCCCTCGCGCACGAAGCGCACCGCCTCCATGCCGGCCTCGCGCACGGCGACCACATCCATGCCGTTGACCTGTTTGCCGGGAATGCCGAACGCCTCGCCGCGGCGGTATAGCTCGGTGGTCGAGGAGCTGCGCTTGATCGACGTACCCATCGCATATTCGTTATTCTCGATGATGTAGATGACCGGTAATTTCCACAGGCTCGCCATGTTGAACGACTCGTACACCTGGCCCTGGTTGGTCGAGCCGTCGCCGAAATAGGTCAGGCAGACGGCGCCGTTGCCGCGGTATTTATGGGCGAATGCGATGCCGGTGCCCAGCGCCACCTGCGCGCCGACGATGCCGTGGCCGCCGTAAAAATGCTTCTCGCGCGAGAACATGTGCATCGAGCCGCCCTTGCCTTTGGAAAACCCGTCGATGCGGCCGGTCAGCTCGGCCATGATGCCGTTTGGTTCCATGCCGCAGGCCAGCATGTGGCCGTGATCGCGGTAGCTGGCGATGACGGCGTCGTTGGGCGTGATGCAGTCCTGCATGCCGACGACGACGGCCTCCTGGCCGATATAGAGATGGCAAAAGCCGCCGATCAGCCCCATGCCGTAAAGCTGGCCGGCTTTTTCCTCGAAGCGGCGGATGAGCAGCATATCGCGGTAAAGCTTCAGCAGCAGCTCCTTACCGACCGGCTTGCGCACCGGCAAACTATGCAGTTCTGCTTTTTTCATAGCGCCCTTTTTCTCCTGCTGTGCGGAAGGCTGCGGCAAATCGAGAAAATCGTTTGCCGTGACTTCGCCGTTTGTGACCGCCACCACCCGCGTCAGAAATTCTTTGCGCGGGGTGCGCTCGCCACGAAGATATTTGTAAATTGCCTGCGCGGAAATGCCCGCTTCCTGGGCAAATTCTTCGATGCTTTTTTGATTTTTTGTCAGGTAGGCTTCGAGTTTCATACCGGGCCTTTATACAAAATGGATAAAGGCGGTGCAAGCATTAAATTCGCCGAAATAATGCTGCATTGCAGCAACTTAATGAATTATCGGGGTTTCTCGTCGCTGAGAAAATACACGATCTCGTTTTTACCGGCCATGCCGAGCACGAGGCGCGCCTGCTCGTCGAGCAGGTCGAGGTCGAGCGAGCTGTCGCTGAGCAGTTTGACTTTTTTATCCAGCGCCTGGCGCTGCGCGGCAATGGCCGTAAACTCTGCTTCCAGCGCCGCCAGCTTGCGCGATTCCTTGAACAGGGCAACCACGCCGCGATCGCCGCTGACCATGTGGAATCCCAGGTAAAACAGGATGAATACGCAAAGCAGCGGCCCCATCGCCCGCTTTAAATCGGGACGCCTGGAGTCAACAAATCGGTTGGCAATTCTGCTCATACAGCCGATGAAAGTAGCAAATTCAAGGGCTTTTGGGAAGCGAAATCAGCGCAAAATCGCGCTGCCGGCGAAGTGCGCCGAAGCGCCGAGCTCTTCTTCGATGCGCAGCAGCTCGTTATATTTCGCCAGCCGGTCGGAGCGCGACAGCGAGCCGGTCTTGATCTGGCCGCAATTCGTCCCGACCGCAAGATGCGCAATCGTCGTATCCTCAGTTTCGCCGGAGCGGTGCGAAAGGATGGCGCGATAACCGGCGCGCTGCGCCATCTGCACGGCTTGCAGCGTTTCGGTGAGCGTGCCGATCTGGTTGGGTTTGACCAGCAGCGCATTGGCAAGGCCTGCCTCGATTCCCTGCGCCAGGATCGCCGGGTTGGTGACGAACAGATCGTCGCCGACCAGCTGCACTTTGCCGCCCAGCAAATCGGTGATTTCCTTCCAGCCGAGCTGGTCGCCCTCGGCCATCGGGTCTTCGATCGAGGCGATCGGATATTTGGTTGTCAGCCCTTCGTAATATTTAAGCAGCTTGCCGCAATCGAAGGTTTTATGTTCGCCTTCGAGCACATATTTCCCGTCATGGAAAAACTCGCTTGCCGCCACGTCGAGCGCGAGCATCACGTCTTCGCCGGGCTTGTAGCCGGCGCTTTCGATAGCGCGCATGATGTAGGACAGCGCCTCGTCGGACTTGCCGATTTTCGGCGCGAAGCCGCCCTCGTCGCCGACGCTGGTGCTGTGGCCGTCTTCGCTGAGCTTGCCTCTCAGCGCATGGAAAATCTCCGCGCCCATGCGCACGGCGTCGCGCATCGATGCCGCCGATACCGGCATGATCATGAATTCCTGGATGTCGAGTTTGTTGTCGGCGTGGCTGCCGCCGTTGATGATGTTCATCAGCGGTACCGGCAAAATATGCGCGCCGACGCCGCCGACATAACGGTACAGCGGCAGGCCCGCCGATTCCGCCGCCGCCTTCGCAACCGCCAGCGACACGCCGAGAATCGCGTTGGCGCCGAGCTTCGATTTATTGTCGCTGCCGTCGAGGTCGAGCATCGCCTGGTCGATCTTCACCTGGTCGGCCGCATCCATGCCCAGCAGCGCGTCGCTGATGTCGTTATTGACATGCGCCACCGCTTTTTTCACGCCTTTGCCGCCATAGCGTTTCTTGTCGCCGTCGCGCAGCTCGAGTGCTTCCAGCGAGCCGGTCGAAGCGCCCGACGGAACCGCCGCGCGCGCGAACGCCCCGTCTTCTAAAGCGACCTCGACCTCGACGGTCGGATTGCCGCGGCTATCGATAATTTCCCTGGCATGAATATGAATAATATCGGTCACTTAGAACTCCTTATCTATAACTCTGGCGGCGGCGCGCGTTTTGCGCTATAATTATCCGGTTGGACATCGTTGAACTACCCTACCAGGAGGCTGTCATGATTGCTTCTGTTCGCACGAAACCACAAAAAAAGCAACCGTCTTCGTTGCCGCAGGCGGCAGCGGGATTGCACCACGAGCTGGAAATAGTGCTGATTACGCTCGAAAGCGTGTGCATGCGCATCTTAGAGAGCCGTTTTACCGCCAATAAGCGCGACGTCGAGCGGCTATACTGGCAGCAGCGTTTCAAGAATATCGTGACACCCGTGTCGCTGGCCCTGGCCGAAACCAAAGGCCCCCGCCATTTCCACAACCATTACCGCCATAGCGAAAAGGATGACGGCATCCTCCAGCCGGTCTTCGAAGACCCGATCGAGACGCTGGCGCTGGTCTGCAAAGATGCATTGCGGCATTGTCAGCAGGATCTGGTCGGCATCGAAGACGACGCGATCATCGAAAAGCGCGACCGCCTGGAGGCCGCCCTGCGCGGATTTTTGCTGAAATACCGGGAGAACGCTTAGGGCCGTTTTAAGGCCGTTTATTCACGGTCATTACATTAAGAGCATATTGCGCCTGTATCTTTCACAATAGGAGATCGCTTTTGATCGATTATTTTCCCTGTAACCGCACTAACGCCAATTGAATATTCAACGTAGCAGTCTGCATGGGTTGCCGGTAAACTGAAAAGAAAACCCCATAGCCAATCCTGATCTTTTCCCTGATCGTTCATGGCTTTATCCCCCCCTTTGTGGCTATAGCGCGACCAAATTATTTTACGTCCAAACTTATTGACAGGCTTATTGACTAGAAAATCCTCAAATGGAGGAGCTTGAAAATCGTTGCTTTGTTGAGATTTCAGAAATTCATATGCTGTTTTTAAGGCGACTTCATAAGTGATATCTGGGTTCGGATAAATTATCTTGCCATCCCTGATAGTGGTGACAAATCCGGATGGATGAGCGTCGGTATTATCAACAACGATATCCACTTGCACTCGTAATGTCTTATCCTTGTTTGCAAGAGTTAAGCCTTCATGCGGCGGCAAGTTGCCAAAATAATCATAAAAAATAGAACAGTTTTTTCTATGCCCGGTAAATATGGTGCACGATGACAATTGAAATGGATCAAATGGTGTAAATTCATTTCCAAGACGCCTTCTATAATGTGTGGAAAAAATTTCTTTACCCACGATGGAAATAAGATAATCGTCAGCAATTTTGATAAGTTCTGGAGGAATTTTATCAAATGTCACAATAGGATAAGCAGGCTGGTTGGCATTCGCAACCGTTGCGCTATTCAGGAAAATCAAAAGCAATAACGCTATTCTTTTAATTCCATGCATAGTTTCTCTCCTGAGTTTTACAGCGCCTCCGCCCATAGTCTGAGCCTCAAGGCCGTTTATTCGATTCGACAAAGGCCCGAAGCACGGCATTCATATATCCTTGATAGCCCTTGCCCTGCGCACGAAACCATTTAAGCACCGGCTCTTCTATGCGCAAAGAGACCATTTTTTTGGGTGCAGGCCGCAGGATTTTCGCATGTTTCCAGAATTCGTCGGTAAATTCAGGAATATCGCTATAATCAATATCATCATCACCCATCGCATCCAGGCGCTTCATGGCAGCCTTAGACATCTTTGGCGGATGTTTTGGATCATACACAAACTGCGTAATATTTTTTTTGCTCACGTCCATTGGCCTTTCTTGCCGAAATAATACGAATCACTTCTTCGCGTCTTGTATAGGTAACGACATATACTCTGTTTTTAATCCGTCCAAACGCTGCTAACCGCAATTCTCCATAATCTTTACGATCGTCTTCGACATCAAAATATTCTTCATCGTAGAAAACACCCACTGCAAATTCAAACGTCACGCCATGCTTGAGGTGGTTACTGGCGGCTTTGGCATTGTCCCATTCAAACCTCATGGTAATCATACCAATTTATATATACAATTGTCAATATGATTTACAACGCCTTCGCCAGCTTATCGAACGTCTTTAGCTGCGTAAGCAGCTTTTCCATATCCTCGAGCTTGACCATGTTCGGCCCGTCGGAGGGTGCGTTGTCGGGATCCTGGTGCGTTTCCATGAAGATGCCGGCCACGCCCACCGCCACCGAGGCGCGCGCAATCGTCGGCACGAAGCGGCGGTCGCCGCCGGAGGCCG
>JAGVLW010000028.1 GCA_020054105.1 Alphaproteobacteria bacterium | reverse complement strand
GCGGCCAGGCCGACGGCGCTGTGCGGGTCGAGCAGCTCGCCGGTGGCGGCGTAGGTGTCGGCGATGGTTTTTTTCGTGTCGTCGTCGCTGACGGCGCAGGCGGAAAATTCGCTTTGCAGCCGCCGGTGCGCCTGCGGCGAAAGCGCGAGGCGCTTATCGGCGCGGAAGCGCGTCATCATCTCGGCAATTTGCTTGCCGCCCTGGTCGTAAAGATCGAAGAGCAGCCGCTCGAAATTGCTCGAAATCTGGATGTCCATGCTCGGGCTTAGGGTCGGCACCACCCCTTCCATGCCGTAAATGCCGGTGCTCAGGCAGCGCGCGAGAATGTCGTTGCGGTTGGTGGCGATGATGAGCTGGCCTATGGGCAGGCCCATTTTCTTGGCGAGGTAGCCGGCATAGATGTCGCCGAAATTGCCGGTCGGCACCGAGAAGCTCACCTGGCGCGCCGGCGCGCCCAGCGCGAGCGCGGCGTAGAAATAATACACGACTTGTGCGAGAATGCGCGCCCAGTTGATCGAGTTGACGGCGGTTAGATGGTGCTTGCCGCGAAACGCTTCGTCGTTAAACAGCGCTTTGACGATGTCCTGACAGTCGTCGAACGTGCCCTTGATGGCGAGGTTGTGGACGTTTTTGTCGGCCACCGTGGTCATCTGGCGGCGCTGCACGTCGGAGACGCGGCCCTGCGGGTGCAAGATGACGATGTCCATGTTGCTGCGGCCGCGGCAGCCGGCGATGGCCGCTGAGCCGGTATCACCGGAGGTGGCGCCGATCACGGTGACTTTCTGTTTTTTCTGCGCCAGGATCACATCGAGCAAACGCCCTAAAAATTGCAGCGCGAAATCCTTGAAGGCCAGCGTCGGGCCGTGAAACAGCTCGAGCAGGAAGGTGTGGTTGTCGAGCTGCGTAAGCGGTGCTACGGCGCGGTGGCGAAACTGCGCGTAGGATTCGGCGATGATGGTTTCCAGCGCTTCCGGCGCAATGGTCTCATCGGTAAAGCGCGAGACGATCGCATAGGCAAGTTCCGGATAAGACAGCGCCGACAGGCTTGCGATCTCGCCGGGCGAAAAAGCCGGAATGTGGCTTGGCACATACAGCCCGCCGTCGCTGGCCAGCCCGGCGAGTACGGCATCCGCGAAGGAAAGCGCTGGTGCATTGCCGCGCGTGGAGATGTAGCGAACCGTCATTTCTTTTTTTCCGTCTCGTGATAATAAAACCCGAACATCACCAGCCCGACCAGCATCAGCGAAAACCAGGTGACGGCGTAGGTCAGATGGTCGTTGCGAAAGGCGATCTTGCCGTCGCCGGGGATGGGGAACACGCCTTTTTCCTGCAATCCCGTCACCTCGACCATGACCGGCAGTAGCGTCAGGCCGGTGGCTTGCGACATGGCGGCAATGTCTTCATAAAACCAGATGTTTTTTTCGGGATGGTTGCCCGGCGAGAATAGCCGCTTTTCGCGCAGCGGCCGGACGATGCCGGTGACGGTTTGCAGCCCCTCGGGTTTGCTTTCCCTGCCGTCGGGCGCGAAGCCGCGATTGACGAGGATGATGCGCCCGTCATCGTCGAGCACAAACGGGGTGAGCATGAAATAGCCGACATCGTGGCCGAACTGGCGGCCAATCATGCGCAGGCGCTTGTCGTAGAGAAAACGGCCGGTGAGGGCGACTTTGCGGTAGCTGAGATTGTCCGGCGATTCCGGCAAAGTGCCCAGCGCCGGCAGGGTTTGCGCCGCGTGCATCCCGGCGATGACCTGCTCTTTCCACGCCAACCGCTGCAACTGCCACACGCCCAGCGCGCCGGTCAGCAGGACGCTGGCGATGATAAACAGCAACGGAATGGTTTCGGGCTTGCGGAATTTCAGCATGGTTTAGTAAATTAGTATTAATTATTTGTTGCATTACAATTCACTCCTAACTATCCTAAAACGCCACAAAAGCAAGCTGCATAAGGATATTTATGGACGAAATAACCAATTTTTCCGTAGACGCGATCCGCCAAAATCCCGCGGCGTTTATCGATGTGGTTGTGGAAGAGGCGTTGGGGCGGGGTAATGAAGAAAGATTGGATGAGCAGCTAGCTGCTGCCGTTAAGGGCAAAATAAACGAAACGGTTAGCATATCCGACGCCAAGCAGTTAAACACTCTGTGGGTGCAGATCAACGCCATCAGGCTAGCGGCTTTGAAACAATGGCGTGTTGCCGAAACCAATCGTATGAACTTGGAAAAACAGTCCATGACAGGACCGGTAAGCGAAGAGGAAGTAGAATCGTTAAATCGTCAAGTCCGGGACAGCGAGTGGCATGGCACAATTGCAGGGAATTTACAACACAATATTGCGTTGACTCTGGAAGAGTTGAGCAATACTTCTGTGCATAAAGATACGAATGACTGCATCCAGGCGATGATGGAAGTTGCATCGCTGGCTGAGCAGAATTTCTCCCCCTCTTTCCAGTTGATCCCTTACTGTGCTTTTCACCCCGAGATCGTAGATATGGCGCTGGCTGCCTCTGCGGCTGGCTATTCACCTGAGGTAATACTTCAAAAGGCGAAACAGCAGATAGAACTGATCAAAAATATGATCAACCAACCCATTGCCGATTTTGACGTGTCGCTTCTGACCGATCCCCCCAAATTCGCCGCTGCGATGGTAAGTGCGATCGAGCGATCGCTTTCGATTATGATGCCGGACGATAACAGGGGAATGGATGTATCCGGCTTGCCGCTAGAGACGCGCTTGCAGAATTTTATCCGGTGCATTGCGGCGAACACTGCCGGCCTTCCGGCGGGTTCCGTCACGAATCTTTTTAGAATAAACCATATACCAACCGCCATGAAGGCGAAGCTATCGCGCCATTTTGAAACCCTTACGCCCAAAATCATTCTGGATACGCACAGGATACTTACCAATCAATTGCGCGACAATCGTTCAGTTAACACGATTGACCTTGTCCCTATGGTAAAGGCTCGGGGCGTGTTGGAAGATTTAACTTTGGAAAATCTTGACGAAGCCAGGAGACGCTGGCCTATGTTTAATAAAAGGAGATCGAGTTCTCAAAATGCCCAGGAGTATTTGGCATCTATTATGAAGTTTGATCCTAATGCAACCCCGGCATTTGAAACGATGATGCAGCAAATCGTCGATGGGCAGTCGCCCCGGCCGCCGGAGTCCGGAGAAGAACGCGGACGCTGAAGGGCCGTACGAATTTCATGGCTTGCAATGGCGATTTTCGGCACTATATTCATAAGCCATAGGGTTTGTCCATCGGCAACCCGGCCCACCTGCAACCTAGGAGATGACATATGAGCGTACTCGTTGGAAAAACCGCCCCGGATTTTACCGCCAAAGCCGTGATGCCCGATGGCAGCTTTGAAGAAAATTTCAACCTTTGCAGCTATTTAGGCATTAAGAAAGACGCCAATGGCAAAGTCACCAAGAAAGGCAAGATTGGCGTGCTGTTCTTCTGGCCGCTCGATTTCACCTTCGTCTGCCCGTCGGAAATCATCGCGTTCAACAACCGCCTGAAGGAATTCAAGCTGCGCAAGACCGAGGTGATCGGCGTGTCGGTCGACTCGCATTTCACCCACCTGGCCTGGAAACAAACCCCGATTGAAAAAGGCGGCATCGGCAACGTGCAGTTCCCGATGGTGGCCGACATCACCAAATCCATCGCGCGCGATTACGACGTGCTGCTCGGCGGCACGGTTGCCTTCCGCGGCACTTTCATGATCGACGGCAACGGCGTCGTGCGCCATCAGCTGGTCAACGACCTGCCGCTGGGCCGCAATGTCGACGAGGCGCTGCGCATGGTCGACGCGCTGCAGTTCCACGAAGAGCACGGCGAAGTCTGCCCGGCCGGCTGGGAGCGCGGCGATGACGGCATGGCCGCCAACCAGGAAGGCGTTGCCAAATACCTCAAGAAAAACGCCGGAAAATTGTAAGAAAGTTGACAGCGGTTGGTGGCTAGCGACTAGTAAGAAAACTTACTATCACTAGCCGCTAGCCGCTAGCCGCTCATGACTTCTCACCACACCAAACTTCTCATCATCGGTTCCGGCGCCGCCGGCTGCACGGCGGGCATTTACGCCGCGCGCGCGATGCTGAAACCCATCTTGGTGCGCGGGATGCAGCCGGGCGGGCAGCTTACCATCACCACCGACGTGGAAAATTTCCCCGGCTTCGAGCATACGATCCAGGGCCCGTGGCTGATGGAGCAGATGGAAAAACAGGCGGCGCATGTCGGCACGACTCTGGTCGACGACATGATCGCCAGCGTCGATCTAAGCAAGCGGCCCTTTACCGCCGTCGGCGAATCCGGCGATACCTATACCGCCGATGCGGTTGTCATCGCCACCGGCGCTACCGCCAAATGGCTGGGCATGGAGAGCGAGAAAAAATTCCAGGGCTTCGGCATTTCCGCCTGCGCCACCTGCGACGGGTTTTTCTTCAAGGGCAAGGAAGTCGTGGTGATCGGCGGCGGCAACAGCGCGGTCGAGGAGTCGCTATACCTCGCCAATATCGCCAGCAAAGTCACGCTCATTCACCGGCGCGATTCCTTGCGCGCTGAAAAAATCGGCCAGGAGCGGCTGTTTAAAAACCCGAAAATCTCGGTGGAATGGAATGCCGGCATCGACGAATTCCTAGGCGGCGGCGAGCCGCTGAGCTTAACCGGCGTGCGGCTGAAAAACACAAAGGACGGCAGCATCAAAGAAATTAAATGCGACGGCGCGTTCGTCGCCATCGGCCACAAGCCCAACACCGAAATTTTCGCAGGCCAGATCGGCATGGATAAGGAAGGCTATATCCTCACCACGCCCGGCTCCACCAAAACCAACATCCCAGGCGTATTCGCCGCCGGCGACGTGCAGGATAAAATCTTCCGTCAGGCCGTCACCGCGGCTGGCACCGGCTGCATGGCGGCGCTGGAAGCCGAGAAGTTTTTAGCGGGGCATTGAAAAAACTATACCTCCCCCCGGTATGATCCGCTTGCACCGGGCGTTTCTTTAGGTTAATGAGGCGGCAAATCCCTCCTGCAAGCGAGGACGCCTATGATGGACTGGGACAAGCTGCGGATTTTCCATACGGTCGCCACCGCGCAGAGCTTTACGCGCGCCGGCGAGATGCTCAATCTCAGCCAATCGGCCATCAGCCGCCAGATCGGCGCGCTCGAGGAAAACCTGCAGGTAGCGCTGTTTCACCGCCATGCGCGAGGGCTGCTGCTTTCCGAGCAGGGCGAGATTTTGTTCAAGACGGTAAGCGACGTGTTTTCGCGGCTGACGGCGGCGGAAAACGCGCTGCTCGAAAGCAAGGAGCGCCCGCGCGGCCCGCTGAAAATCACCGCGCCGGTGGCGATCGGCACGAGCTGGCTGACGCCGCATATGCGCGAATTTTGCGAGCTCTATCCGGATATTACCGCCACGCTACTGGTCGATGACCGCGAACTCGACCTGACCATGCGCGAGGCCGATGTGGCTATCCGCCTGTTCCCGGCCAAGCACCCGGATTTAATTCAGAAGCAACTGACGACGCTGAATAATTCCGCCTATGCCGCCAACGACTATATCCGCAAGCACGGCATGCCGAAAACCGCCAAAGACCTAAGCAATCACAAGCTGATCGGCTATAGCGAG
>JAGVLW010000108.1 GCA_020054105.1 Alphaproteobacteria bacterium | reverse complement strand
TCCTCTTCTTTCACAACGACCAGCGGGTAATACAGCACGAAAGCGGCAACCAGAAACGCCAGCACGACCACCATGCCCGATTGCAGCCCGATGCCAACCAGCGCGAGGAATGAAAATACGTAGAGCGGGTTGCGCACGATTGAAAATGGGCCGGCGCGCACCACCTCGTCATTCTTGCGGCCGCCGATGAACGCCGAGCAATAGGCGCGGCCGAACGCACCGACCATAATCAGCGCGTAGCCGAGCCATAACATGCATTCGCGCGGGAATGCGCCTTTTTCCATCATCGGCTTGCTGACCAGCAGCATAAGCACGGCGAGTATCGAGAATATCTGGCTGTGACGCCGTCTGGCTTTGAGAAGCTTGGGGGTGGGTTCGGTCATGGATAATCCTTATTCCCTCTCTCCCAAAGGGGCAAGAGATAACTAATAGGGGACCCAAGGGCGCCGGCCGCGCAGCTCCTCGGACGTATCGATGACGATGCCCGCCCGTGGAAAACGTATGCCCACCGCGCCGGCATGTTTGAGAAAGCGCCGGTCTATCACCAGCGGAATGGCCGCGCAGGCTTCGTCGTCGATATAATCCTCGACGATGACAATATCGACATCCTTGCCGCAAAGCTCTTTCTGCGCATCTTTTTTCCTGGCTACCGCGATGTCGTAGCCACGCACCGTCGCTTCGCATATCTTCTCATCGCAACGCGGCGCATTCGGCTTGTCTTTGAGGTCGCTCAGAGTAAACGCTTCGCTTTTGCCATGGGTTTTCAGCCAGAGCTGCGCGTCGAAACTATCGGCGCGGCCGCGCAGGAACAGCCAGTTATTATCTTCCATGCGCATGGCGATTTTGGTCGCATCGTCGCTTACCAGCAAATCGTACGGCTCGTGCAGCGCCACAGTCGAAAGCCCGATGACAACCAGCGGCAGCCCCAGCAACCGCCATGCGCCTTGCCACAAGCACAGCCACAACACGCCGTAAATGCACAGCACGATGCCCCACCAGCTCGGCGACACCACCGCCACCGACGCGTGCGGCATGGCGGCGATCCATTTCGAGCCGGCGATCATCCAGCCAATGCCGGTATCGAGCCATTGCAGCGGCCAGTGTTCGAGCCCAAGCGGCATGGCGACGAAGGCAAGCACTGCAGCCGGCATGATCCAAAACGTCGCCAGCGGCACCATCAGCATGTTGGCGCCGATGCCCCATAGCGGAAAGCGGTTGAAATTATAGATCACCAGCGGCGCGGTGGCGAGCGAGGCGGCCAGCGACGTCAGCATCAGCCCGAAAAAATACAGCCGGATTTTCCGCGGAACGGACGCCAGCGAATCATGCAGCAAATAGCTGTAGCGTTCATACAACGCGAGGATGGCGATGGTGGCGGCAAACGATAGCTGGAAGCTTGCCCCCAGCAACGCCTCCGGCTGGAACAGCAGGATCAGCGCCGCCGCCCAGGCCAGCGAATACATGCTGATGCCGCGCCGGTCGAGCAGGATCGCCGCCATAACGCAGGCCACCATCACGAACGAGCGCACCGCCGGCACCGGATGGCCGGCCAGCAGCAGGTAGACGAACGCGCCCAGCAGCCCAAACGCAGCGGCGATTTTTTTCACCGGCAGCCGCAGCGCCCAGGGCGGGTAGAGCGACAGCAGCAGGCGCATGAAGACATAGAGCAAACCGGCGGCGATCGACATATGCAGCCCGGAGATGGACAACACATGGTACAGCCCCGACGCACGCATGGAGTCATTCACCTCCTCCGATACCGCCGATTGCTCGCCGACCATCATCGCCGCCGCCACCGGCCCGTTTTCCTTATACATAGGTGCTACGATGCGCTCGTTTATCGCCAGGCGCAGCGCCGTCAGCCAGGCGTCGAAACCGCTGATCTCGCCCTGCTCGATAACCACGGGAGCGGAGGGCGAAAATCCCACCGCGCCGACGCGCTCGAAATAAAACCCGCGCGAAAAATCGTAGCCGCCGGGAATGGCCGGCCCTGGCGGCGCAAACAGCAGCGCCTTGAGCTGAGCATGATTGCCGACATGCAGTTCGGGATAGTGCTTGCGCAGCGTCACGCTGATGCGCACCGGCGTTTGCGCGGTGGGAATATCGTCGATGCGCAGTGCCGTCAAAAACAGCTTCTGGCCTTTTTCCTTGATTTGGATATCGTCGATGCGCCCTTCCAGCCCGCGGAAATATTTCCCGCCGGAAAATACGGGCGTGACCACCGAAGCCGTGCGGTATTGCGCCGCCAGGAACCCAAGCGCCACCAGCGCCGTGGCGATGGTGAACAGGCGAAGGAAAAACCGCCGCCGGACGACAATGAACAGGCAGGTCAGCAAAAACAGCGCGCGCAGGGGCAGCGAAAGCGGCGGCTCGTAAGGCCAGGCGAAATAAAGTCCGACGCCGGTTGCCAGCAATACCGGGATCCACAGCACCAGCCGGTCGCGCTCGGCAAGCAGGGTATCAGATGACAGGTGACGGGTAACAGATAACGGCATAGGCATAGTAAGATTTCTAACAAAACAATAGCAAAAGCATACTATATTTGGCATATCACTAGTTTAAAATATCCGTCACCCGTTACCAGCCACCCGACACCCGATGACTACCATCACCCGCTTCGCCCCCTCGCCCACCGGTTTTCTGCATATCGGCGGCGCGCGCACGGCGCTTTTCAACTGGCTGTTTGCCAAGCATACGGGCGGGAAGTTTTTGCTGCGCATCGAGGATACCGACCGCGCGCGCTCGACGCCGGAAGCCACCCAGGCGATCATCCACGGATTGAAATGGCTAGGACTGGAATGGGATGGCGAGATTGTTTTTCAATTCGCCCGCGCGGCGCGCCATGCGGAAGTGGCCAAAGAGCTGGTTGCCAAAGGCCAGGCGTTCCATTGCTACACCACGCAGGCCGAGCTCGATGCTTTCCGCAAGGAAAACCCCAACGCCAAATACCGCAGCCCGTGGCGCGACGGCGGCATACCCCCCGCCGGTATGCCGTCGGTCATCCGCATCAAAGCGCCGATCGAGGGCGAAACCATTGTCGCCGACAAGGTGCAGGGAACAGTGACGATTAAGAATACCGAGCTCGACGATATGGTGCTGTTGCGCTCCGACGGCACGCCGACCTATATGCTCGCGGTCGTGGTCGACGATCACGACATGGGCATCACCGACATCATCCGCGGCGACGACCATTTCACCAACAGCTTCCGCCAGCTCATGATCTACAACGCCATGGGCTGGAAAACCCCAAACTTTGCGCATATCCCGCTGATCCACGGGCCGGACGGCGCCAAGCTTTCCAAGCGCCACGGCGCGCTGGGCGTCGATGCCTACCGCGAGATGGGTTATCTGCCGGAGGCGCTGCGCAATTACCTGCTGCGCCTCGGCTGGGCGCATGGCGACGACGAAATTATTTCCACGCAGCAGGCGATCGAATGGTTCGACCTGGGCGGCGTCGGCAAGTCGCCGTCGCGCTTCGATTTCACCAAGCTCGAAAATATTAACGGCCATTATCTGCGCGAGGCGAGCGATGAGAGATTGGTGGAGCTTATTCTTCCCTTGTTTCCCAAGCACCCTCAACCCGACCGCCTCCTACGCGGCATGAACGGTCTCAAGCAGCGCGCCAAAACCGTCAAAGAGTTGGCGGAAAGCGCGGCGTTTTATGTCGCTGCCCGACCGCTGGCGCTCGATGCCAAAGCCAAGGAATTACTGGACAAGGGCGGGCGCGACCTCATCCGCGCTATTTTGCCCAAACTGGAAGCGCAAGCCGACTTCTCCCACGAAGCCATCATGGCATTATGCAAGGCGTACGGCGAAAGCGTCGGCAAGAAATTAGGCGATGTCGCCCAACCGCTTAGAGCGGCGCTTTCCGGCAAAACCGTATCGCCGGGCGTATTCGAGGTGATGGAAATCCTCGGAAAAGAAGAAAGCCTTGGCCGGCTAAGAGATATATGTTAATTTAGCTTAATTCAAAAATCAGCTAAAGATTTAATAATGGCCGATAGACCCGACAATCCAGCTCCGGCACATACAACCACCGAACCGCCGCAAAGCGACATGTCCACAGAAAAATATGGGGATGACTGGCTTCTTACTAAGTCGCAGTTCGCCGAGATTAATCGGCATTATGACGCGTTGACTGATCCAGAGGATAAGGGAACTTATGAGAGTATCTTGAACAATATGAAAAATTTGGCGCTTAATTGCACCGCCATTGCCAATTCTGCCTTTTCCCTCAATCCTATGGCCGCATTTCAGGTTCAGGAAGGAGATCTGCGGGGGGTACTCTCAACTATTTATGACCCTAAAAAAGCGGCGACAATTGCTACCGAAATCGCCAATATGTACAGGCAAGTAGCAGGGATTGCGATTGCCGATCCGGCATTTGTCGACCCTGCATCCGGATTTGCTGGGAGAGTCAATGCAGGCAGGGCACCCGTGGGTAACGCAGATGAAAAACGTCTCGCAGCCATTCGGGAAGAAGTAAAAGGGCCATTCATAAAGGCTACAAATGAACAGCGAGAGAGAGATAGAACAAAAACGACAGCATGGGGTACGCCGGAAAGAGAATTCGATTATACATTCAATACAGCATTCATAAAACAGCTGAAATGGGCGGCAAGTAGACTAGATAATACCGGATCATGGGAATTAGGGATACAGGCAGGCATGGAATTATTTACATTGGCCGGCTATAGCGAAGACGCCGCCAAATCCCTGGTAACAGAGATTGCGGATATGATCCGGCCGAAAGAAGCCTCGATCAAAATAACCTAAATAAATTGGCGGCCATGCACGGCTAATGCCGCAAAATATTCTCTAAAAAAGCGATAGATTCCGCCGCATCTTCTCCCTATTATTACCGTATGGCCATCCTACCCTTAGTCATCGCGCCTGACCCCAGGCTCAAGACCAAATCCGCCCCCATCGAAAAAATCGACGATGGGATCAAAAAACTCGCCGCCGATATGCTCGACACCATGTATCGCGAACGCGGCATCGGGCTCGCCGCCGTGCAGGTCGGCCAGCTTAAGCGCCTGCTGGTCGCCGACGTCACCTGGCGCGAGGAAGAAGGCCCCGGCGAGCAATATGTGCTCGTCAACCCGGAAATCGTCGAAGGCTCCAAGGAAGAGCGCGTGTATAAAGAAGGCTGCCTGTCGTTCCCCGACCAGTTCGCCGAGGTGATGCGCCCCGACACGGTGCGCGTGCGCTATCTCGATCTCGACGGCAAACCGCAGGAAAAAACCTTCGAGGGATTGCTCGCCACCTGCATCCAGCACGAGATCGACCATCTAAACGGCATCGTCTTCGTCGACCATATCTCGCTGGTCAAGCGCGACATGATTTTGCGCAAGCTCACCAAACTGAAAAAAGCGGGTGCGTTCGAGCCTGACCATGTGCACGGCCCCCATTGCAATCACAGCCACGACGACCACGTACTCTAATGAAACTCGTCTTCATGGGCACACCGGCTTTCGCGCTGCCAACGCTTGAGGCGTTGCACGGAAGCGATCACTCGGTCGTTGCCGTCTATACCCAGCCGCCGCGCCCGGCCGGCCGCGGCCAGAAAGATACCCCCTCCCCGGTATATGCATATGCCGCCGAACATAAGCTGCCGCTATTCACTCCCGTCTCGCTGAAAACGCCGGAAGCGCAGGCGGAGTTTGCGACACTCGACGCCGATATCGCAGTGGTGGTGGCATACGGGCTGCTATTGCCGAAACCGATTCTGGAAGCCTACCGCTTAGGCTGTATCAACGTCCATCCTAGCTTGTTGCCGCGCTGGCGGGGAGCCGCCCCCATCCAGCGCGCCATCATGGCTGGCGATAAAATGACTGGCATCACCATCATGCAAATGGATGAGGGGCTCGATACTGGTGACATCGTTTTGCAAGAAAAAGAATTTCTCGTGGATGCTTTCGACGCTGGCACACTGCACGATATGCTGGCCGAAGAAGCCGGACCCCTAGTGTTGCTGGCATTGGAGGGATTACACACTGGCAGCATTACACCGGTCAAGCAATCGCAAGAAGGCGTTACCTATGCTAAAAAAATTACCAAGGAAGAATGTCGGATAGACTGGACACAGCCCGCCGAGCATATCCATCGCCAGATCCAAGGTCTAAGCCCCTCCCCCGGCGCGTATTTCCTATATAAAGGAGAAACAATTAAAGTTTTGAGCTCCAGCTTTTCCACCATGAAGCATTTTAATACCGCCATACCCGGGACAGTGCTTGACAAGCATTTAGTGGTAACTTGCGGGCAAGGAATTTTGAATATAGAGGAAGTGCAGCGCCCAGGAAAAAGCCGCATGTTCGCAAGCGAGATGCTTAAAGGGTTTCCTATACCCCCTGGCAGTATATTGAGCTAGGCCATGCCGCGCTACAAACTCACCCTCGAATATGACGGCGCCGGCTATATTGGCTGGCAAAGGCAGCCGGGCAGCCGCAGCGTCCAGCAGGAAATCGCCACCGCGCTTTTCAAATTTTGCGGCGAAGAAATAGACGTGGTCGGCGCCGGGCGCACCGATGCGGGCGTGCACGCAACGCACCAGGCGGCGCATATCGAGCTTGGCAAGGACCACGACCCGTTCCAGGTCATGCAGGGCATCAATTTTTATTTGTTCCAGGACGAGCGTAACCGCATCGCCGTCATCGACGCACAGCGCGCGGCTGACGATTTCCATGCGCGCTTCTCGGCCACGCGACGCTATTATCTCTACCGCATCGTCAATCGCCGGGCACGGCTCGGTTTAGAAGCTGGCCGGGCATGGCAGATCGTCGAGCCGCTCGATTGCGACGCCATGCAGGAGGCCGCCAATTTTCTCATCGGTCATCACGATTTCACCAGCTTCCGCGACAGCGCCTGCCAGGCCAAATCGCCGATGAAGACGCTCGACCATCTGGAAGTAAAACGCGCTGGCGAGGAAGTGCACATCACCGCCCATTCGCGCTCGTTCCTACATCACCAGGTGCGTATCATGGTGGGTACGCTCGCCCTGGTCGGCAAAGGCAAATGGAAACCGGCGGACGTCAGAAAAGCGCTGGAAGCACGCGACCGCGCCAAAGCCGGGCTGACCGCCCCGCCCGAGGGATTGTACCTGGTAGGAGTAGAATATTGATCAGGAGCGCAGCAGCTCGTTGATGCTGGTCTTGCTGCGGGTTTTTTCATCGACGCGCTTGACGATCACCGCGCAATAAAGCGACGGCGCATCCGGCGTTTTGCCGGGCAACGCGCCGGGAACCACCACCGAATAGGCGGGCACGCGGCCATAAATTGTTTCGCCTGTGGAACGATCGACGATCTTGGTGGACGCGCCGAGATAGACCCCCATGGAAATCACCGCTCCTTCTTCGACGATCACGCCCTCGGCCACTTCGCTGCGCGCGCCGATGAAGCAGTTATCCTCGATGATGACCGGCCCCGCCTGCAACGGCTCGAGCACGCCGCCGATGCCGACGCCGCCGGAGATGTGGCAATGCTTGCCGATTTGCGCGCAGGAGCCGATGGTGCTCCAGGTATCGACCATGGTGCCCTCGCCGACATGCGCGCCGACATTGACGAAGCAGGGCATGAGCACCACGTCCTTGGCGATATAGGCCGAGCGGCGCACAATGGCGCCGGGGACGACGCGGAAGCCCGCCTGCTTGAAATGCTGCGCGTCCCAGCCGGCGAATTTCAACGGCACCTTGTCGTACCAGCGCGCATGGTGGCCGTTGAATATGGCGCCGCTTTCGATCATCTCCATGTCGTGCAGGCGGAAAGACAGCAGCACCGCTTTCTTGAGCCATTGATTGACTTGCCAGACATCGCCCTGTTTTTGCGCGATGCGAAGCTCGCCCTTATCGAGCGCGCTCATAATCGCCTCGACGCTGTCGCGCACCTCACCGCGCGTGGACGGGCTTAGCGACTGGCGGTCTTCCCAGGCTTTTTCGATAATGCTCTGCATGTCATGTTCCTCTTTGTTGATTAGCGGCAAGCACCTTGCCCGCAAGATAAAGCGAGCCGCATATGCATAGGATGGAAGGAGTTTTGGCAGATTCCAGAAGGTTTTTCAATGCACTTTCCAGCGACGACGACGCGGTCGCATCTATCGATAAGGACCGCGCCGCCTCCGCCAGCGCAAGCGCGGGCTGGCTGTTGCTTTCGCCGGGTATGGCAATCGCCTGCAAGGATGCCGCATAAGGTGCGAGCAGTGCAAGGAAGGCTTTCATGTCCTTGCCCTTGATCATTCCGCAAATCAGATGCACCGGCTTATCCTGCGTCTTCATCCAGGCCGCCAGCATCTCGCCGCCTTGCGGATTATGGCCGCCATCGAGCCACAACTCTATACCCGGGGGGAGTATATCAGCAAACACACCTTGCTGCAGGCGCTGCAAACGCGCCGGCCAAACCGCCGAGGCGATGCCACGCCGGATGGATTCGTCATCGATGGAAAATTGCGGCAATTGATCGATGCAGGCAATGGCAGCGGCGGCATTGTCATATTGGAAGCCGCCCGCAAGCGCCGGCGTGAAGGCAACGCGGCGGTCGCTGCAGCGATAGGCGCCGTCGGGCGCCACGTCCCATTCCTTGCCCAGGCGAAACAGCGGCGCTGCCAGCATTGCCGCCTTTGCCTCGATGACGCCTATCGCTTCGGGAGATTGCCTGCCGACGACGCAAGCCACACCGCGCTTGAGTATGCCCGCTTTCTCCCCGGCGATGGCTTCGATACTGTTGCCGAGATATTCGATATGGTCGAGCGATATGGGCGTAATGGCGGTCAGCAGCGGTTTTTCGATCACGTTGGTAGCGTCCAGCCTGCCGCCCATACCGGTTTCGAGGAGCAGAATATCAGCAGGTTTTTCGGCGAAGGCCAGAAACGCCGCTGCCGTGGTCGCCTCGAAAAACGTTGCCTGCTGAGACGCCAGCGCCGAGGCGACATGCTTTAAGATCGTTTCCAAATAGGCGTTGTCGATCTCCTTGCCGGCAAGAACGATGCGCTCGCGAAAATGCACCAAATGCGGCGAAGTATAGCAATGGACACGATACCCCCCGGCGGTAAATATTGATTGCAAATTGGCAATCAGCGAGCCTTTGCCGTTGGTGCCCGCGATATGGATAACCGGCGGCAGCCGCTTATGTGGCGAGCCGAGCATGGCAAGCAGGCGATGGATGCGGTCGAGCGAAAGATCTATCTGCGCCAGCACCGGATGATGCAGCCGCGCCAGGAACGCCTCGATATTATCGGCCATCCGCTGTTTCCTTATGCATGGAGGCGATCAATCGACGATGGGCGGGCACATCATGCACGCGCAAATAATCGGCTTGCCGGATGATAAGGTCGCGTGATGCTTCGAGCGTGGCGACATCGCGGTTCATTTCGCTATTGGCCAGAAACGACTTGCGCGAATGCCCGATCAAAATGGGTACGGCCAGTTCTTTGAATCGATCGATCGACTCGAGTATATGCCAGCTTTGCGGCCCGGTTTTTCCGAACCCGATGCCTGGATCGAAAATCAGGCGATCCTTGGCGATGCCCTGCGTCGTCATATACCCTATACGGGTATGTGCCCAGACCAGTACTTCCGCCACTACGTCAGCATCGGCGGGTAGTATTTTTGCTTTATCGGCAGGCACGCTCAGCGAATGCATGACTACCAGCTTGCAGCCGTAAGGTTTGACTGCCTCGATCATCGCCGGGTCGCTAAAGCCGGAAACGTCGTTAATCCAATACGCGCCCAGATCGAGGGCTTTTTGAGCGGTGGCAGCATGGCGCGTATCGACGCTCCACGGCAAAGATAGACTGCTTAGTTCCGAAAGAACCGGCTCCAACCGCGCCCATTCTTCTTCGTACGACAGCGGCGTTGCGCCGGGCCGCGTCGACTCGGCGCCGATATCGATAACATCAGCGCCATCGCCGGCCATTTTCGCAATGGCGGCCAGTGCATCGCGCGGCGAGAAATGCCGGTTGCCATCGGAGAATGAATCCGGCGTTACATTAATAATGCCTACAAGTTTGGTGCTAGCCATGATTTTCTACCGTCAATTCCGTTCGACGCAGATACTCCCCCGGAGTATATAGTTTTTCGCGGGCGATGTCGGCGGCACGCTGGCCGTGATAAGGCCCGGCGGCCGGATAGCGCCAATCCGGCGCGATGTCGGCAAGCGGCAGTAAAGCAAAATCGCGGTCGAGCAATTGCCGGTGCGGCACGGCGAATAACTCCGTATCGACCACTGCATCACCCATGGCGAGTATGTCGATGTCAATCTCGCGCGGGCCCCAGTCACCCTTGGAAGCACGGCCCATCTTTTTTTCAATGCGTTTGATTTCCGCGAGCAGCGCCGCCGGTTTTGCATCGGAGAGGCCGCCGATCGCCATGTTCAAAAACGGTATGTTCCAGCCGGGCGGCGCGTTTTCGGGCAGCAACGCTTTCGATTCATAAATCGGCGATAGGCGCAGGTCGCTAAGCAACAGCGCAAGTTCGCGCACCGCCGCCGCCAAATAGGCAAGCCTGTCGCCGATATTGCTGCCCAATCCCAAGATAATCATTGTCCTGCCCGCATGAAAGAGGCTAATTTAGCGCCTAACCTTCACCAGTGACAAGTGCCAATGCGGTTTGTGTTCTTAAACCATCGATTGCTGCCTGCGGACGAAGCGGTTGTTTCCGTGACTGACCGCGGCTTTCGCTATGGCGACGGGCTGTTTGAGACCATCGCCGTCCAAGGCGGCGTGCCATACCAGTTCGAATGGCACATGGCACGGCTGGAGCGCGGCCTTACCGCCATCAAGCTGCCTTTCGGCCTTTCCTTATTGCAAACCGAATGCAAGCAGCTTCTTCTAAAAAATGCCGTTTCCGAGGGATTGCTGCACATACAGATCACCCGCGGCAGCGGCGGTCGTGGCTACTTACCGGCCCCGCGCACCGACGCTACCTGCGTGATCGAAACCCTGCCGCCGCCGGAAATCCCACGCGCGCCGGTGACGCTTTTTCTTTCCAGTTACCGGAAAATTTCTCCGCGCGCGCTGCCCGTGCAATTCAAGCTATGCCAGGGGCTGAACTCGACGCTGGCGCGCCTGGAAGCCGATGAGCAGGGCTGCTTCGACGCGCTGCTGCTGGGCCAGGAAGGGCAGCTATGCGAAACCGGCTCGGGCAATCTGTTCTGGTTGAAGGATAACACATTATATACGCCCGCCCTCGCCTGCGGCGTTCTGGAAGGCGCGATGCGCGCGGCGGTGTTACGGCTTTCGCCCTATCCTGTTTGTGAAATCGATGCGCCGCTTTCGGCATTGCAGGACGCCGATGCGGTATGCATCAGCAACGTTGCCTGGAAAATACTGCCGGTGGCAGCGCTGCAACCAAACGCCCACTGGTGGGACAGCGCGGCGTTGGCGCAGGCGCTGGGGCGGCTTGTCGATGCCGACATGGAAAACCATTGCCGCGATCATAAAAACACATGGGCCTGATGCGATTTGCGCTGGCAAAAACCGCAAATTTTAGCTATGGCTGATAATCCCAACGAGCAATGACAGGATAGGCCCATGCGCAATGTCTTAGCGATTACCGTAAGCGTGTTTTTGCTCATCGTGAGCGGCGGCTATGTGATGACCTGGTATATCCAGGCGGCGCAGACCCGCACCCTCATCGAGAACGCCATCGCCCGGATTAACGCGAAACATCCCCTGCTCACCTATGCGGCGATTGAAACCTCCGGTTTTCCCAAGGACGTCACTGTATCGATCATCAAGCCGCGCTTTTCCGGCCGCATCGACGAGCTGCTCAAAGAGCTGGCTCCGACGCCTGCCTGGAGCAATTTGCCGCAGTGGAGTGAGGATATTACGCTCGACGGCAGCATCGCCTTCACGGTCAACGCCCTGTCCAACCGCTACGCCATGACCATCAATGGCGGCTGGAGTAGCCAGGACACGCTGGGCGACAAAGTCATCGCGCTGCACGGCCAGTCTAAGGGCAACGTGGTCTGCGTGCTTGAGCTCGAGCGTTTCGGGCTGTTCACTCATATGTGGGATTTTACCGCCATAGAGCGTAATAAAGACGCCATCATGAGCGAGTTCCGCCTGTTCGATTGCAGCGCGGCGGGAAGTACCATCAGCGAGACAGCAAGCGGCGAGACGATCATGGAAAACGGCCCGACGCGTTTCTACGTCTCCAAATCCGCACAATATAACAATACCCAGCAGCTGCGCTTTTACCTCAAAGCGGCCGATAGCGAGATCACCGCCAAAGGCGATGAGATCTTCAAGCATTACTTCGACATGCTGTCTCCCGACCGCCCGGTCCCGCTGAACTGGTCCGTCTACGGCAAGCAAAATATCGAGATCGACATGGATTATGCCGGACCTGGGCGTTGGAACACGCTCCAACCCAAAGACGCGGTATTTGCGGTCAACGTCAATAAATTCGACATTACCAACAACGTTTATCGCACCGATTTCACATTGCATGTCAGCAATGCCGTTGCGGGCGATATCATTACCTCCCGCCTAGCGTTTAACGCGCATTCCATTTTCAGCGAGCATTACGATACGCTGGTGCGTGGCGTCGTGCGCGGAATTATCGCCGACATGTATAAAAATAAGGACAATGTGTCGTATGACCTTGTGAAGCCGCTCATGGAAAAATACACGCCCGAGCAAGCCTATGCGCTGGCCGAGCCGATAATCCCGAATTTCTTCTCGCTGGGAAAAATGACGCAGGCGATGGACGTGCAATATGAAGGGAAAAACTATTTCTCCTCGGGCAATGTCACGCTTGCCAGTATGGAGCTGTCCGCCGCCCCGTATGGCATCACCGGCAAAGGCGCCGGTAAAATCATCCAGGGCTCGCCCATTCCGGCCGCAAATCTCAATCTGCTTTGCAGCAATTGCCTGCGCCTGGTCGACGACATGGCCGCCTACGGCGAACGGTTGCAACGATTCGCGCAAGCGGGCCGCGACGAGCTAGCGCCGCCCGCCACGCTCGACCCCAGGCTCGTCGAAGGCATCAAAACGCTGCTGACGACGATCGGCAAGCCGGCGGACGCATCGGCATTGGCGTTCGACTTTAGCAGCGACGGCGCCGGCAATTTCGTGCTTAATGGTAAAAACATCGCCGAGGTGATGACGCTTTACAGCCAGCTGGTCGCGCCCTATTTGCAAAAACCGGAAGCTGCCGCGCCCGCTCCTGCTGCTCCTGCCGTTCCAGCCGCGCCGAAAGCGCCGGCGCGTTAGTCCTCGGCGCGCCTGGGCAGTCCCGGTATCTCATCGGTGGCCAGCGGCCTAACGCTCACCTCGTGCTGCGACCGCAGGAACCGCGCTTCCTGCATGGCTTTTTCCAGGCTGGACGCATCCAGTTTTTTGGGAATGTCCTGCGGCCGCGATGGCCCGGACGGAAAAATCTGGCGGGCCAGGCGGAAAAAAAGTTGCTTGAGTAGTTTCATGCGCTCTACTTATACTGGAAACCATGTATCACATGCAATCCCTACCCTGGTGTGAGCCGCTGGAACTTGCCGCCGGCATCGACGAGCCGTATTGGGTTTTGCTGTATTCGGGCGTGCAAAACGAAGAGGCGAGCGGCTACAGCTATCTGGCACACCGGCTTTCGCGCCGCATCGAAGGCGACGATTGCAGCGTTTTATCCGACGCCTTGACGCGCGACCGGCAAACGTTCGACAATAGCTGGTTCGGATATTTCGGTTATGGGCTCAAAAACAGCCTGGAGAAACTCACCATCGACAAGCCGGGCTGGCCCGACCTGCCCAATCTATGCATGATGCAGTTCGAGTGTATTTATGTATTCGACCATCGACGCAAAACGCTTTCCTTATGGTCGGCGGCGGCGGACGTCACGCCGCTTACACCAAAAACAACCGCGCATATCGACATCCCCCGAGTGGTAGAGCTTACTTCCAACATGAGCACAACCACCTATTTGGAAAAAGCCGCATATATCATCGAGCGCATTCATGCCGGCGATTTGTATCAGGCCAACCTCACCCGTAAATTTTCCGGAAAATTCGAAAGCGCGCCGGACGCGCTGGCGCTTTTTGGCAAGCTCTGCCGCATCAGCCCTGCCGCCTACAGCGCCTATATGCGCCTGGGCGACGTGCATGTATGCTCTTCCAGCCCAGAGCTGTTCCTTGAAATCGGTAAGGAAGGCCGCATGCATAGCCGCCCGATCAAAGGCAGCGCCGGGCGCGCGCAAGACGCCAAAACCGACCGCGACCTGCGCCATGCGCTGGCGCATAGCGATAAGGACCGCGCCGAAAACCTCATGATCGTCGATCTGATGCGCAACGATTTCTCCAAAAGCTGCCAGGAAGGCAGCGTGAAAGCCTACGCGCTGTTCGACGTCGCCACCCATGCGACCATCCACCACATGACCAGCAGCATCGACGGGCAGATGCGCGACGACTGTACGGCGTTGGACGCAATTACGCGCTGTTTCCCGCCCGGCTCAATGACCGGCGCTCCGAAAATCAAGGCGATGGAGCTTTGCAGCGCGCTGGAAGGCGACGCACGCGGCCTCTATAGCGGCGCCATCGGCTGGCTCGGCGGCGACGGCAGCGCGGCCCTATCGGTGGTTATCCGCACTTTGCTGGTGGGCGGCGACCGCTTCGAGTTTCAGGTGGGCGGCGGCATCGTCGCCGATTCGACCCCCCAGCGCGAGCTGGAAGAACTGCTCGACAAGGCCAAAGGCATCGCTTTATCGCTTGGCATTACCCGTCGTTTTCTGGAAAATCTGTAAAAAAACCGCAGAAACGCTGGTTTTTTTACGCTATATACCCTGGTGGGGTATATTACCGGTCACAATTATCATTATGTCATCCAAGATGGGTCGTGTCCAGCAGAAAGCCCATTCATTTTTTGCATGGCTCCCCCTTTAAAAAAACGGTTCTCCTGACAAGGTGATATGGCTAGAAGGTGGCTGTCAACAGCTCCCCGCCGGGATGTCCCTAGTATACCGTAGGGGGGTATGTTGGCAGCATGGCAATCCACAGGGATGTTTTTATGAAATGCACAACAGTCAAGATACTTGCGAAAGCGGTATTACTTAGTGCCGCTTTCACGCTCCTACAGGCCTGCGCTCCCAGCAATACTCACTATGCCAGCGTCAGCGATGCCTTCCAAACCTCTAACGTGATTACCGTCAAGCCCTACACGCGCACCATCTTTAGCAATAACGATTTCTAATCGAGGGATGCCGCAGGCTAAGGGCTACTCGGCCTTGAGCGTGCTGGTGGCTTCTTCCATCTCGGCAAAGCTCGGCTGGTAGTGGCTCGGCACATGGCCGCGCCCCATCTCCACCGAAACCTGCGGCGCCATGCCTTTGAGATGCGCCACCAGAATCTCGCGGATGATGAAATAAAACTGCTGCTCTTCATTATGGATATTGAGATTCTTTGCGGCGATCGGCCCGACCAGGCAATAGGCCAAGAACACGCCCAGGAACGTTCCCACCAGCGCGCTGGCGATCATCCCGCCCAAGATGGCGGGCGGCTGGTCGACTTTCGACATGGTTTTGATGATGCCAAGCACGGCAGCGACAATGCCGATGGCGGGGAGCGCATCGGCCATTCCTTGCAGCGCATGGCCAGCGCCGGCGGCTTCATGGTGGTGTTTTTCGATCTGCTTTTCGATGCTGTCTTCGATGGTCATCGGGTTTTCGACGCCCATCGTGAGCGTACGCAGCGTATCGCAGATGATATCGATCGCGAAATGGTCTTTCATGACATTGGGATATTGCTTGAAAATCGTGCTTTCCTCGGGTTTTTCGATATGCTGCTCTACGGCGATCAGCCCCTTGGATTTCATCAGCTTGCATAGGATGAACATCAGGCAGAGCAGGTCTTTATAGTCCTGCTTTTTCCATTTGGAGCCCTTGAAGGATTTGATCATCTCCTTGAAGGTCGATTTCAGCACCACGCTTTTATTGGCAACAATGTAAGCGCCGATGGCGGCGCCCAAAATCATCGTCAATTCATGCGGCAGCGCATGCAGGATGACCTCGATTTTACCACCGGCATGGATCCACGCGCCAAAAACCAGCACGAAAATCAGGATAATGCCAACCAGGGAAAGCATGTGTGCGGGATTTCACTATTAGGTTACAGACCCTTATAGCTTTAGCAGCGAAATACGAAGAAAACGTTAAAACACCGCTCCGATTACGCCGCTAATTCTTCCGCCGATACCACGCCGCTAACTATGCGTATCTTCTCAATAATCGTTGGCGATACCAAGTATTTCCCCGGCAGCTCGATATCCGCCTGCCCCTGCTCCAGCGTGGCGGTTAGCATAATGCGCGCGCCCTGGCCGTTTGGTAGCCCCAGAAGATCGCGGATGGCGCCGAGCGCCGTCGGTTGGTTGACGACGATTTTCAGCACGCCGGCGCCCTTAATTTTTTGCTGCTTCAGCCAGGCCTCGTCAAACAGGGTGATCTGCTGGGCGATCAGCCGCATTCCCGACTCTTCATTCTTGCCGTCGGCATGGATGAGCAGAATTTTGCCGTTTTCGAGATTATCGCGATGCTGGGTAAGCAACAGCTCGTTGAAGATGGATACTTCGAACACGCCGCCCATGTCCGACAATTGCACAAACGCGAACCGCCCCTTGTCGGAAATCTTGAATTTCCGGCCGGTGACGATCCCCGCCACCTTGATCGAGCGGTACTGCCCGTCGAGCTTGTCGGCGAATGCTGAGGACGGCACCACCTGCAATTGCTGAAGCGCCGTGCGGTAGCCCGCCAACGGGTGCGAGGAAAGATAAAACCCGATGGCGGAAAATTCGTGCTCGAGCCGTTCAAGCGACGTCCAATCATTGGCCGCGGGCAGCCTGGGCGCTTCGATGACCGGCTCGCCGACGCTGGCAAACAGGCTTTCCTGTTGGCTGTCTTGCTGCCGCTGCAGCGACTGGCCGTACGCGAGCAGCATGTCGATGCCCGAAAAAAGCTGCTGGCGATTCGGGTGCAGCGCATCGAAAGCGCCGGCCTTGATAAGATGCTCGATCGCCCGCCGGTTCAGCATTTCCGTAGGCACGCGCGCCATGCAATCAAAAATATCCTTATACTCCCCGTGGGTATTTCGCTCTTCCACCAGCGCCTGCATCGCCTGCGCGCCGACATTGCGCACCGCCGCCAACGCATAGCGGATTTTTCCATCTTCTACCGAAAATAGCACTTCGGATTTATTGATGTCGGGCGGCAACAGGCTGATGCCGAAGCGCATTGCCTCCTCGCGGAACACGCCGAGCTTGTCGGTGTTATGCATGTCGCAGGTCATCGAGGCGGCGATGAACTCGACCGGGTAATTGGCCTTGAGATAGGCTGTCTGGTAAGCGATCAGGGCATAGGCGGCGGCGTGCGATTTGTTGAAGCCGTATTCGGCGAACTTGGCTATCAGATCGAAAATGCTGGCGGCCTGGCGTTTCTCGACGCCGCGCCCCACCGCGCGCTGCACGAAAATATCGCGCTGCGCCTCCATTTCCGAGCGGATTTTCTTGCCCATCGCGCGGCGCAGCAGGTCGGCCTCGCCCAGGCTGTAGCCGGCGAGCAACTGCGCAATTTGCATCACCTGCTCCTGGTAGATGATGACGCCGAACGTTTCCTTCAGCACCGTCTCCAGCATCGGATGCAGATATTCGGGCGTCTCGTTGCCGTGCTTGCGGTCGATATAGGCCGGGATATTGTCCATCGGGCCGGGCCGATAGAGCGATACCAGCGCGATGATGTCCTCCAGGCAATCGGGCTTGAGCTTTTTCAGCGTATCGCGCATGCCGGCGCTTTCAAGTTGGAACACGCCGACCGTATCGCCGCGCGACAGCATCTCGTAGGTTTTCTTGTCGCCTTCCGGCAACGCCAACAAATCGATCTCGATACCCTGGGGGAGTATCAGCGCGACGGCGCGGGCGAGCACCGTCAGCGTCTTGAGGCCGAGGAAGTCGAACTTCACCAGCCCGGCGCTCTCGGCGTATTTCATGGAATATTGCACCACCGGCATCTGGGATTTCGGATCGCGGTACATCGGCACCAGCTCCTGCAGCGGTCGGTCGCCGATCACCACGCCCGCTGCATGCGTCGAGGCATGGCGGTTCAGCCCTTCGAGTTTCAGGCTAAGATCAACGAGATGGGCCACCTGTTCGTCATCCTTGATCGCCGCTTTCAACGTCGGCTCCATGTCGATCGCCTCGGCGAGCGTCACCGGCGCCGCCGGATTGTTGGGTATCAGCTTGCAGATCTTATCGACCTGCGGATACGGCATCTGCAGCACGCGGCCGACGTCGCGCAGCACCGCCCGCGCCTGCAATTTCCCGAAGGTGATGATCTGCGCCACGCGATCGGCGCCGTATTTATGCTGCACATACTGGATCACTTCCTCACGCCGCTCCTGGCAGAAATCCACGTCGAAATCGGGCATGGAGACGCGCTGCGGATTGAGGAACCGCTCGAACAGCAGGCCGTAACGCAGCGGGTCGAGGTCGGTGATCGACAGCGCCCATGCCACCACCGAGCCGGCGCCGGAGCCGCGGCCAGGGCCGACCGGAATGCCCTGCGCCTTGCTCCATTTGATGAAGTCGGACACGATCAGGAAGTAGCCGGGAAATTTCATGGCGATGATGGTATCGAGCTCGAATTGCAAGCCGTCCCAATAGGGCTTGGCCTTCGCCTGTTTTTCCTCGTCGCTCATGCCGGCGGAAAACACATAACGCTCCAGCCGCTCCGCCAGGCCTTGCTTCGCCTGCTCGCGCAACAGTTCGTCTTCGCCGGTTTCGGTGCTGGTGAAGCGCGGCAAAATCGGTGATTTCGGCGAGGCCGCATAGCTGCAGCGCCGGGCGATGGCGATGGTATTTTCCAGCGCCTCGGGAATGTCGGCATACAGCGCCATCATTTCCTGCGCGCTTTTGAGCCGGTGTTCAGACGTGAGTTTGCGGCGGTTGGTTTCCACCGTGTAGCTGCCTTCGGCGATGCACAGAAACGCATCGTGCGCTTCGAACATATCGGCATCGATGAAATGCGCGTCGTTAGTCGCGACCAGCGGCAGGTTATGCGCATAGGCCATGTCGATCAGCTTCGCTTCGATGGCAGCTTCCTCGGCCAGGCCGTGACGCGCCAGCTCGACATAGAGCCGGCCGGTAAAATGCGGCTTGAGCAATTCCAGATAGGCTTCGGCGGCGGCATTGCGGCCGGCGAGCAAGGCTTTCCCGATGGCACCGTTGATACCCCCGGTGAGTATAATAAGCCCCTCGCTATGCTGTTGCAGGTCGGCCAAGGTGAGCAACGGCGCGATACCCCCCGCCGGTTCCAGGTGCGACTTGCTGACCAGCGCCAGCAGATTGCGCCAGCCCGCGTCGTTCTGGGCGATGGCGAGCAGCTGGTCGGGCTTTTGCGCCTGCGCGGCGTTTTGCCTGCCGTCATGCGTTTGCAGCGGCTGAATATACAGCACGCAGCCATGAATCGGCTGAATGCCCGCATCCATCGCCGCCATAGAAAACTCCAGCGAGCCGAACAGATTGCCGGAATCGGTTACGGCGATGGCGGGCATGGCGTGTTTCTTACACCATTTGACCAGGTCTTTGATGTGAATGGCGCCTTCAAGCAGCGAATAGGCGCTGCGCACGCGCAGATGGATGAAGCCCGGCGCGCTCATGAGCCCGCCCTCAGCACGCCGTCTTCCAACCTGACGCTGCGGTCCATCCGCCGCGCCAAATCGATATTGTGAGTGGCGACCAGCGCCGCCAGCCCGCGCTCGCGCACCATTTTCAGCAGCATACCGAACACCTCGTCGGCGGTATGCAGGTCGAGATTGCCGGTCGGCTCGTCGGCCAGCAGCAAGGCCGGATTGTTGGCCAGCGCGCGCGCAATCGCGACGCGTTGCTGCTCGCCGCCGGAAAGCCTGGCCGGGCGATGCGACAGGCGTTTGGAGAGCTTCAATTCATCGAGCAATGTTGTTGCTGTTCCACTCGCCTGCGCCTGCGAAACACCCGCCGCCATCTGCGGCAACACGACATTTTCCAGCGCGGTGAATTCCGGCAGGAGATGATGGAACTGGTAGACAAAGCCGATATGTTTCTGCCGCGCCAGCGTGCGCTTGCCATCATTGGCTTCGGTCATGGCTTCGCCACCGACCGTGATCTCGCCGGAAGTCGGCGTATCGAGCAGTCCGGCGATTTGCAGCAGCGTCGTCTTGCCGGAGCCGCTCGGCCCGACCAGCGCAACGATCTCACCGCGCTTCACTTGCAGGCTTAACCCGGACAGCACATGCAATCGCTCGTCGCCCTGGGAAAAAGTGCGGGTGATATTTTGCAGCAGCAGGGCGGCATCACTCATAGCGCAGCGCCTCCGCCGGATCGAGGCGCGCCGCGCGCCGCGCCGGATAGAGCGTGGCCAGGAAGGAAAGCAAAAGCGCGATAGCAGCGACCAGCAGCACCTCGGAGCCGTCGACCTTCGACGGCAGGTGCGAAAGGAAATAGAGCTCGTCGGCCAGCAATTTCCGGCCGGTGACCGATTCCAGCCATGCCTGTATCGATTCGGTGTTGAAGGCAATGAGCAATCCCAAACATACCCCCCCCAGGGTACCGATGACGCCGATGCTGGCGCCGCAGGCGAAGAAGATGCGCATGACGGAGGCCCGGCTGGCGCCGAACGTGCGCATGATGGCGATATTGCGGCCTTTTTCGTGCACCAGCATGACCAGGCCGGAGATGATGGTAAACGAGGCGACGAGAATGATCAGCGTCAGGATGAGAAACATGACGTTGCGCTGGACGGTCACCGCCTGAAAGAGCTGGTTGTTGGAGGATTTCCAGTCATAGACGCGAAAACCCGCGCCCAGCGACTTGCCAATCTCGCGCGCCATTGCCGGGGCTGCCTGCGGATCAGTAAGCGACACTTCAATCGTCGTTGCCGCATCACCGCCGGCTTCCTTCAGTTTAAAATAAAGCTGTGCCTCCTCGAACGGCAGCACAATGAGGCCGTTATCGTAAGCGAACATGCCGATGGTGAATATACCCCCCACCGGGTATGCTTTGACGCGCGGCATCAGCCCGGCGATAGTTGCCCGGCCCTCCGGCGAAATCAGCGTCAACGCATCGCCGACGCGAAGCCCCATTTTCTCGGCCATGCGCGAGCCGAGCAGCAATCCGCCGCCGCTGCTTCCTTGCGTAATTTTTTCCATGAGCAGCGGCTTTTTTTCCAGGTCGCTGGCGCGGTACCCCACCACCATCGCACCGGTCGCAGCGCCTTTGTAACTCGCCATGATCTGGCCTTCGACCTTGGGAATCGCGCTTTTAACGCCTTGCATGGCGCTAATGCGCTTGCTGATAGTGTCATAATCGCCGATGCCGCGTCCGTCGGCATAGACGCTGACATGGCCTTCGAGCCCGATGATGCTTTTGATCATCTCGTCGCGCACGCCGTTCATTACCGCCAGCACGACGATCAGCGTGGCGACGCCCAGGCCGATGCCGATGAGTGAGAAAAACGCGACGACCGAAATCAGCCCCTCTTCGCGGCGGGCGCGAAGATAGCGGAAAGCGACCATGCGTTCGAACGGTGTGAGGAACATGAAAAAGCCTGCGCCCCGAAGGATGGATAAACTATTCCAAACCTAGCGAAGCTACAGGCTAATTGCAATCAAATGGCGGAGGATTAGGCAGACCTTCCGGAGTCGCCGCCACCGCGAGGTTTTCTATCGAGAAATCCCCTTGCGGCATTGGGTTCTGTATTCGCAACAGGGCCGGCGTTCACTATGGCATCGATGAATCTGTGGCTTTTAGGGTCGCCCCGCTCTGCTGCTTCTCTGCGCAATGCTTTGAGGTCTTCGGGCTTTTCATCATCCGGTTTTTTAGTCATAGCATAATCCTTTATTAATTTTCTTTAACAATTTAGCAGCTTTGCAGGAGCTTGTCAATCGCCGCTGCGGCCGAGATTTCCTGCTTTTCGCCGGTTTTTCGGTGTTTCAACTCGACCATTTCCTTCTCGGCGCCTTTGGGGCCAATGATGACTTGCCAGGGCAGGCCGATCAAATCCATGCGCGCGAATTTCTCGCCGGCGCGGGCATCGGTATCGTCATAGAGCACGGAAATGCCCTGGGTTTGCAAAGTTGCGTAAAGCGATTCGCACATCGCGTCGCATTTGGCGTCGCCGGCGCGCAGATTGACGATGCCGACTTTGAACGGCGCCACCGCTTCCGGCCAGATGATACCGTTTTCGTCGTGGCTGGCTTCGATGATCGCGCCGACCAGGCGCGACACGCCGACGCCATAGCAGCCCATTTCCAGCGTTACCGCTTCGCCGCCCTTGCCGATGGCGGTTGCGACGAGCGCCTCGGAATATTTGGTGCCGAGATAGAAAATATGGCCGACCTCGATGCCGCGCGCCTCGCGCAATTGTTCCTTAGAAATGGGGCAGCTATCTGGCTTATGCTGCTCGTCAGCGGCCGCGTAGAGGCCGCGCATTTCCTCGGTGGTCATCTTGCGCTTGCCGTCACGAATATCGTCGAACGCGGCGTCGTAATAAAGCGCGCTTTCGCCGGTATCGGCGACGACGTGGAACTCGTGCGACAGATCGCCGCCGATGGCGCCGGAATCGGCGCGCACGGGAACGGCCGTCAGCCCCATGCGCGCGAAGATGCGCAAATAAGTATCGTACATGAGGTTGTAATGTTTTTTGGCGCCTTCGTAATCGAGATCGAAGGAATAGGAATCCTTCATCAGGAATTCGCGGCCGCGCATAACGCCGAAGCGCGGACGGATCTCGTCGCGGAATTTCCACTGGATCTGGTAGAGGTTGCGCGGCAGGTCACGGTAGCTTTTGATGTTTTGGCGCACGATGTCGGTGATGACTTCCTCGCAGGTCGGGCTGTAGAGCAGCTCGCGCTCGGCGCGGTCGGGAAATTTGAGCATTTCCTTGCCCAGCGCGTCGTAGCGGCCCGATTCCTTCCACAGCTCGGTGGGCTGCAGCGTCGGCATGAGCACTTCCTGCGCGCCGGACGCATCCATCTCCTCGCGCACGATTCGCTCGATATTGCGCAGCACGCGCAAGCCCAGCGGCAGCCAGTTATAAATGCCCGCGGAAAGATGGCGCACCATGCCCGCACGCAGCATGAAGCGGTGCGAGACGATTTGCGCCTCGGAGGGATTTTCCTTGATGAGCGGCAGGAAGTATTGGCTAAGTTTCATGCATGTTCCATTCGTAATGCTTATTTCACCCGCACGATACCACTGGCGATCACAAGCGCAAGCAGCGCGGTGATAAGCCCGGCCAGCAGCGTCGTCTGCCAGAATTTTTGCTTCCAGTTGACGGCGTCGGGCGCGGCTTCGTAATCGCCCGGCATGGCCTGCGCATCGCGCTTGATGCCCAGCGGCAGCACGGCGAACAAACATACCCACCAGGCATTCAGGAATACGAAAAACGTCATCAGCGGGGTCATCAGACCTGTTCCAACTCGACGAGCGTGCCGCAGAAATCCTTGGGATGCAGGAACAAAACCGGCTTGCCGTGCGCGCCGATTTTCGGCTCGCCGTCGCCCAGCACCCGTGCCCCGGCCTTTACCAGCCGGTCGCGGGCGGCCACGATATCGGGCACTTCGTAGCAGACATGATGGATGCCGCCGGCGGTATTTTTGGCCAAAAATGCCGAAATAGGCGAATGTTCGCCCAGCGGGTGCAGTAATTCGATTTTCGTATTGGCCAGATTCACGAAAACGGTCGTCACCCCATGCTCCGGCAGATCCAGAGGTTTTGAGACATTCGCCCCCAAAATATCGCGGTAAATGGCGGTGGCAGCCGCTAGATCGGGTACGGCGATCGCCACATGGTTGAGCTTACCTATCATTCTATCCTGCTGTTTTAACGACAATTCCATAAGAATTGTCACAAAAGTTTCACTTTTATGCCAGCAAGAATAGAGTAAGATTAGCCTATCGCAACTAGTTTTGACTGGCCCCGGGCGCAAGCGCATGGATACCGAGAAACATCTTGAATTAGAAAAGAAAATAGCGACAGGAAAGTCGCCGAACGACGAAGGCCCGTATTATCACCATACCTGGTGGGAATCTTATAAGGGCAGCGTCAAGGGCAAGCTGGGCGGCGTTGTCATCGGCACGCTGGTCGGCGAGGTCATCGGAGGCGTAGTCATCGCCGCAGCCTCAGTGGTAGGCGCAACCTTGCTTACCGCCGCCGCCATTCCCACCATCGGAGCATTTGCCACCGCCGGCATGTTGTATGGCGCGCATGAATTCAGCGATATCGGCAAAGTGACGGGAGCCGTTGCCGCAACGCAACAGCAAGCAGAAGCGCGGATGAAAAGCTTCGAGGATGTGAAGTTCGCCGAAATCAAGCAGGAGATCAGCGAGCTCAAATCGCTGGTCAAGGGCGAGACTGCAGATCAGGCGCAGGCTAAAAAAATTCGCGCTATCGTAAGCAATTTCGACGACCAGGATTACCGCAAAACCCATTATGCCAAACTCTCCACGCCGAAAATCAACAGCCTCGCTTTCTGGAAAGTGGCACTGGTCGGTCTTGCTGTCGGCGCCGTAGCCGGGGCATTGCTGGGAGCGACCGGCTTGGCGTCAGAGTTAATGGACCACATTATCACGCGCGCAGGCGGCGCCACCCCGGTGCTGGAACTGTTAGCCAATCACCCTATCAAGGCTTCCGCGCTGATTTTCGGCGCGATGGGCGCCAGCTTCGGTATGAACCGCGACGTTTTCCGCAGGATATTCGATAAGACCGATTTGTGGTTCAAGGGCATCGTACGCGGCAAATCGCATGACATCGTCCGCGAGCATCAGACCGATGCCGGCGTTAAAATCAGCAATGGCCATCATGATAATAAAGGCAATGGCTATGAGAAAGCGAGCGACGCGGCAGAGGCCGAGCAAGCAGCAGTGGCCAAGGCAGTTATGCCGGAAAACACTATCGACTATCCGACATCCAGCACATTTCACCGCGACCGCGTGCTTGCAAGTGCCGAGAAGGCCTTGAGAAGCTTCGACCACACGCGCGCAACCCCGCAATAGGCACGATAGGTATTTTGTGGCAAAAAGCATTACCGAACTTGTCAAGGAAGCCGCCAGTGACGTCCGCGACGTCATTTTCAGCCGCGCGAGCAAGAGCACGGTACCGGAAATCGCCGTCGAAAAATTCGACAATACGGCGAGATATT
>JAGVLW010000056.1 GCA_020054105.1 Alphaproteobacteria bacterium | reverse complement strand
CGACGCCGGACGGCCGGTCTTCGTCGGTGACCGCATCTTCTTTGATCGCCTCCTGATCGAAATAGTAGCGCGGCTGCTTGCTCAGAAGGAAAATGCGCTCGTGCGCCGTGGTGGGGCGATCCTCCACGCTTTCCGGCATGGGATTGAGCTTGTGCCAGATGATTTCGCTGCGCAGATACCAGCCGTCTGCCTGCAATGCGAAGGCAACGCGCCACGGAATGCCGACCATGTCTTTCGGCTTGAGGAACGGGTGCTTCGCCAGCGTGTGCGGTTTCTCGCTGCGGTTAAGCAGTGCGCCCGCATTACTGTTCTGCTTACAGGGATTGCCGATATCGCCGTAACCCTTGCCGCTTCCCATATAGCTGTCGCCCAGATTCAGCCACAGCGTGCCGTCGTTTCGCAGGACGCGCGCCACCTCGCGGAAGACGGCGACCAGCTTTCCGACGTATTCTTCCGGCGTTTCCTCGCGCCCGATCTGTTCTTCCGCGCCGTAGTCGCGCAAGCCCCAATAAGGCGGGCTGGTAACGCAGCAATGCGCCGACTGCGCGGGAAGCCCGCGCAGCACTTGAAGGCAATCACCGTGCAGTATGGAAACGGTCATTTACGATTACTCTTGCGACGGCACTTCCGGCCAGTTTCTTAAAATCGCCTGCGGCAGTTGCGGCTGCCAGCGGTTCACCACCGACCTGTAGTCGAGGCGCTTGGAAATCTTCACCTGCGGCACGAGGATAAACATCACCACCGTGGTCAGGCCGCGCCCGGTGCGTAAGCTGGTGGCGGAAGCCTTGCGAAAACCGCCGCGCTTGCCGGTGCTGGCGCGCAAATTGTCCACCACCAGCAGCGACGGCGCATTTCTGCGATAGACGAAGCGCAGCCTGCCGAGCGAATATTCCGGGAAGGTTGACGGGCTTATCCTTTTGCCACCCACGCCGCGCTTCGGCGCGGCCTCGGTAGGGATGGCCAGAAAGAATCCCTCTTTGCTTTTGATCCGCACGCCTTCGTCGAAGGCGCGGATGATCACCGGCGCTTTGGAATAAATCCAGCCAGCCGCCTCGATGGATTTCTTTCCTTTCGGAAATACCTTTGCCTGCCACGATTTGGCAAGGCGCGGCCCAAGTCCCGCCGACTGCACCTGAGCGCGCAGATCGTTCTTTATATTGGCCGATATTTCGGCGACGGCGGCGGTAACCGCGATTTCCGCCGCTTCCGTCTGCTTCCGCATGAACTTATGCAGATCGCCTTTGATCGCCGCTTCAAGCCGCATAAAGGTCTGCCTGCCAGGTCAGTTGTTCGGAATCCCGGCGCGGTTCTCCCTGCACGGTATAGGTGACGGCTCCGACTATGAAGCTGTCGCCGGGAACAAGAACGGGACAATCCGAGACCTGCACTTCCAGCACGGCGCTGGGAGTTTCAATCAGCGATCTTCCCACGTTGGCGAATACGTCCGGCGCGCGCATTACCACGCGCACCGGACGGTTTTCGCCCTGCAGCGGGACGTAGGTGGCGTCCTTCGCCATGTTGAGATCGGCGAAGATCGCCTTTATCGCAGATTCGAAAGCGGTCATGGGCTATCCCTCCACGATGGCGAAATAGGCGACGCATCCTCCAGCCTGAGTTCGGAATCCACATGATCCGACCAGTCGGGAGTCAAACCGCCGCCTTTTCCGCCTAGCTGATAAAAGCCCCGTTGAGCCTTACCAGGCCGGTGCCGCTGGGGTTTACCGCCGCTGCAGCCGCCGTGCCGATCAGCTTGTTGCTGCCGACGGTGGTGGTGCATTCCTTGTTGGTGTTGTCCCAGTAAATCAGCGCGCCGACCGTCCATGCCTGCGCGCTGGTTTTCTTCAGGGAAAACACCCCCTCGGTTACGGCTTCCACTTCCGCTGCGTTGGCGGCGTCGTTCGCCGCCACGCCGAAAATGGAACCCACCAGCAGGCCGTCGCCGGAGACGACCTGATAGGGAGCGGTAAACGTGAGGGTTTTGCCCTCCTGAATGAAGTTCTTCATGAGATTTCTCCTTAAGTTTGATAATAAAAAAGCGGCACCCAGGCCGCCGGTGGATGAACCGTCGTTGCGGGAATTACGCGCCGGGGTTCTTGTAGAAACCGCGCCAGTCAATCGCCTTCGCAGCGAAGTCCAGACGCGCCTTCAGCTCTAAGCCGTCAACATCGAAGCCGACGCGGCTTTCGAGATAGACGCCCTCATTGCCCTCGAGGTAAGCGTACTCGATGGTGTCGATCTGCATCGGATCGGCGGCCATATACCAGGAAATGGCCGACGAGCCGTCCAGCCTCGGTTCGGCGAGCACCTGCAGCTTGTTGGCGAAGGGGTTGAAGTCGCTGCTTTTCGTGTAAATGACGTTCGTCTGCGTCACATACTGCTCGGCGATGGTTTCCAACGCGGACGGCACCACAAGGTATTTCGCCATCACGTTGATGTACCGGCCGTTCAGTCCCTTCTGCTGGCGCATCGCCTGGCGACCGGCACCGAGCGTGGCCACGGCGATTGCGCCGCCGCTGCCCGCGAGGTTGCCGTGCGTGGCGTGGAACAGCGCCGTGCCGTCGCCCATCGCCGCGTTCGCGGTAATGATGCCCCACACCGTATCGCTTTCCAGATCGGCGGCGGCGCGTCCGAACATGGCAGGCAAGCGGGTGAAGGCATCAAGGTCGTCGTTGATGATGACCTGACGGTTGATGGCGACCACCTTACCGTAGGTGGCGAGCGCATACTGCTCGCGGGCGTCGCTGACCGATCCGCGCTTGAACTCGCCGGATTCGTTCACCTTCTCCAGCGTCGGCGCGTCGCCCAGCTGCACGCGCGCCAGCATCTTGAAGTCGGGCGCGATGGTCTGGCGGCAGAACGGCTTGAAGGTCTGCGGCGCCGCTTCGTATGCGTCGCGCAGGGTCTTGTTGGCCACATTCGCCAGGATGTAGGGGAAATCGCTGCTGCCTTGCAGACCGCCGCGCGACTCCAGCCCCAGGACTGCGCCCGCCAGCTGCACGCGGGAGAACCCGCGCGTTCGCGTGCCGCGCCGCTCCAGCATGTCGCGCCCGATTTCCAGCAGGCTCATGCCGCGAAATTCCCGCGCTCCGCTGTCGAGCTTGTACTTGTCGGGATTGAAGCGGTTAAGCAGCGCGTTTTCCACGACGGCGCGGCAGCTGTCCATTTCGTCGCGGGTGATGGTCACCTGCGAGCGGATTTCGCCGCCTTCGCCGTTGCGCCGAGCGAGTTCGTCGAGAACCGCCTTGCGCGCCTGCTTGATCGACGTGCCGTCATTGATCATCCGGATAGCGTGCGCTTCGGGAAGTTTCGCCGCGCGCACGATTTTCTGGATTTCCATTACGCGTGAGCGTTCCATGCGCACACCTTCCGCCTGACCTTCGCCGGAAGGCTCAGATGCGGGCGGCGGATCGTCGGGATCGGTTGCGGGGTTGTCCGCTGGCGGGTTGCTGGCGGGTGCGGGATTCTCCGGCTGCGGGTTTTCCGCAGGGTTTGCCGGAGGATTGGACGGGGGATTTTCAGGCGTGTTCGGATCCTGATTGATGTCGTTGTCGGGCATGGTTCGATTCTCCTTAGGTTGATGTTGAGGTTGAATAATCTCGCACGGGTAGGAGCGAGGGTTGGAGCGGATGCCAGCGCCTGCATCCGCCCCTATGGGCACCAATGAAATTTCATACGGTTCCCAATCCACCGCGCGGTAGAGAGGCACTGCGCCCTCGCTGCGGATTATTTCGTAGCGATGGACGCGATAGCCCACGCTGACGTTTCGAATGATGCGGTTTTGAATTTTGGTAAGGACGGCTTTCGTAGCCTCGCCGGTGTCGACCATGATGCGGCCGAGGCCTTGGCCGTTTTCCAGCACGCCGGTGTTCGCCAGAAAAACGCCGATCACGTCCTCGAGGGAATATTGCGAATGGGTATTCAGCACCGCTACGGAGCCGGAATTCAGCCGCTCCATGCGCACCGCTTCCGGCGTGACGACCAGTTCTTCGTCGTACACCTCGTCGTTCATCCAGTCGTAGCGGCGCACGCGCGCGCCGGTCGTCCAGACAATGTCAAAGACGTTGTCGGCCTCCTGTTCGCCCTGCGGCAGCTCCAGCTGCGCCAAGCGAGTTTGAATCGGGAGATTAATCCTGTGGCATGGTTTTAGAGCTGTCTGCGGCATTGCTTTCTCCATCGTTAGGGGTTTGAGCCACACCGCTTTTCGCCGTGTAGCGAGGGTCGCTGTCGAGAATGATTCCCAACTGATCGAGCAGCCGGTTGATCTCGCCGATCTCCTGAATCTGCCGGTCGGGATCCTCACCGCGGCTGGCGATGGCGTTGCGCAGCGTCAGCGTGCCGTTGCGCATCATCATGGTGTCGGCCTGCGCATCCTTGAGCGGGTCGATCATCTCGAATTTCGGGGCCGTCCAATTCACGCCGTATTCGACGCGCGCGATCTTCCCGGCAACGTAGGCGCGGTCGACGAAGCGCCTCCACACCGGCATGCAGAACATCGGAATGAAGACCTGCCAGCGCAGCGTTTCGACCATGCGCCGGAATTCCAGCAGACCGGCGCGCAAGCTGCTGTAGTTCACCTGGCTTAAATCGCCGGTCAGTTGCTCGTAGGTGACGCCCAGCCCCGCCGCCACCGCGTGGAGCTGATTGCGCATGTAGGCGATATAATTGGCGTCGCTGGTGGGGCTGCCGAACCGCACGTCTTCGCCCGGCTTCAGGTATTCGATCATGCCGGGACGGAACTGCTCGACGCGCTTGGGCTGATTCTGGCCGGTGCCGCTTTCGCTGCTTTGCGCCGCGACGTTGCCGAGCAGCGGCCCCTCGCTGCCGCTGTTCTGGATTACAAAGGCGGTGAAGCATGACTCGATCTTTTTCCGCAGCAGTTCCGCGTCCTCGTAATCGTCAAGGTCGCGCATGCGCATCAGCACGGCGGCGAAGGCGGTCACGCCGCGTATCTGGCCGGGGCGGTCTTTTTCATAAATATGGAGGATTTGGTCGGCGGGAATGCGGACGCTTTGGAAGCGCGGACGCACCGGCATACTTTCTCCCGGATGGTACGGCCACATCCAGTAGGCGACTCTCCGGCCTTTCGGATCGAATTCAATGCCCTGACGGATGTAATTCGCGCCAGCCTCCACGTTGCGGGTCGTATCGAGGAAATCCGCCTCCAGCACCTGCAACTGCATCGGCACCGCCATGCCGTCGTCAGCGAAACGGTCGCGGTAGCGCACAAAACACTCGCCGCTTTCGTAAATGCTGCGCACGATCAGCGCCTGCAGGCCGTAGAAATCGCAGTCGCCCTCGGCGTCCGCCATGTGCGTCCAGTTCTCCCACGCGGCCATGATCTGCTTATTCAGCCGGTCGGAGCCAGTACGCGCCTGCGGGATGATGCCGGTTCCAATGAAATTGTCGGAAAATACGCGCTTGGCTTTCCGGCCGTAGGCATTGTTGCGGGTGATGTCCCGCGCCCGGTCGCGCAGACGCGATCCCGCGCTGGCGATTTCCGCGTTGGCGGAATTACCCGCCGTGATCCAGCCGTCCGTGCGCCTGCCGCTTTTTGCGCCTTCGTAGGCGCGTCCCATGACGGAAAGCGCCAGGCGCGCCTGTTTCCGACGCAGCCCGACCATTGGCGAAAATACGCCGATCAAATCGTCAATCCACATGGGTCAGTCCTTGGAAAATGAAGCGTGTGAGGTGCGCTCGGTGGGGTTGTCCGCCGTTAAATGGTCGCGCACGAGGTCGCGGGCGCGGATCAAATCCGCAAGCGATTGGTAACGCACCACCTTGTCGCCGGTGCGCACCTCCAGCGTGCCGGAGGCAATCGCCGCTTCCAGCGCGTCGAGTTGGGTCTGCGTGAATGCCATGATTTACCTGTGGTTTTCGATTTTCTGAATCCGTTCGCCCAGCCAGCGCATCACCGGCACCGCCATGCTGTTGCCGAGCGCCTTGTACCTTGGGCCGTCGGCGGCGGGTTTTCCCCGGTAAGGAATGAGCGTGTAGTCGTCCGGAAAGCCTTGCAGCCGCTCGCATTCGCGCGGCGTCAGGCGGCGCACCGCCATGTGCTGCATCACGGCGGGACGGTTGTTGCCGCCGCCGCCCGCTTCCAAAGAAGGCGAAAGCCGGTCGTCGTATCCGATCCCGCGCGATTCCGCCGACTGTCCCGGCTTGAACGATGCCACGCCGTGCTGCGCTCCGGCCTGGAGCGTGAACATGGCGTCGCCGTCACCACCGATTCCTATTCCGATGCTGACGTCGTCCGTGGATTTGCCGGTGCGCTTGCCAATCTCCTGTAGGGGAATGGCGACTGCTATCTGCCCGCCGCCGTTCTGGTGGCTTTCCGCATGGCACATGGCGCGCAGCGTCGGCGCGTACTCGTCTGCGTCGGCACCGTAATCTTTCGCGGAGAACGCGATGAGATTCTGGCATTCGTCGCCGGACGGCCCGCCGGTGCCTTTTGCCCATTTGCTGCTGACGGTGCCTGCCACCAGCGGCGTGCCGCGTCCGGTGCCGTCTTCGCTGGCGTCAAAACCGTCGCCGCGCAGCGTGTGCGTTACCAACCCGCGTCCTTCCTTGCCGCTGGCGCCGCCGTTATTGGCTTCCAATGCGTGTGCGGTCAGGTTTTCGGGCTGCTGACCGCCGCCGCGACGCCTTCCAGCGCCCGACGTAATGTTGCCGGCAATTCCTTCCCGCGCCTTTCCGCCCGGCGTAATATCCCCGCACAGGCCTTCGCGCTCAAATAGTACCGCCGCGGCAGGTCGCCAGTCTCCAAGATGTCCGACAACGAACACGCGGCGGCGTCGCTGTGGCACTCCGAAATATTGAGCGTCAAGAATCCTGTAGGCGAACCCATACCCGCATTCTGCCAGCCCGCCGAGGAAGGCTCCAAACGTCCGTCCTCCGTCAATCGACAGCACGCCGGGGACATTTTCCCAAACCAGCCAACGCGGGCGCAGTCTTTCAGCAAGGCGAATATATTCAAGGGTGAGGTTCCCTCGATCGTCATCAAGTCCTTTTCTAAGCCCGGCAATACTGAACGACTGGCAGGGTGTGCCGCCAACGAGAAGGTCAATTGCTCCATGTTCAGCATCTCTTAATTTCGTGAAGTCGCCGTGCAGCGGCACGTCCGGATAATGATGCGCCAACACCGCGCGGGCGAAACTTTCAATTTCCGAAAACCCCGCCGCCTGCCAGCCCAGCGCATGCCAGGCCACCGTCGCCGCTTCGATGCCGGAGCAGACGGACAGATATCGAATTATCGGTCGAGCCAGTTGTCGATTCGCGGAATCCATGTGCCTTCCTCCTGCGATGCCGGTGCCTGCTTCTTCCCCGGTTCCGTTTCAGGACGGGGGGCGACCTGCATGCTGAAGGAAAGCTGTTCGAGATCGGGACTCAGAAGCTTGAGCGCCGCCAGCGCGTAGACGTTGCAATCCAACGCTTCGTTGCGGATGCGAATTTTCACCCATTCCCGCCGCGATGCGCCCTTGTGAAAACGCGTGACCTGCTTTTCGCCGGTCAGCTGCAGGAAGTATTCGCGGTCGCGCTCGGCGGGGAAGTGGTAGTAACCCGGCCCCGGCTCGGTGATCCGCAAGCGCCCGTATATGACCTCCTTCGCCGTATCGACGCCGATGGGATAAAATCTCAGCTTGTGCCGGTTGTTGCGGCTCGGTCTGCCGACCAGCGGCTTTGCGGCCTGATTCAATCCTTTGATGGCGAACACGCCGCGCACTGCGCGCGTGCGGCAGAACTCATAAACCGCCTGCGTGTGGTGCCCGCCGGAGTCGATGCAGGTGCAGGCGATATTGAGGTAAAGCCCTGTCTTGCTCTTAACCGGCCGCTGGAGGTATTCGTCCAACTCCTGCCAGACTTTCGCCTGCGTGGGATCGCCGAGAAATATCCGGTAATCCAGAGACCAGCTTTCCTCGCCGATGCCCCAGCCTTTCACCTCGATTTCCAGGCGGTCGCCCTGAACGTCCACGCCAGCGGTCACCACCGCCACTTCTTCCGGCGCTTCGCCGCCCCAGTTTTCCTTGCGGCGCAGCAGCACGTCGGCTTCAATCGTTTCCCCGGCTTCCTCCCAGGTTTCGCCCAGCGAGGTATTGATCCAGGTCTTCAGCGTTTCCGGCAGCTTCTTCGCTTTCAGGAATTCCGCCACCATCTGCGGCAGCGTCACCCACGGCGAATACAGTTCATTAATATGGAACCCGGCGATGCCATCAAACGGCGCTTCTGCGATCCATTTTCCGACCTTGAGCATGTTCGGCCGCTCGGCGTCCTCAATGATGCAGCCGTTATGCTCACAGACATAGTGTGCCGTTTCGGGACGGTGCCGGTCTTCTTCCTCCACCGCCTTGGGGTCGCTTTCCCATTTTACCTGCTGCCATTTCAGCACTTGGCTTTCGCCACAGTGCGGACAGGGAACGTAAAAACGCCGCTTGTCGCTTTGCTCGAACGCCGCGTCGATCCGGCTTGCGCCTTTGATCGTCGGCGTAGAAGTCAGCAGCAGTTTCCGGTTCCAAAACGTGGTGGTACGCTTGCGCGCCAGGCTGACCGGATCGCCTTCCGTTCCGGCGCTCACCGGATAGCGGTCGACCTCGTCGCACAGCACGAGGCGAATCGGGCGGCTTGCCAGAGACGCCGGGGAATTCGCGCCCGCCATCGTGATATGCCCGCCCGGAAACCGCTTATGCAGAAGCGTGTTGCCGCTGTCCCGCGCGCGCGGATCGCGCACCAGCCCGCGCAGTGCCTGCGTGTCGCGCAGCATCGGCGCGAACCGATCCTTGCTCCAGGCTTCGGCCATTTCCAGCGTCGGCTGCAACAGCAGGATCGGCGCGGGGTCGAGATGGATGTGGTAGCCGACCGTGTTGTTAATGATTTCCGTCTTGCAGATCTGCGCGGAAGACATGATCACCACCATCTCGATGCGGGGATCGCACAGCGCGTCCATAATTTCGCGCTGATACGGCGCGCGCGACGTCATCCATTTGCCGGGTTCGGCGCTCGCCTCACTGCTTAATTGCCGGTACTGATCCGCCCACTGGCTTATTTTCAGGTTCGGAGGCGGTGCGGCCATCGCCGCCGCCTTCTTCAATATCGATGTTGCTATATTGTTCGGGGTCATAGCGCGACAGCTCGTTTAAGGCTTCATGCACATGCTCCCGCAGACAGGATTCGACCTCCGGATAGGTTCTGAAATTCATTACCCGCTGCGCGCAGCGCACCGGCAACGACAGCATGCGCGCGCGGAAGGCAGCGACCAGCCCAGCCCACAGCAGCTCGGCCTGCTCGGAAGGAATTACCTCGCCGGTCATGGCCTTCACTTCCAGTTCGGTTTTGTCCGCCTGCGCCTTAATCAGCCTGGCGCGTTCCGCATAGGCATCCTGCGGTTCGATATCACGACCGGCCGCGCGCTCCTGCAGGTACTTGATGTAATTCCGAACGCAGCCGATCAGGTCGTATTTTCCCTTTTCCGGCTTCGGAATAACGCCGTCTCTTGCCATTTGCTGGATACGCCGTTCGGTAAGATTGAACAGCTTGGCAAGCGTGGCGACAGGGACGGTGGGATTTGACATGGGCGCATATCGTCTGAATCAAGGGAAAGATTGCCTTATAATTACGGCAACATATTGAAAATGATGCTATTTTAGCGACTTTTAGCTTGATGTTTCCCTTCACGGCTGGCTGCATGTGGACGTCCGCAACGGACATTTTCTTTAACTTTCTTAAAGGAGAAGAAGCCATGACTGACCTTACCGATACCCAACGCGCCATCATCGAAGAAGGCGTTAAGAAAAAGCACAACGACATCCACGAGCTGGATTCATTCTACAAGCACATGCCAGCCGTGCGCGAAAAGGTGATCCAAGGCATGCTTAAGCGCGGCCTGCTGACCGCCGCCAGAACAGAAGGTAAAAAAACCATCTACGTTCTGAGCGAGTCGGCGCAGAAGGCAATCGCTACTCCCGCCAGCGCGGAGAAGCCCGCCAAAGCATCGGCCAAACCCAAGGGCAAGCCCAAGGCAAAATCCGGCGCTTCACCGAAACCTTCCGGAAAGAAACCGGGAAAGTCCGGGACGAAACCGAGACAAGCCTCAGGCAAGTCCGAGACAAAACCCGGAAAGACCACCAAGCAACAGGTCATTATCGACCTGCTTTCGCGGAAAGAAGGCGCAACGCTGAGTCAACTGGTGAAAGCCACCGACTGGCAGCAGCATTCCATTCATGGTGCGATGGCCAATATGCGCAAAAAGCTCAAGCTGGCCATCAACTCCACGAAGGAAGACGGCAAGGATCGGGTGTACCGCATCGCCGCCTGACTTCCGTCCTTCTCAAACGGCGCCGGGTTTCCACTCGGCGCCGTTTTTTATTGGAAGCGGGAGCCGGAATTGCACCGACGACCTCATGGCTAATGAACCACGCGAGCTGCTACTGCTCTATCCCGCTCAAAAATTATTCCTCCTCTTCTTCTTCCGTCAGATCAACGCCCCGTTCCGCCGCCGTTTCCTTGAACGTTCTGCCGGTGCCGTCTAGCTTCGCCTCGCGGCCGGTGAATTCCTGCCACCGCTTTACGATGACGTCGCAGTAAAGCATGTCCATTTCCATGAGGAAGGCTTTGCGGCCGGTCTGCTCGGCACCGATCAGCGTTGAGCCGCTACCGCCGAAAAGGTCGAGGACGTTCTCTCCATGCCGCGAGGAATATTCCATCGCGCGCGTCGCCAGCTCGACCGGCTTTTCCGTCAGATGCACCATGTTCTGCGGCGTGACTTTCTTAATCGACCATACGTCCACCGCGTTCGACGGCCCGAAGAATTCATGGCCAGCGCCTTCGCGCCAGCCGTAAAAACAGCATTCATGATTACCCATAAAATCCTTGCGCGTGAGGATCGGGTGTTCCTTTACCCAGATAATGCCCTGGGAGAAATACATCTCTGTCGCCTTCAGCGCAGGCGGATAATTGATGTAGTTGCTGTAGCCGCCCCAGATGTAGAAGCTCCGGCCAGGCTCCAGTACGCGCGCCATGTTGCCGAACCAGTCCAGCAGCAACTGATCAAATGCATCGTCGGAAACAAAGTCGTTGGCAAGCGGCCGGTCTTTCGCGCGCAGCTTTTTTGTAGTGCCTTTCGACTTTCCCGGATGGCGCGTCACGTCCAGCGACTGATGGTGAAGCGCGCCGAAAGAACTTAGGCCAGCGGCAATCGCATTATTACTGCGCGGCTCGACCTTGACGTTGTAGGGCGGGTCGGTATTCACCAGCTGAATCTTGGCGCCGCCGAGCAGCCGGTCGACATCTTCCGCCTTGCTCGAATCTCCGCAAAGCAGAACATGGTCGCCCAGTATCCAGCGGTCGCCGGTATGCGTAACCGCTGTATCAGCTGGCGCGGGTATATCGTCGGGATCGCCGAGAGCATCCGGTTCGGAAGCGAGCAGCCGCGACAGTTCGTCGGGATCGAAGCCGGTGAGATCGAGGTCGAAATCCATCTCCTTCAACTCACCGAGTTCAATCGATAGCATTTCTTCGTCCCATTCCGCATCTTCGTGGGTGCGATTGTCTGCCAGGCGATAGGCTTTGATCTGCGCGGCGGTCAGGCCTTCCGCCACATGCACCGGCACGGATTTCAGGCCGAGCTGCTGCGCGGCCAGAAGGCGTGTGTGTCCGGCGATGATCACCATGTCCTTGTCGACGACAATGGGCTGGCGGAAGCCGAATTCTTTGATGCTACCTGCTACCTTTGCTACCGCGTGTTCATTGCGGCGCGGGTTGCGGGCATAGGGAATAACCCGATCAATCGGCATCATCTCGACACGCAGAACAGCCGCCGTTTCCGGCGTGGCTGCGGGGGCATTTCGTTTTTTTGAGGGGGGCATTTCGTTTTCCAAAATAGGGTTATGATTACATTTCAATGTGTTGCGACGAAAAAAACGAAACGAAATCGACTTTTCAGAACTGTGGCTAGCGAAATGCCGGGCGTTGCGTCCCCGCATACGTTGCCCGCCGGAAGGACCCGCGAGCCTCCCCCTGAAACGCGCGGTGGGCGCGGCTTTCCAAGCGATGAGGCGAAGCGGTCAGCGCGTCAGTCTGAGTGCCGGAAAATTCAGGGCGAAAAGTGCAGGCTTTCGGTGGAAACGTGCAGGTTTTCCCGCAAAGAGTGCACCGATCTGGAGGATCGGTGCAGGGAGGGAGGCCTTTGCGGGAGTTGAGTGAAGGACTGATTCAGTCGCACTTCACGGGATCATACGAAAGTTCTTATCATGCAGGTGCACCTACCGTCAACAGAAAAAACATTGTATTACAATGAGTTGTAATCCATATAGCGTTTTATCACGATGGTAGTGGTCAAGCCGCGCCACGCTTGCCGAACGCCTTAAAAGCTTCGACCAACTCGTCCAGTGCCTCCCGCAGACGGATCATGCCGTAACCCTTTCGCCAGCCCTTTGCATCCTCGTAATCGATCAGGTTCGCTTCGCTGCAGCAGACTTCCTCGACGATCTGCTGCGAACCGCGGCTTAGTTCCTTCATCACGCGCGCATGCGTGTGGATGGCATTCAACATCGATTCCACCGGATACATCCCCACATTGACCGTCGTCTGCACGCGCACCGCGTCCGGGGAGAGAGACAGGCGCGGGAAGCCGCGTTCGTAATTGCAAGCCAGGCGGTCGGCGGCGCGGAACTGTTCTTCGTCAATGCCGCGCCGGTAGTACTCGCCGATGCCGCGATCACGGTCGATGCAATAGAGCCGGTGATATTTGTCGATAGGACGCTTGTCGCGCACGCGCAGGGTATAGCTGCCTTGATCGGTCTTGACCTTCTCCAGCGTGTTCTTTGCCGCGAATTCAGGCGTTGGAGGGCAGCCCTCCGGCGTGGCCGCCCGCACCCCCTGCATGCCCTTTCTTTGCTTCCGCTTGTGCTTTCCCATGATTATTTCTCCTTCCGTTTGAGTTGATAGACTTCCTTGGCGAAATACCTCCAGCTCTGCGGCGGGTCGCCGCCGCGCTGATACCGGCCGAGTGTTGTTTTCACGGCCTTCAGGATGTGCAGAAAGGGATCGCAGCCGTTATCAATCCAGCTCTTCACCACATCGTAGTCGGGCGGCGGCTGGAGGCGGTGCGCTTCGAACGCTTCAATGACCTCGAGGACGAAGCGGCGGGTGCTTTCCTCAAATTCGAGTTGTCCACAGTTTTCACCGCCGCCATCCTCTAGATGTCTATAATTTTTATTTTGTTTTGATTTAGATTTTGATTGATCTAACGCGCGCGCGAGCGCCCGCGCGACGCCGCCTTCCGGCAGCCAGGCAACCGGCTGGAAACCATTGGAGATTTCCTGTTCACCGGGTGCCGCCCCGGTTTGATTCACTAGGGGGGTTACCCCCTGGGTTACCTGGGGGGATACTGGGGAGGTTACTCCCGTAGATACCTGGGGGGTCTCCTTCTTTAATACACGCATTACCCCCGACGAAAATTTATACTCTTCGCGCAGTTTTTTCTGGGTTAGGTAGCCAGGCGAATGTTCGGAAAGATACGGCATCAGCTGTGGCTTCACCTTCCGCCATTTATTCAGATGGATCAGGAGGGCTTTGGCTATGATGCGGTCGTCATTGGTAATCTTCCCGCCATGCTGCCACATCTCACAGAGAAGGCGCATGTAAACGCCTTGCTCTTCCACGGTCAGGCCGATGGTGTCGCGGAGATAAACGTCGGGATAGAATCGCATGTAGGGGGGTGGCGCTGGCATAAAGCCTCCTTAGGGGCTTTGCGCCAGTTGCAGAATAATCTCGCCTATAATGGATTCCGCGTTGCCGTCTTCCTTGCGCCGGATCAGTTCCGTAAGCGTCTCCACGCTAACGTAGCGATGCAGAAGCTCCGTAATCAGTTCGCAAGAATCGGCCGCTATGTGAGAGAGGGCGGTGCCGCTGCGCGGGCCCGCTAGAGATACCTCCCCAATACGCCCATCGCGGTAATAGCCGATGGTGAGTTGGAAGCGGAACCCTTCGAATACGAAGTCGACAGTATGGTTGGCCCGGCGCGGCGGGAGTGATTCGTAATCATCATTCATGCGGCGCCTCTACCTGCGATTCCGTATCGGAGGCAGAAAAGCCCTGCCGGAGTGAAAGACGGTGGCGGGCAGCCTTCGCCGCTTTCAACAGCTTCTTGATATCGGGTGGAATGGTATCCAGGTCGTAAAAGTCGTCCGGCCTGACTTCGCCCTGCGTAAGGAAATAAATACGCACCACCACCTCAGGGGTTAGGACGCGGCCATGCCTTATGTGCCGGCTAATGCTTGATATCGGGCAGGAAACAATCGCCGAAAGTTCGGTTTGTTTCATGCCGACAAGTTTGAGCCATCGTTTAAGTTTCATCTCCCTAAAATCATATAATGCAATTTATTGTCAATACAAAAGTTGCGTAATAGTTCTTGACTTCATTTTGCCGCTGCGGCAAAAATAATGCATGACTACAAACAATATTGCAGCCCGCCGCCGTATGCGCAGCCTCTCGCAAAGAAGGCTCGCGGAGATGATCGACATACCGTATTCGACGCTTTGCCGTATCGAATCGGGCGAGATCGCCACGTTTGAAAAATACCGCATAAAACTAGCGGCTGCCCTTGGCTGCAGCCCGGATGACCTGGATGCAGACGGCGTCGATTTCCCTACCGTTCCGATCGTCGGTATCGTGAAGTGGAAACACTTCGTGAAAGACCTGCCGCAGAAAGAATGGGAGCCGGTAGAGCTTATCTCCGGCCTGCCGCCAACCAGCAAGGCGCTTAAGATAAAGGGTAATCACCTGATCCCCTCTCATGGCAATGGCGATATTCTTTATTTCGACAGCGAACCTCAGTCCAACGCACGGCTTTTCCTCGAGCGGGAATGCGTGGTGGAGTTGGATACTAAAAAACGCGGAGACAAGCTGATTTGCTGGCCCACGCAGGGATCGAAGAAAGGGCATTATCTGCTGCATTCGCCAGGCTCCGCCGTGGCGTTGGATGCCAAAGTAAAAGCCGTTTATCCCATCCTCCACGTCAAGCGCGGCTGACCATTTTTAATCTTTTGCCGCTGCGGCAATAAACACCCAACTAGCCCCCAAACTTTTCTTTTTGATGCAATTTTTCTATAGACAGAAAATTGCATAACGTGCTAGCGAATACCACCCATAAGCACTTTTTTATGGAGGTGTGCGCTTATGGGTATCAAACAAAAATTGCAGAAATGGTGCGCGGAACTGACCTGGCAACGCGCATTCTTCTACATCGTCACCGGCTTTCTTCTTTGCCTTTTCGCTCTGTTCTTTGACTGGCTGATCATTAACTGGATCAGCGGATGCTGCGAGGGAGGCATTTGCATTCCCGAATGGGTCTACCCGCAGTGCCGGAATGAGCTGTACGACAATTTTTACGGGGCGCGGCCATGACCGACCCAAAAAAAATTGATCTGTACGCCTCGCAGAAGCTCAGAGTGCTGCGTGTTACGTCCGGCATCAGCCAGGCGGCGCTCGGGCGCGAAGCCGGTCTTTCCTTCCAACAGATTCATAAATATGAGCGCGGGAACAACCGCATGAGCGCCGGGCGCGTCTTCCAGTTCGCCCGCCTTTTCGATGTATCGGTGCGCGTCTTTTTTCCTGAATCCGATGAGGTGCCGTTCGAGACGATCCCACCGGCGACGCTTCGGTTCCTGCGTTGCCTCAATCGAATTCCGCCCGAATTCCATGAGGACGTGCTCGTGATGCTGCGCATGTGCGTGCGCGTCGCCGGAGGCAGAGATGCGGACGATTGACCTGGATGCGCTCAAAGCCACCGACATTCCTATTATCCTTGAGGCAATGCAGCGGTATTTTCTGGATCACGGCCTGCACGTCATCACCGATAATGTTTTCATGCGCCCGGAGACGCTGGCGAAACGGTGGGAATTGTCAATCAGCTGCCTCAACAACTGGCGGTTCACCGGCGGCGGGCCTCTATACATGAAAACAGGCCCCGGCCCGAAAGCTAAAGTGCGTTACCCCATGCTCGGCAGGCATGGCGTCCTCGATTTCGAACAGCAGCATCTTTTCCGTTCCACCACCCAGGACAGAAGCACCGCCAGCAGTCATGAACATATTGAAACATCAATAGAAAAATCTCCTGACAATGCGGACAAATGACTTGAGATCGCGGCGTTTCCACTCATGTGTGTCATCGGTATCAACCGCCAGCAAAAGGAGAGACCTATGGCAAACCTTAAATTGACAAAAAAAATAGCAGATGCCGCAACCGGCACCGGCAAACTGCAGTATATATGGGACAGCGAGGTAAACGGCTTCGGCCTGGTCATTACGCCAGCCGGCTGCAAATCCTTGATCTTGAACTACCGCAATGCTGACCACCGTGCGCGCCGCAAGACAATCGGCAAGTACGGTCAGTTTACCATCGAGCAAGCACGCGAAATCGCCAGAGACCTCAGCTATCGCATTGCGAAGGGCGAAGACCCGGTGGAGCACGAAGGCATTCTACGTGAGCAGCCCACCTTCAGAGACGTCGCGGAGCGTTTCATGGAAGAGCACAGTGCCGTTCGCAACCGCCCAGCGACGCATGAAAGTAACCGGCAGAAGCTCGATAGCATGCTGCTTCCTTATTTCGGCAACATGAAAATCCGCTCCATATCGCACCGCGACGTGGCAGAATTTATGTCGAAAAACAAGCACCGGCCAACGGGAGCGAATCGCGCAGTCGGCGCGCTGTCTTCCATGCTCAGCAAGGCCGAGCTGTGGGGCTACCGCGACCGCAATACCAATCCCTGCTTCGGTGTGGAAAAATATCCTGAAAATCACCGCGAGCGCTTTCTGAGCGACGAAGAATTTGCCGCGCTGGAAGCGGCCATGCAGGACGCCGAGCGCAAGCTGACGGAAAGCCCTTACTTGCTGGCCATGTTGCGCATCATGATGCACACCGGCTGCAGGCCGGGAGAAGCGAAACACCTGAAGTGGGAATATATCGACCTGGAGAACAAGGTGATCCGCCTGCCGAAGGGTGCCACGAAGGAGAAGCGCCCGAAGACGCTGTTCGTCACGCCCTTCATTGAGCAGGTGCTGCGCGGCCTGAAGCGCATCGAAGGCAACCCGTATGTCGTGGTGAGCGAAAAATGTCCCGGCCAGCCGCTGACCTGCACGAAGAAGGCATGGGATCGCATCAAAAAGGCCGCAGGCATCACCACCAATCTGCACATGCACGACCTGCGCCACAGCCATGCCAGCGTTGCCAATTCGCTCGGCTACTCATTACCGATGATCGGCGCGCTGCTCGGCCACACACAGGCGCAGACGACACTGCGCTACGCGCACCTTGCCACCGACCACCTGCGCAAGGCGGCGGAAGATATCAGCGCCAAGATCGCAGCGGCGAAGTTACCGGAAAGCTCACTGCCGCCTGCAGGCGAACGGGCGCAGCTGCGCGTAGTAAAATAACGGGATAATGTTTTTATAGTCAAAAGGCAGAATTCAGTTTTCTAACGGGTGGTGATTTCGGTAGGAACGGCGATCTTGTTGGCGATTTTCGTATAAATATCGAGTTCCTGGTTTTCAGTTTCCAAAGAAACGATCAACGAGTAGCGCGCCTTCTGATCGCCTCGCTTGAGGTGCTTCCGGTATTTCCACCATCCGCCCTCGGGGATAATGACCAGGGTATTCTGATCGGCCAACTCCGCTGCCGTGCCTACCCATACATCGGAAACGACAGAGCCTTTGTTGCGGCTATTAGCGCCTAGCTGCCATTTATTCGTGCTATCGACAGATTCAAATTTAACTCCCTCCGGGCGATCCTTTTTATTCACGCGCTGGCGCAGAATGTCAGGGGTTTCAAGAGGACGCTGCAACTCGAATTTCAGCCGGTGCGATGCGTAACTGTATTTTTGCGTCGGCAACCTTTCCGCTGGGTTCGGTTCAATAAAATAAGAAAGCGTAACTCGCAGCCATACTTTGACCGTGCCATTTTCTTTCAAATAATCGGAAGGCCACGGCAGGGTATGGATATTCATATCCATGTATCCGGCATTTCTGTCATCATCGCCACGGGTAAAAGGCTGAATATGATGCTGTGCAATCAAACATGCTCTGTTAGATGCGCTATATTGCGCTATGCCGAGATCGGGAACGCCATAGCCAAATCGCCGCAGTAGATTTTCTTTATCCCCCGCCAGCATTTGGTTAAACCGCTTGTCGCGGTACATCGCATCATTCCAGCGGGCGCTGTGTACCAGCAGCCCACGAATTGTCTCCGGCCAGTAATCGGGATACTCGGCTTGCAATGTCGCCGCCATGCGCGCCGCCTGCGCCGTGGCAGCGCTGGTTTCGCAGGTATAGATTAGCGGTATGTCGCGTCCGGTAGTGAGCAGCCCGAGATCCGCGTCATGCGAAACTAAAGTGCCATCGGAAACACAGTTACCGCCTTCGAGAACAATATCCGGCTTGATCGGCCAATCCTTTTCGTCCCAGCCTACCGACGTTCGACTGGTGGGGGAAATATCCCCGTTACCGGCGACCAGGCTCCAACCGTCCAAACCTCTTTCTTCGCTAAAGGTTTTGAAGGTAGCGCCGCCGACGCTTAAGGCATTCCATGATTGCGCCGGATTTTCCACCGGCTCAACATCGTTCCTGGCCGAATATTCTCCATGTTGTAGGTTATCGCGAATATTGCCGACGGATACGACAAAGAGCTTCTTATCCTCATCATCGATAAGAAAATCAGAACCAGCGCCCACGCCCATGCTGAGTTTATCGATCGTCGCAGACCAGGCGGTCGGCCTGCCGTTTGTGTTTTTACCCGGATTCGTGACCGCAAGGCAGAGGACGCGTTTGCGCCGGGGTGCATTAATTTTAGCGCGCGAAACGCTTTCCTGGGTAATCCAGCCGTATAATTCCTCGGGGTTCTGTCCCGATACCGGCAATATCTTTACTGACTCGAGCCGATGCTTAAGCGTCACGGCTTCATTACCGGCGAGCACCGACGTTAAATCCCCGATTAAGGCAAGCCCGGCGATCTCTGTACCATGACCATGAGAATCATCCTTGCCCCACGTTGTATCATAAGTATCGCAATCGCCATCCGCTAACGAGGACGCCAACAACCTATTTGAATTCCGCACGCCGGTATCAAGCACGCATACTGCCGGTGCATCTTGTGGTGCTGATTGCAGCCGCGCTTGCAGATTTTCTGCCCAACCCGCTTGCTCTGCCGGTGAAAGGCTGGTGAAAAAGCTCGGCGCTTCTTCCCGGTAGCGAAAGGCCACCAGCGGTGCTGCCGCGATTTGCAGCATCGCCAGTGTATTAAGGGAGGATGTAAGCAGGCAGATTTCACATTCCTGGAAATTCAGCGAATGAGCGGAAACCTTGACGCCGAGCGCATCTTCTTTGGCTCTTAGCGCATCGATAGCGCCTTTTCTTAGCCAGGCTTCCCACACATAGGCGCGGTTCTTATCGGTAGGGAGATCGGTTGCTTCCATCCAAAATGAATTGAGATCGGCCAGCTTTAACGCCTCGATCGAATCGATGGAAATAGTCGATCCTTTCGTTCCCGCAGGATCAACTGATTCGTCGCCGTATTTTGCGATCCTGGCTTTCAGTGATGCGAGCCGTTTTTCAGGCACAAAAATAGTGGCTTTCAAATTGCCGTCGGTTACCCGCACGTTCAATAACTCAATGGGAGAATTTCGGGAGGCGCGATTTTCCAACGCGTCAAGGTCGAGCGGATGCATTGCCGATCCTTGAATATCCAGGCAAACGCCCGGCACTATTTCCTGGTCGGGAACGCGCAGGCTTTGAATCATCTCAATGCGCTGCCGCACGGCCGTGTCGAGTTCTGCCGTCAGCTGGTTGGCATGGAGATAACGGTGCTGCCTTGCGGTTAGCGGCTCCCCTTCGCCGATATTGCGTGTGACAGGCGTGAAATCTGTCCGCTCAAGAGCGGCAGGTAGATAGATATGCGGTAAATGAGTACGGATCGGCATCGAGCCCCAACAGTTTATTTGTTATGTTGGGTGCCAGCATGTTTTCTCTCTTGAATTGCCTCCAACAGCAATTTTTCAGAAACAGCCGCCAACTTGGAAAGGATCGATTCTTTTGCCGCCTCGTCGCAAGCGCGCGTCAACTCGGCGTGGCTTAATCCTTCGGCTTCCACCACAATGTTTTCCCACTTGATAGATGATTTCAGCTTGAAGCCATGCAAGCGATTACGGATGACGCGCTCGATCTGATCTTTGTCGGGTAGTCCGTATTCGATAACGTCGTCAAAACGCCTAAAGAGCGCCGTATCAAGCAGTTTTACATAATTGGTGGCTGCTAAAATAAGGCTCTCCGATTGATCCTGTTCCATGAACTGCAAATAGGAATTCAATACGCGCCGAATTTCACCAACGTCATTGCCTAAATGTCTATCACCGCCGATCGCATCGAATTCGTCAAAGAAATAAACCGCGCGGGTGGTTTTCATTGTGTCAAAAATCGTGCGCAATTTACCAGCGGTTTCGCCCATGAATTTTGTGATCAGACCGTCTAGCCTGATAGTGAATAACGGGAGCTTCAATTCACCTGCCAGCGCGGAAGCGGTGATCGTTTTGCCGGTGCCAGGAGGTCCATAAAGCAGGATTTTTCTTCTCGCGCTTAAGCCATGCTTTGAAAGCGCGTGCTGCTGCTGTTGCTCGCGGATGATGCGCTTAAATCGTTTTGTGATTCCATCGGAAAAAGTAAGCCGCGCGAAGGTAATGTCCGTGTATTCCGCCGAGAGCAAATTAGCCAGCTCCCCTTTCGGCTGGACAATGCTCACAATCGAGGTTTGAGTTTTGATTGCGGATTGCTTTTCTTTCGCCTTATCAATCAGCATTTTTAATTCCTGGGCTAATTTTTCATGCCCCTGCTGCGCCTCATGCGCGGCAACCTGCATCGCAATGGCAAAAAAGCGATGATCGTCACCCGTAATGTGACTTTTCAATAACTCAATGATTTGTTCAGCTTTTGCCATATTTTCCCGACAGATATGCACACACTATGCCACACGGCTGTTTATCTATCCAGCCGAAATGTCAATAGCATGTCTCGATTAAGAATATTTTAATGCAATGTTGCGTATCGCGTTAGTCACTGCAATCAACCGTCCCAGCAATATATCATTGTCCCCGGATGGCAGCCGTAATTTCGCTGCACTTGGCCTTGAAAATGGTGCCGCAGAAGAGGCTCGAACTCCCGACCCCCTCATTACGAATGAGGTGCTCTACCAACTGAGCTACTGCGGCACATCAACAAACATTACCAAACTATTCCAAGCCTGTCGCTGACACCGTGCTGATACGGCTCCAATATCAGTGACCGCCCTTTTTCACAACTCCTTGTCTTCACAAACCTTTCTACCTGAGCCACCGTAGCCGCTGTAGGCATTACGAATGCGCCGCTCTACCAACTGAGCTAAGACGGCATATTTAGGCGAGAGCCGGATTAATTAGCGTTTGCCGCGCGAAATTGCAACCATCTTCTCCCCGCGCCCGGCCATCGCTGCCCGGCGGCGGGCAAATGGGCACTTGAAAGAAAAGCGACGAAGGGCTAGTGCTTGATCCGTACAACCCCCAGCCATTCCGTAGTTTCATGACGCAATCGCCCGCCGCCGACGCCCGCCCGTTGCCCGCCATTCGCGGGCTGGTGGCCGTGCAGAATTACGGCGTCAGCGGCTCGACTTTCCTGCAAAGCCTGCTCGACGACCATCCGGAGATCGTGTCGCTGCCGGGCCTGTATGCCCTGCCGCTTTACCCGTTTTTCGAGGAGCATGGCCACCTGCCCTTTCCGGAGCTGGTAAAGGCGCTTTTCGCCCGCTTCCCCTACTGGTTCGACCGCGAATTTGCGCTGACCAACGACAATGCGGTGGGGCTTGGCCTGCACCAGATGGGGCCCAACCGCGATGCGCCGCTGGTGGTCGATATGATGGAATTCCTCGAGAATTTTGAAACACTCTACGGCCCGCACGCAGCGCTGCCGGCGCATGCGCGCCGCAAGCATTTCATCGCCGGCGTGTTTCTGGCCTATCATGCCGCCCGCCCGCAGCCCAGGCCGCTGGCCGATGCAGTGTGGATTTTATATCCCATCCATTCGCTGCAACATACCTACGCGCAGCAGATGCGCGAGGATTTTGCGAAATTCCATATCATCCACACGGTGCGCGAGCCGCTGCGCAATCTCGGCTCGATGATGCGCCTGGCCGCCAGCAAAAGCGATTGGTGGATGTTCGATGGATTACAGCGCGGCCTTGCCCAGATTCTCAACGACTACCAGATGTTCGCCGAAATCCACCGGGTAAACGGCTACCGGCCATATTTTCCTACAGACGAAGTGCCGGCGGCGGCGATCAAGCTCGAAGACCTTCATGCCTATCCCAAGGCGTTGATGGCGGCGCTGGCGCGCTGGCTGGAGATCAACTGGGACGATTGCCTGCTGCAAAGCACCTTCAATGGTATGCAATGGTGGAACCGCCCGGAATCGAAGCGCGTCAGCGGCTTCGACAAAGAGATTCCCAGCCACAGCTATTCGGAATTCGTCAGTGCGCGCGACCGTTTCATTTTAACGCCGCTGCTGCGGCGGCAATACCGCGCCTGGGGCTACGAAAAACCGGCAAGCAGGCTGGCATTGTTATTGCATTTGCCTTTTTTGCTGCTGCCGTTATCGAGAGAAAAACCGGATGCGACCACACAAAAACGTTATGAAAGATGGCTCAAGGATCGAAGCGAACAGCCCTCGCCGCAGAACTGGCGGCGCTGGCGCCTGGGCGAATACCGCAAATGCCGACACTGGCTGTTCATGGCCTGGCGCGCCGGCCTGGCCGATAACGAAACCATCGTCACCCCCTTGCCGTTTGAAAAATCATGACCGATAATTTTCTTGTGATTGCCAGCATGGGCGGCTCCGGCCAGAAATGGCTGGAAGAAATGCTGAGGCAAGTGCCAAGCGTCAACATGGCGAATTGGATTCCCGCCATGCCCGCCGAGTATAAAAAAACCATCGAGCATAACCCGATGCTGCGCAAAATCGATTTGCAGAACCATTCGCTGCGCACGCTCATGCCGCTTGATTGCCTGCTCGAAGAAACCCTGCGGCTCTATTCGCCGGCGCCGCTGACGGTGATCGCGCATTTTCACAACGCCACCAGCCTCTGGCAGAATTACCAGAAATATCCCAACCCGATGAAGCACAAGGTCGCCTATCTCTACGGCTGCCCGATCAAGCGCCTGCGCTCGACCATCAAAAACCAATTGCATTATGCGACGCAGGATGTCGTCGATGCCGAGGCGCTGCGCCGTGAAGTCGCCGCCCTGCCGCAACTGGGAGCATTGATCGCCGATACCGAGCAAAAATTCGCCATGACGCTGACCGACATACAGCGCATCAGCATCGCCCGGCTGATCTACGTCAATCTCAGTATGTGCGAAGACCTGCAACGGGCGGACTTGCTGGACGCGCGGATGCTCAATTTCGAAACGCTCAAGCGCGAACCGGCAGCGATGCGGGCGCTGCTGGCCTGGGCAACCGATGATGCTTTTGTGCCGCAAGAGCAATCCCTCACGGCGCTGTATGCGCAAAGTGATGATCTTGCCAAATATCATTACGAAGGCTACCAGTTCGCCGACGATAATCAGGAAGCACTGATCGCCGCGCCCTATGACGGCGAGGCCATCTGGAGCGCAATGAACGATTGGCAACGCTATATGTTCTTGCAAATGACTAAGCTGCTACCGTTCGACTATATCGATTTTTACAACGAGCTGGGAATCGATTTATCCTATCTCAAAGCCTCGTAGACATCGTTCCCACATCCTATTATGAATCGCATTATGAGCAGCACCCTACAAAAAAATGTGCCTTCTCCCGCAAGCGACCGCGATTCGCCGGCGCCTTTTCTCGTCACTTCCTGTGGCCAGACAGGGGCCATCTGGCTGGGGCAGGCGCTCAATAAACATTCTGAAATCCTCTGCACTTCAGGAACCGACCATCCGCTGATGGCGATGAATTACGAATATAACGACGACGAAATCGTCAAAATCCGCGCCGGCATCAAAAACGCCGCCGACCTGCGCCTGGGCGTTTCGCCAGGCCTGGAGGCCGCCCTGAAACGGGGCGGATTCTTTAAATATGGCGGCGCCCCGGTGAGAGAGGATAAATATGGCGGGATTTTCACGCCGATGGACAATCTGATGGCCCGCGGCCATGCCTATGTGCCCTATCTGTTCGATGAGCTCGACGAGCTGCCAAAACTAAAGCCGTATAAAGCCTATGGCAACGTGCGCGGAATGACCGCGGCACAGTGCGTCAACGAAATGCAAAAAGGCGCGGCGGCCTTCAATGGCCGCGGCAACGCGTTTCCGGTGGCCGATCTGATTCGCGATCCGATCATCCGGCTGGATACGGTGATCAATTTTTTCCAGCTGATGTATGAGCGCACGCCCGATTTCAAGCAAACGGTTGCTGACGAAATGGCCAGCCAATCCTCTCTGGTTAGCGCCCTGGAAATTGAATACGATATCGATCTTTCCGCATCGCTCAACCGCGCGTTTTTTTACGTCGAATTTCTAACCCGCCATAGCGTCACCTGGGCAAACGATATAAAAGCCGGGCCGCACATCCCCCGCATGCCTTTTGAGAAACTGCACAGCGACCGCGAATATTTCGCCAATTTTGTGCATTACCTCACCGGCGGCAGGGTGGTCGCCGATGAGGCCTATCTCGACTGGATTTTTGACCCCGGGCACATCGATAATGGCCGTCCTTCGAATCCTCAAGGTCGGAAAAAACGCAAAACCGCCCGCGAGACCTATGAAAGCTGGCCCGCATGGCAGCAAGAACAGGTGCGCCAAACATTTCAGGTATTCGACATCGCGAAAGTCTACGAGCCGTTTGGCTACGATTTGTCATTTCTGGATTCCGCATGAACACTCCTGAACCCGGCCGCGTATTCTGGGTCACCGGCCTGTCCGGGTCGGGCAAGACCACGATTGCCACCTTGCTGGCCGATGCACTGCGCGCGCAAGGGAAAACGGCGATCCTCCTCGACGGCGACGAATTGCGCGAAGTGTTTGGCGGCACCCAGTCTTACGATGAGGCGGCGCGCCGCGATGCCAGCATGCGCTATGCGCGGCTCTGCCGCCTGCTGGCAGCGCAGGGAGCGAACGTAATCTGCGCCACCATTTCGATGTTCGATGCCACGCGCGCCTGGAACCGCGAGCATATCGCCGGCTACTACGAGATTTATGTGCGCGTGCCGCTCGAGGAGCTTAAGCGGCGCGATAGTAAAGGCATTTATTCGCGCGGCGAGCAGGTGGTAGGGGTCGATATTGCCTTTGAAGCGCCAAAAACGCCCGATATCACCGTCGATAACCACGGCGCCACCACCCCCAAGCAGGCTTTGGTACAGATCTTGCAACATATTAAGTAAATAAGTCACCTAAGGGGGAACTATGTCTGCACAACGCGCGCTCAAACACGGCGATTTCACCGGCCTGGCCGAAAATTACGCCCGCTACCGGCCCAGCTACAGCGCCGACGTGCTCTCGGCCATCCTCGGCATGATCGGCAAACCGGCCAGCACGCTCGCCGTGGCCGATATCGGCGCCGGCACCGGCATCTGGACGCGCCTGCTCGCCGATCGCAAACCGGCCAGCATCACAGCCGTCGAACCCAATGACGACATGCGCGCGCAAGGCGCGGCCGCCGGCGGGGGCATCGAATGGAAAAAAGGCAGCGGCGAGGCCACGGGCCTTTCGGCAAACAGCTTCGATTTGGTCAGCATGGCTTCGTCGTTTCACTGGGTCGATTTTGCCGCGGGCACGCGCGAATTTCATCGCATCCTCAAACCGGGCGGCGTGTTCGTCGCGCTGTGGAACCCACGCTACCTCGAGGCCAGCCCGATGCTCACGGAGATCGAGCAAAAACTCAGCGAACTGAACCCGAAACTGTCGCGCGTATCGTCCGGTAAATCGCCGTTCGTCGAAGAGCTCACCGCGCGTTTTGCCAACCATCCGCTATTCGAGCCGCCGCTTTACCTCGAAGGCCGCCATAGCATGCAGCTGACGCAGGAGCAATATATCGGCGTGTGGAATTCGGTGAACGATATACGCTCACAGCTCGGCGAAGAGAAATTCGCGCAGTTCATGGCCTATGTCAAAACCCGCATCGCCGCCGAGCCGCACATCGATTGCAGCTACCTGACGCGCGCCTGGGCCGTGCGCGTAAAAAAATAACCATGTCCCCCGCCCGCCCGCAGCTTGCCGTCACCGCCGTCTCTTTCGGGAGCAAGGCGCAGACGCTCGAGAAGCTCAGCGGCCGGCCGAAACACGCGACGGTTCTTCCCTGCCTGATTTTTTCGGCAGGCGAATGGCAGAAATCCTCCGCTGCTATTTTAGCGCGGTTGCGCAAGCTGGAATGGGCCGCGGGGCCCCTGGCCGTTCGCAGCTCCGCTATCGACGAGGACAATCATGCGCAATCCAAGGCCGGGCATTATCTGTCGCTGCTCAATATTTCAGGAGAGGCTGCAATAAGCGAGGCCATCGAGCAGGTGATCGCTTCCTATGACGACGATGCGCGCCATGAAGTCTTACTGCAGCCGATGGTGGAAGCGATCGCCGCCAGCGGCGTCGCCTTTACGATGGACCCCAGCAGCGGCGGCCATTACCGCGTCATCAATTACGACGATAGCAGCGGCCGCACCGACAGCGTCACCGCCGGCGATACCAACGCCGTCAAAGTGTTTTACGCGCATCGCGAATCGCGCATTCATCCGTCCGGCTTTCTCGGCAAATTGCTGGCGCTGTGCGACGAGCTGGAAGCATTGCTGCATTGCCAGGCGCTCGACATCGAATTCGCCGCCACGCGCGGCGGCGAACTGGTGTTGCTGCAAGTGCGTCCGCTGGTCATGGCCGCGCCGGCGCAAAGCGCAGCCGAGCACGCGCAGGCGATCGGCCGCATCGTGCATAAGATGCAGGCCGGCATGTGCGCACATCCCTATCTCTACGGCAGCCGCACGGTCTACGGCGTCATGCCCGACTGGAACCCGGCGGAGATTATCGGCCTCAAGCCGAAACCGCTGGCCTTATCGCTTTACCGTGACATGGTGACCGATGCGATCTGGGCCTACCAGCGCGATAATTACGGCTATCACAATTTGCGCGGCTTCCCGCTGCTGCACGATTTCGAGGGGCTACCCTACACCGACGTGCGTGTCAGCTTCAACTCCTTCATCCCGAAATCGCTGCCGGCGGCGGTGGCCGGCAAGCTGCTCAACCATTACATCGACCGGCTGATCGCCCGCCCGCTGCTGCACGACAAGGTCGAGTTCTCCATCGTGTTTTCCTGCTACACGCTCGATCTGCGCCAGCGACTGAAAGTGCTGCATGCCAACGGCTTTACCGAGGCGGAATGCGAAGCCATCGCCACCTCGCTCACCGAGCTCACCAACCGCATCGTCGCACCCGAAAATGGCCTGTGGCGGCAAGACATCCACAAGATCGAGATGCTGGAGAAGCGCCAGCAAACGCTGGCGGCGCAGCCGCTCGACGCGGTCTCGAACCTCTACTGGCTGCTCGAAGATTGCCGCCGCTACGGCACGCTGCCGTTTGCCGGGCTGGCGCGCGCCGGGTTCATCGCCGTGCAGCTTTTGCAGTCGATGGTTGCCGTCGGCATCATCGACCGGCAGGACCATGCCACTTTCATGGCATCGGTGGATTCCGTCAGCTCGCGCATGGGCCGCGATTTCCACGACATGGGCAAAGAGGCGTTTCTCGAACAATACGGGCATCTGCGCCCCGGCACCTACGACATTCTTTCGCCGCGCTACGACGAGGCGCCCGAGCGTTATTTCGACTGGTCGAAGCGCGACAAGGCGGCAAGCAACCAGAAACACGCCGCCTTCGCTTTGTCGATCCCCAAGCTGCGCACCTTGCAAGATCACCTCAATGCCGACGGCGTGCATCTCGACGCGCTGCAATTGCTGGAATTCATCAAGACCGCCATCGAAGCACGCGAATATGCAAAATTCGTGTTCACCCGCAGCGTCAGCGATTTCCTGAAACAATTGGAAATGCTGGGTAGGCAGGCCGGTTTCTCGCGCGCCGACATGGCCTATGTCAATGTGCGCGACGTGCTGTCGCTCTACAGTTCCAGCGACGCGCCGGCGCAGGTTTTCGGCCATTCCATCGCCTACGGCAAGCGCCATTTCGAGCTGACGCGCAGCCTGGTGCTGCCGCCGGTCATGGTCGAGCCGTCCGACGTCTGGGCGTTTCACCTGCCCGCCAGCCAGCCCAACTATGTCACGCAGCTTGCCGTGGAAGCACCGGTGATTTGCCTGAACCCCGACCGCAACGCGCCGCCGCTTGCCGGCGCGATCGTCTGCATTCCCAGCGCCGATCCCGGCTATGACTGGCTGTTTTCGCATGCCATCGCCGGGCTGGTCACCGCCTATGGCGGCGTGAATTCGCACATGGCAATCCGCGCCGGCGAACTGAAAATTCCGGCGGTGATCGGCTGCGGCGAAGTGCTCTACGGCCAGTGGTCGCAGGCCCATCGCCTGTCGATCGACTGCCTGAATCAGCAGGTGCGGGTATTGCAATGACGCGGCCGATTTTCGTCAGCCAGCGCACCGTCACCGAACAACGCTACGGCGAGACGCGCGACGCACTCGACCAACGCTGGGCATCAGTGTTTTCGCAAGTGGATATTCTGCCGCTGCTGGTTCCCAACAACGCCAAGGTCGCAGCACAGATGATTGACGCATTGCCCGCGCAGGGCATCCTGCTTACCGGCGGCAATGACAGCCCGCAGCGCGAGGCGGCGGAGCGCGTGCTGCTCGATTTCGCGCGGCAAAAACGCCTGCCGGTGCTGGGCATCTGCCACGGCATGCAGGCGATCCAGCGTTATTTCGATGTGCCGGTGTTGCCGGTGGCCGGCCATGTTGCCGCCGAGCAGACGATCCTCATCGACGGCAAGCAGGAAACGGTCAACAGCTATCACAATCTCGGCGCGACGACGACCGTCGATAGTCTGGAGATATGGGCGCGCGCCGCCGACGGTGTCATCAAAGCCATACGCCACCGCGACCTGCCGTGGGTCGGCATCATGTGGCATCCCGAGCGTTGCGCTGCGCTCAGCGCGCGCGATAAAACGCTGCTGACGCAACATTGGGGCACGCCATGAAAGCGATCATCCTGGCGGCGGGGCGCGGCAGTCGCATGGAAGGGCTCACGGCGCAATTGCCCAAATGCATGGTGAAGCTGCAAGGCCGCCCGCTGCTTGCCTGGCAGGTCGAAGCGCTGCAAGCGGCGGGGATTAAGGAGATCGGCGTCGTGCGCGGCTATTGCAAAGAGCGCGTGCAGGCGCATGGCATCACGCATTATTTCGAAAATCCGCGCTGGCAGGAAACCAACATGGTCTATTCGCTGATGCAGGCGCGGCAGTGGCTGGCGGATTCTCCCTGCATCGTCAGTTACGGCGATATTTTTTACGAACCGCAGGCCGTATTGTCGCTGCTACAATCTGTCGCCGACATCGCGCTGACCTATGACGTGAATTTCCTGTCGCTCTGGCAGGCACGCGCCAGCAATCCGCTCGACGATCTCGAAACGTTCAGGATTGATGCAAGCGGCAACCTTGTCACCATCGGCGAAAAAGCGCAAACGCTGGAAGAAATCCAGGGCCAATATATGGGGCTGCTGCGCTTTACGCCCAAAGGCTGGCACGAGGTAGAGACATTATTTACAGATCGCTCGCCCGATAAAATCGACATGACGAGCATGCTGCGCGCGCTGCTGGCGCAGCGCGTGCCGATTACCGCTATTCCTTACGGCGGAAGCTGGGGGGAAATCGACAACCAGTCCGACCTCGCCCTCTACGAAAAGCGGCTGGCCGGCTAGCCGGCTATTTCCGGCAACTCGCGGCAGGCGCGCGCGTAATCCTCGGGAATGCCGATATCGATGAAATAATCCTCGGCCATATAAGCGACCGGCGCTATCTCATCCAGATATTTCGGCAGGAAATCGCGCTCGAAAGAAAACGCCGCCGACAAGGCGCGGCCGGAAAAAATCCCCGGCGACAGCATATAGACTCCCGCATTGATAAGTCCCGCCTCGCCTGGCAATCCCGCGCCAAACGCGGTAATAACGCCATCGCTCACCACCACTTTTCCGTAACGCGACGTATCGGCAACTTTTCGCAGCGCCATGCTGAGCACGGCCTTGCGCGCCACATGCTGCACATGCATCGCCTGGTAGTCGAGCGTTACGAACGTATCGCCGTTTAGCACCAGCACCGGCGCGTCCGCGGGCATGCGCGAAAGCGCGAACGCCATCGCCCCGCCCGTGCCCAGCGGCATTTTTTCGACGGCGTAATCGAGGGGAATGGTGGTGGGATGCGCGGTGAAATAATCGCGGATTTTTTCCCATTGGTGATGCACCGATAGCGTTACGCTCTCAATGCCCTGCGCGGCCAGCGCCTCGATCAGCCAGGCCAAAAACGGTTTTCCGGCGATGGGCGCGAGCGGCTTGGGCACGTCGCTTACGACCGATGCCAGCCGCGTCCCGAACCCGCCCGCTAAAATCACCACATGCATGTCAGTTTTTCTTGGGCTTGAACTCGGCCCCGAACATCGTGTCCTCGATCAACTGGCAGATGATATGGCCGAGCATGATGTGACATTCCTGGATTTTCGGCGTCTCGCTTGAGGGAGCCTTCAATGCGATGTCGCACAGCGGCGCCATCTTGCCGCCGCTTTCGCCGGTCAGGCCGATGGCGGTAATACCGCGCGCACGCGCGGTTTCCAGCGCCTTCAAAATATTCGGCGAATTGCCGGAAGTGGAAATGGCGATGAGCACGTCGCCGCTTTGGCCCAGCGCTTCGAGCTGGCGCGAAAAAACCTTTTCATAACCGTAATCGTTGCCGATGGCGGTAAGCGCGGAAGTGTCGGTGGTAAACGCGATGGCGCACAGACCGGGGCGGTCGTAATTATAGCGGCTGACCAGCTCGGCGGCGATATGCTGCGCGTCGGCGGCGCTGCCGCCATTGCCCGCCAGCAGGATTTTTTTGCCCGCTTGCAGCGCGGCGATACAGGCTTTCGCCGCCTGCTCCGCCGCCGCGATCAGCGCGTCATCGGCCAACGCCTTGCCGATGGTGGCATGGGTGGATGCGATGGAACTGCGGATCAGGTTTTTCATCACGCCGCCAGATCGTCTTCGGTGAGGGTGGAGCGCGCCGCTTCTTCGTTCTGCTCGCGCAGATGGTAAAAGTCGCGGCGGGTCAGCGCGTCGCGCGTATAGGCGGAAGGCTCGTAGAAAATAATGTTCGATCCGCTTGGCTCGAACTTGAACGGCACATAAAGCAGGTCGCTAAGCTCCTGCTTGAGGCGCGCGTGGTCTTCGGGCCTGGCGAAAAACAGCAGGAACCCGCCGCCGCCGGCGCCCAGCAACTTGCCGCCGATGGCCCCGGCCTGGCGCGCGCGCTCATACAGCACGTCGACGAAATGCGGCGCGATACCGACAGCCAGCGACCGCTTGATCTGCCAGGTTTCGTGCAGCAATTTTCCGAATTCCGCAAGGTCGGCGTTGCCGGCAAGCACGGAAAGCGCCTCGTCGACGAGCTTGCGCATCGCATGCAGCTCGGCGGTTTTGTCATGCGCGGTTTCGATCTGCTGCTTGGCGATGTCGGACGCCGTGCGCGACACGCCGGTAAAAAACATCAGGCAATGGTTCTGCAAATCCAGGAACCGTTCCGGCGCCATAATCACCGGCTCGACGGTAAAATCGCCGCTGGGTTGAAACGAGATTTTATTGAACCCGCCATAGGCCGCGGCGATCTGATCTTGGATCCCCACATTTTCCTTAAGCAGGTTGCGCTCTACATGGATTGCCTGGCTGGCAAGCTGGCGCTGGTTCGACATGTTGCCCTGCAAGGCGTGCATGGCATTTAGCATGCCCACGGTAAAACTGGAGCTGGAGCCAAGCCCCGCGCGCGCGGGCAAGTCGCCGGTATGGTTGATCTCCACCCCCTGGTCAATGCCCAGATATTCGAGCACGCCGCGCACCGACGGATGCTGGATTTCGGAATTATCGTCGACGCTTTCGAGCCTCGACCACACCACCCGGCTTTTTTCCTTGAAAAAAGGCGGCAGCTGCCTGGCGGTGATGTAGCAATAATGGTTGATGGCGGTCGACAGCACGGCGCCGCCATGTTTTTCATACCAGGTATGGTAATCGGTACCGCCGCCGAAAAACGAGATGCGGTAAGGTGTGCGCGAAATAATCATAAAGCTTCGCTTTCTGGTACGGTATTTGCTTGTCTTTAGGTAATAGTTAACCTGTTATTACATAATACACAATATGGAAGCAATTTTAGTGCCATGACCCAAGACCAAGCGACCATTGCCCGCCTGTACCATTCGATGCTGCTGATCCGCCGCACCGAGGAATATGTCGCTAGGGCCTATCCGTCGGACGCCATCAAAAGCCCGGTGCATCTGTCGATCGGCCAGGAATCGGTGGCGACCGGCCTGTGCGACTCGCTTTTGCCCGACGACATGGTGTCCAACACCTATCGCGGCCACGCCACCTACATCGCCAAGGGCGGCGACCTGAAGCAGCTCATGGCCGAACTTTACGGCAAATCCGGCGGCTGCGCGGGCGGCAAGGCCGGCTCGATGCATCTGATCGACATGAAACGCGGCGTAATGGGCTCCTCGGCGGTCGTCGGCACCACCATCCCGGTCGCCGCCGGCTATGCGCTGGTGCTCAAGAACGAAGCGAAAAAAACCGGGCGGCTGCGCGTGGTCGCCTGCGTGTTCGGCGACGGCGCAACCGAAGAAGGCGTATTTTCTGAGACACTGAATTTCGCGGCGCTGCATGCATTACCGGTATTGTTCGTCTGCGAAAATAACGGCTTTGCCATCCACACCCCAACCGCCAAACGCTGGGCGACCGACCGGCTGCGCGAGCGCGTGGAAACTTACGGCATCCCCACCTCGCATGTCGATGACGGCAACGTGTTTGCGATCCGCGATGCGGCAACGGCGTGCCTGGCGAATATTCGCGCCGGCGGCGGCCCGCAATTCCTGGAATGCAAAACCTACCGCTGGCTCGAGCATGTCGGCTCGCTCGACGACCATAACCAGGGTTATCGCAACAGCGCCGAATTCGCGCGCTGGCAAAAAAACGACCAGATCGTCCGGCTGAAAAAAATGCTGGGAAGCGAGGCAAAACCAATCCAGGCCAAAGTAGAAGAACAGCTCAAAGAAGCCATCGCCTTCGCCGAAGCCTCGCCTTACCCGGCTGAAAAAGATTTGCTGAGTTATGTATATGCTTGAAGAAACCGCTTTGTCATTCTCGGCCTTGCCTGTCCACCGTAGCCTTGGCGAAGGGGGAAGCCGAGAATCCATCGAAGAAAACAAGATGGATGGTCGGGTCAGGCCCGACCATGACACGAAAAAAAATGAATCGCGCCTGATCCGCGTCGTCGATGCGATCGCCGAGGCGACGCGCCAGGAAATGGAGCGCGACGAGCGCGTGTTTGTTTTCGGGCTCGATGTCGACGACCATAAATCCATCCAGGGCTCGACCGCCGGGCTGCTCGAGCAGTTCGGGCCGGATCGCTGCTTCGGCACGCCGCTTTCCGAAGACGCGATGACCGGCGTGGCCATCGGCGCGGCGATGGCGGGCTACCGCCCGATCCATGTGCATATTCGCATGGATTTCATGATGCTGGCGATGAACCAGCTCGTCAACATGGCCGCCAAATCGCATTACATGTATGGCGGGCAGGTGAACGTGCCGCTGGTGATCCGCACCATGGTCGGCCGCAGCTGGGGCCAGGGCGCGCAGCATTCGCAGGCGCTGCACGCCATGTTCATGCATGTGCCGGGCCTGAAAGTCGTCGCCCCATCGAATGCGCACGACGCCAAGGGCTGCCTGGCCGCCGCCATCCGCGATGACGGCCCGGTGATCTATATGGAACACCGCCTGCTATGCAACATGGAAGCGTATGTTCCGAGTGAGGCGTACGAAACGCCGCTTGGCCAGGCGCGCGTGCTGCACGAAGGCAAGGACGTCACCATCGTCGGCGTGTCGCACATGGTGATCGAGTCGTTGCGCGCCGCGAAATATCTTGAGAAAGCAGGCATATCCGCCGAGGTGATCGACCCGATAAGCTTGCGCCCGCTCGACATGGAAAGCATCGCGCGGTCGGTAAAAAAAACCGGCCGGCTGCTCATTGTCGATAATGGCTGGCTGATGTGCGGTACCGGTGCCGAAATCATGGCGCGGCTGATCGAAGCCCTGCCAAACGGCCTGAATGGCAAAGCCATCCCGATGGCGCGCATGGGCTTCGCCGACACGCCCTGCCCCACCACCAAACCACTCGAAAACCTGTTCTACCCCAACGGCAAAACCATCGCGCAGCGCGCCTTCACGCTCATCCATCCGGCAGGGAAAATCGACCTGCCCGAAGACCACGACATCAAGGAAGTCGACGAATTCAAGGGACCGTTTTGATGCAATGCCTCGTGTCCGGCGTGTCGAGCGGCCTTGGCGAATATCTCGCCGGCCATTTGCGCGCCGACCGCTATGACCGCGCGGCCGGCAGCGCACCGCAAGCGCGCTACGACGCGATTATCCACTGCGCTTTCGATGCCAGCCGCGAAGTGCCTGCCGAAAAAGAAACCGAATATACGCACAATACGCTGGGCATCACGCAACAACTACTGGCCGTGCCGCATGCGCGGTTCGTGTTTATTTCGAGCTGCGACGTCTATCCCACCTCCGGCGCGGCGCATCGCGAAGACGAAACCCTGTCGGCGGAATCGCTTCCCGATCGCTACGGCAAAAGCAAGCTCGCCGCGGAGAAGCTGGTGTTTTCTCAAGCGAAAAACCCTCTCATCTTGCGGCCCACGGCCATGCTCGGCCCGGCCATCCGCAAAAACAGCCTGCTGAAAATCCTCTCCGGCGAGCATCCTAAGCTGACGCTGTCCGCAAAGTCCGCGTTCAACTATGTGCTCCATGACGACATCGCCGGCTTTATCGGCCTGTGTTTAAAAAACAGCGCCGGCGGCATTTTCAACATCGCCTCGCGGGATAATGTCACGCTGGAAAGTATCTGCACGGCATTCGGCAAAACCGCCGAATTCGGCGAATATCGTTACGATACCGGAACAATTGACAACGCCAAAGCCGCCGCTCTATGGCCGGCCTTCGCGCGCAGCAGCCTGGAGACGGTCAGGCATTTTATCGCTGGCTAGCGATCTTTTTCGCATCCGCGCCGCTATCCGGCTGCGCAGCGAACCGGTAGACTTCCCTTGTGTCCGCCGCATTTTTACGGAGGATAGCCAGCAGTTGCGCTCCCAATATTTGGCGGCGGCGTTGTTCCAGTGCCATCCATTTATCGTACGCCTTCATCCAATCTTTAAAAAAATACGGGAATATATGCATAAAATTGCGATGCTGTGTCGCCTTTATACGAAGCCGCAGCCCTATTGGCCCGTGGAGTGAAGCAAAATACGGTGTGAACGGGCTTATGATGATAGCGGCGCAAACCGCGAGAAAATTGGCCAGCCGGTTGAGATAGTTCAGTGGGAATAGGGAAGGTTCCGCTGACGACCGTATGTAGGTCCATACTGTCAGCGGATCGCCCCAACGTCCCTGTAAACAACGCAGCAACAACGCGAAATTATGCAGCCTGATAGTCAAGCCGGACAGATGGTAGCTGGATGCATAGACCGGTTGCTTGACACCGGGAATAAACACATCAAAAAATTTACTTTTTTGGTTTTCGCAGAGGGTGAAACCCATTTTTTGGTAACCTTGTTCATGCGCCTTGATATAGACATACAGCTTGGTGGCAAGCCGGCGGAATTCCCGCTGCTTTTCCACTGAATACATGCGCCACCATTCCTGATAAATGCGGTAGGTACGTTTGAACGATTGCTCTTTAGTCAGCTCAAGCCCTGCCGCCTCGCCGGTAAGCAAAATATCGTCGACCGGCACGCTGCGGAAAATTCCCGGCATGTGGATCGCGCCGAGATGATAGTCGATAAACTGGTGCCAGCCATCGGGGCCCCAACAATCCCCCACTCCTTCGACCAACTCCATCCAGCGGCGGGTGAAAATAGGATAGTTTTCCGGGCACGGTCCGCATTCATGATAGCTGTAATAGCTGAAATATTTATGTACGGAAAGTTTGAGGCGGAACACGTCGTCGGGGAAAGTACCGACATAACGCTGCAATACACGGTCCCAGCCTTTGGTAGCGAAGCGCAGCTCGTCGTTAGTGAGAAACACGAAATAGCTCTGCGGGTCGGAGATTTCAAAAAGCTGCTGATAGCCTTTATGCAGCGTATAATAGCCGTCGAGTTTGGGTGTTTGTAAGTAACGAATGGTAAAGGGATACATCTCGATGGCATGATCGAGCAGATCGCGCAGCATGTCGTCGCCTTCGTCAATCTTGATGAGCACCTCGAGACATGATGGATCTTCGCAAGTTTCCTGGATATTATACAAAAACCCGGAGATGTTATGCACGCGGTTCGTCGCCATGATGATGGTCAGCAATTTTTCACTCATACGCCATGTCCATGCTAAATAATTACGTCGTCATAATCGAAATTCATCCGCCGCGCATCGACGAATTTCCCGACCAGCAGATTGGCCTGGTCCGGCGATTGGCGAATACGCGTCTGCAACGCCTCGACCTCGGCCGCCGTAGCTTTCGGGTCGCAAGAGGCAAGCTCGGCGACCAGCGCACGCATCGTCTCCATCTGCGTCGCATCAGCCCAGGTTTTTTCGGCGATCTCGAGCGCGAAATCGTAATAGCCCATCAGCAGCGCGCAGGCGCACAGTAGCAGGTTCTGGCGTGGCGCCAGCGGTTTGTTATACATCGCGCCGGGCAGCGGGTCCTTGAAAAATACCGCATCGGCATACATGGCGCGCTCGAGGCTGCGCTGCGTACGTTTATCGATCTGGCGGCGCGAGCGCGTATGGAACGTGTGGAACCCGTAGAAAGAAAAACCGTGGCCGCGCAGCAATTGCTCGACGTCGGAAAAGAGTTTCTGGCCTTTATACAGCTCGCAAAATGCCACTTCGGTGACGATGGCGACCGTGCGCTCGCGCAAGGTCTGCGCCGCGCCTTCGAGAATCTCATATTCGGTTCCCTGCGTGTCGATCTTCATGAGCTCGCCCCAGAAATCTTCCTGCGCGCGCTTGGCAAAAAGAATAGCGTCGAGACGCTGCGTGTCGAGCGGCTCGCTGCCCACCTCTTCCCATTTGGGCATGACGTAGCGACGGGTAAAATCGGTATTGGGCGGGCGCAACGAATGATTGGTCGGGGCCGAAAGCAAATGCAGCGTGGCTTTTTCCTGCTTGTCCGACAGCGCCACCGGCTCCAGCTCGAACATTGCCCAACGCTGCCTGGCCGCGTTGTCCGCCATAATCTGCGCGCAGGACTGCGCGTCCGGCTCGAATCCCAGCACCGCCGTCAGCTTTGCCAGCGGCTCGACCAGCGGATGCGCGCCGCCGCGCGCGCCGATATCGAGAAAGCCCAGCGGCGCGCGCGCCAGCTCGGCATGCATGGAAGTGCGCATGAAAAGCGGATGCGATGCGATGCGGTCAATCATACAGCGGAATTTCTTCGCGCTTGGCGCTGTTGCCCGGACGGAAGGCAATGCCGGAGCGGATGTAATTATTGAGCATGACGTAGCGCCAGCTATCGCTGGAAATATTATCGTAGGAGCCGTGCGGCGCCAGCGAATCGAGAAATACCAGCGTGCCTTTGGGAACGGCGACGTCGACGCGCCGATAGCGCGCCGGCACGACGCATTCCTCGTTATTGGCGTTGTAATCCTGGCCCGCCGCAGCCACTTTCGCCAACGGGCGCACCGGCAGCAGCCCTTCCTTATGCGCGCCGGGGAATACGAAGATGGTGCCGTTTTCGATCGAGGTATCGTTAAGCGCCAGCCAGGTGGAAACGAAAGCTTCCGGCGCGCCCGCCTCGACGAAAAAATTATCCTGGTGGACGGAAAATCCCTTGGTGCCCGGACGCCCGAAAAACCACTGCGTCTGCAAGCCGCTCGCCTTACCGCCGACAAGGCGCTCCACCATGCCGACCAGTTTCGGGTCTTTCATGAGCGTGGCAAAGGCGGGGTTTTCGCGGTGCGGGTTGAGCGCCGGGCGGTATTCGCCGTTTTTGGCATTGGCCAGTGTTTTGCTCTGGGCGATCAGCGCATCGCATTCCGCCGCGCTTAAAAAACCGGGCAGGATGTAAAAACCGTTTTCGCGGAAATCGGCGACGGAGTCGGCGGATAGGGCACTACTCATGAGCCTACCTTTTTCATCGCCGGGTCGTTGAAAGCGATGTAACGTTTGTCGGCATCGCCTTGGTTTGCGACGTACCACGCCATCGTTTCCCTGATGCCTTGTTCGATACCCACTTCGCACCCGAACCCATGTCCGGCGGCGCGCGCCGTATCCATCAGCCGTTTGGCGTCGCCGGCAGGCTTGTCGGCGTCCCACACCAGCTCGATTGGCCCATTTGGCGCATATTTGGCAACCAATTCCGCGATCTCGCGGATGGTCACGCCGTTGCCGCTGCCTAAATTGATCGGCTCGCCCAGGCCTTTTTCCACCGCCAGCATCATGCCGCGCGCGACGTCGCGCGCATGAATGAAATCGCGCACCGGCGAACCGTCGCCCCACACGGTCAACGGGCGCTCGCCGCTTACCGCGCGGTGGATGAGTGAAGGAATGACCATCGCGTTTTGCGGGTCGAAATTATCGTAGGGGCCGTAGACATTGGCCGGGCGCACGATAGAGATCTTATCCCAGCCATATTCGATGCGGTAGGCTTCGGCCTGCAGCTCGCCCATGCGCTTGGCCCAGCCGGCGAAGCGGTCGTTGGGCGAGGGAAAACTTTGCCAGACCTCGTCCTCGTAAAACACTTCCGCCGGCGCATAGACGCCGACCGAGCTGGTGAACAAAAAACGCTCCACCTGGTTGCGCCGCGCCGCTTCCATCATGTTGATCGAAAATTGCAGCGTCGGCACGAAGAAGCTGGCCGGGCGCTTGGCGGTCATCGCCGGCGAGCCTTTGACGCCGGCAAGCTGGAAGACGATGTCCCTGCCCTTGCACACATCCATGCAATTCGAAAATTCGCGTAAATCGGCTTTCACGAACGTGCAGCCCTTCGGCGCGCGCGAGGGATCGTCGAGCGACACCACCGTGACGCTCGCGCCTTGCGCCACCAGCATTTCCACCAGCGGCCTGCCGATCAGGCCGGTGCCGCCGGTGACGAGGATGTTTTTGTTTTTATAAAAGCTCATGCGGCCATCTTTTCATAAGGTTTAAGAGTCGCCGGGTCGATGTTGTTTTTCCACCATTCGACCGTGCGTGCGATGCCGTCATCGAGCCGCACCTTCGGCTGCCAGCCCAGCTCGGTCTTGGCTTTAGCGCAATCGAGAAAGAGCGAAGTCTTGATGGTAGGCGCGCTCAAATCATACGCGACACCGAGTTTTTTTCCCGACGCGCCGATGATTTTCTGCACGAGATTTTTAATCGAAATCGCCTCGCCCAGCCCGCAATTATACAGTCCGAACTTTTCGGGCTGCCTGGCGACCGCCGCCTGCACGAAATCGCACAGATCGTCGCAATGCAGCAGGTCGCGCTCCTCCTCGCCGGTGCCCCAGACGGTGATTGTATCGGCGGCGGTCATGACTTTGGTGACGCTGGCGCCGAACACGTGGCTGCGCTCGAGATCGAATTTATCGTAGGCGCCGTAAATATTGGAATGGCGGATGGCGGTGAATTTCGTGTCGGAAATACCGGCGAAAAACTCGCACATCTTTTCGATGTAAAGCTTGGTGTGGCCGACGCCGAAATAGCGCGGATGCAGCGCCGCGTTGGCGTCGAAGTCGGTTTCCTTGAGTGCTTTATCTGACGAGGGATACATCACCGTGCAGCTGAAAAACACCACATGCTTCACCTTCGCCGCGAACGCCGCGCGGAACAAAACGGAATTCATCACCGCATTGTCGGTGACGTGGATGAACGGCTTGGTGACGATGTCCTTGCTGCCGCTGGTGGTCGCCGCCGCCTGCACGATGACGTCCATTCCCGCCGCCAGCCGCTCGCAGGCCTGCGCGTCGCGCAGATCGGCCTGATGCCAGACGGCGCCGGGCAGCCGGTATTGGGGGCGCGTGAAGCGCACCGCATGCACCTCGTATTCGCCGCTTTGCGCGAACCGCTCGGCCAGGTTGCGGCCGATAAAGCCGGTGGCGCCGCAGATGAGGATTTTCTTTTTCATGCCGCTACTTTCACGCCCTGCGCCCGCATGAATTCATCGACGCAGCCGATGACGTAATCGCACGCCGCCGCATCCACCGCCTGATGGCAGCCGATGGCGAAGCCGCGCTTCATGATGATTTCCGAGTTGGTCATGTCGCCCGCCACGCGGTGCGGGAACATTTTCAACGCCGGATGCCGTGCCATGTTGCCGGCGATGATCGGGCGCGTCTCGATGCCGCGTTTTTGCAAATAGCCGGTGATGTCCTTAAGCGAAAACGGTGCGTTTTCCGCCAGCGTCGTGCAGAAACCAAACCAGCTCGACACGCCGCCTTTCTGTTCCTGCTGGAAGCGCAGCAGCTCGCCGTATTTATCGAGCCCCTGGCGGTAGCGCGCATAGGCGGCGCGACGCGTTGCAATGAAGGCGTCGAGCTTGGGAAGCTGGCGCATGCCCATCGCCGCCTGCACTTCGGTCGGGCGCAGATTATAGCCGATATTGATGAAGATGAAGCGCGGGTCGATGTCCGGATTGTCGCGCTCGTATTTGCTTTTTTCGTCGGCCTCGCGCGACCAGCCATGCGCGCGCAAAATGCGCAGCAGCTCGGCCATGTCGAAATTATTGGTGAAGGTCAGGCCGCCTTCGAAAGTGGTGATGTGGTGCGAATAATACAGGCTCATCGTGCCGACATCGCCGAAGCTGCCGACGCATTGGCCATTAAATGTCGCCCCCATCGACTCGCAGGTATCCTCGATGACGTAGAGCTTGTGTTTTTTCGCAAGCGCCATGAGCGCGTCCATGTCGCACGGGTTGCCGTAGACATGCACCGGCATGATCGCGCGCGTCTTGGGCGTAATCGCCGCTTCCAGCCTGGCCATATCGAGATTATAGGTCGCCAGGTCGCAATCGACGAAGACCGGCACGAGCTGATGCTGGATGAACGGCCACACCGTTGTCGCCCAGGACAGCGCCGGCACGATCACCTCGTCGCCGGGCCGCATCGCGCCTTTCCAGGCCGGGTTGGCGAGCGCCGCCACCGCCAGCAGATTCGCCGAGCTGCCGGAGTTGCTCATCACGCAATGGCTACTGTCGAAACGCTTTGCCGCCCGCTCTTCGAAACCGCGCACCTGCGCGCCCATCGTCACATTGGTGGAAAGCGCCTGGGCGACCAGCGCGTTGATCTCCTCGGCGCCGAAGCCGGTTTCATGTAGGCGCACCGCCGGCTTTTTCGGGTCGAAACCGAAATTGAAATGCTCGCCGCAATAGGCGTCGACGGCTTTTTTGATCGTGTCTAAAGGGTCGGTCATAGGATGCTTCCTTGTCATCTCGTCAAAAATTGTTGCCCCGCCGCGATTTTCTCCCGCCAGTAATCGAGCAGGTCCTGCATGGTTTTTTCAAACCCAATCTCCGGCTTCCAGCCGGTATGCGCTTCGAACTTTCGCGTGTCGGGCACTTGCAAATCGGCATCGATCGGGCGCAGGCGCTCCGGGTCGATTTCCACCGCGATCGCGTTTTTTTTCGGCGAAAGCGAAATGAGATGGGTCAGCATCTCGCCGATCGTGCAGCTATATTGCCCGCCGATATTGTAATAGGCGCCCGGCTGCGGCTTGACCGTCACCAGCATGTAATAGGCGCGCACGGCGTCGCGCACGTCGGCGAAGGTGCGCAGGCTTTGCAGATTGCCTACCTTGATGACCGGCGCCACCTGCCCGGCCTCGATCATGGCAATCTGCTTGGCGAAGCTCGACTCGGCGAACACGTCGCCGCGGCGCGGGCCGGTATGGGTGAACATGCGCGTGGTCATCACCGTCATGCCGTACGCCTCGGCGTAGAACCGGCCGACCAGGTCGGTGCCGACTTTCGAGATGGCGTAGGGGCTGGCGGGATGGAAGCCGCAATCCTCGGCGATCGGCAGCTTTTCCTTGGCGACGCGGCCGAACACTTCCGAGGAGGCGCAGATATGAATGACGGCCTTGGGTGCATATTGCCGCAGCGCCTCGAGCACGCGCGACGTGCCCTGGATGTTGGTTTCGTAGGTATCGAGCGGGGCGGTGAAGCTGGTTTTCGGGTAGCTCTGCGCCGCCAGGTGGAAGACATAATCGGGCTTGGCGACGCGCATGGCTTCGTTGATCGAGTCGCTGTCGCGCAGATCGCCGTACACCAGATGGATGCGGCCGCCCTCGTTGATGCGCGGCAGGTGCCGGGCGATATTATCGAGCGGGCTGCGCCAGCGCAGCAGGCCGTAAATCTCCCAATCGGTGTGCGTGATCAGATAGTCCGCCAGGTGCGAGCCGACCATGCCGGTGATGCCGGTAATAAATACGCGTTTCTTTGCCATAGAGAGTTTGTATTTTGCCGGCGCGCTGGTTACAACTAGATAAATGCCTAAATAGAAGCAGGATTCATGCCATGATCATCCTCCCCACGCGCGGCCGCCCCGAGAACATAAAACGGTTTATCCGCCAATACCATGAAACACAGGCCAGCGAGCCGCTCACCCTGGTTATCGACCATAATGACCGTTCCTATGATGCGCTGGAATTGCCGCCGCAATTCTCGGTCAAAACCATGGGGCCGCATGGCGGCATCACCGAATGCGTCAATGCCGTGTTCGCCGACCGGCCGAACGAAGCCTATTACGGCATCATGGCCGACGACGTCGTGCCGCAAAGCCTGCATTGGGACCGGCTGCTGGCCGATGCCTGCCGGCCCGCCGCCATCGCCTGGGGCGATGACGACCAGCAAGATATCGGCCTGCCGACGCACCCGTTTCTGGGCGGCGACCTGGTGCGCGCGCTGGGCTGGGTGGTCTACCCGAAGGTCAAGCATTGGTATGCCGATAACGTGGTGCTCGACCTGGCCGATGGGCTTGGCATCGGCAAGCCGATGATGGAGGTGAAAACCCCACATTACCACGTCCTCAACGCCAAGGCCGACCTCGACGACACCTATCTCAGCCAGCCCTCGCGCGAAAAAGACCGCCTGGCCTACGAGGCCTTTAAGGAAAAGGAGCTGCCGGCGCTGATTGCCAGCGTCAAGGCGAAGCTAAACCGGTAAGTCCTGCATTTATTGTTTAATTACAGAATATTAATATGTCCCGCCCATGGGCGCGCAAAAACCGGTTTTACACCCGCCCGCCGGGAAACTGACACAATAATGTCATATATTTCAACTATCACCGCGCCCGTAAAATTGTTATCTTTAAAGGTGGTATCTCGAAAGACTTTTTAGAAAGGTGTGTTATGAGCAGCAAACGGCAACAAGCCATTGATGAACTTAAAGCTTATCATGAGACCGCACGTAAAACCGATGCTATCTTCGGTACAGTCGCAACCGGTCTTGGAGCAGTCCTTCCAGCAGCAGGTATTGTCCTTGAGGGAGCTAATCGTCTCTCGAACTGGGCGATAAAAAATACTGATAGAGAATATCTAGAAGCACTTGAAGCAATTGCGCGTGGGGAAGACAGGGATTATCCTGAATTTCCTGGAATGCGTCCAAGACAAACTTGGCATCGTTAAAGGCATCGAACAGGGCAACTTGTGAGCGTTTATTCCTACCCAGAGTCGAAGGTCATTGACGAAGTTACGTTCCGCACAACGGAGCGCGGTACGTCGCGCGCCTATCTTCACGCCAATCCCGCCATTGATGCCGCTTCATTACAAAAAATAATTGAAGAGCTTAGAACGAATGGCTGGAACTGCATTCCTTACAGTGAAAATGGGAAATCGTTGCTGGAAGTGCGCGGCTTCAAAAAACCAACCCAGGTTATGAAAGAGCTGGAAAAAAACCAATGGGTACAAGGAGAAAGCGTTTACACAAAATCCGATGAAGATCATATCAGCTTCACGGAAAAATTCAAAAAACGGAGCTTGCAGGCCAGCGGCTGGGCATATTCCATCGGCGACGTTGCGTTCTTCACTTACGGTTATAAAGGCAGCAGCCCTCTCGACATGGCAGCGGGTGTTTTTTATGGCTTTCCGACTCTGCCGTTAATTATTTACGGCAGAAACGATCAATCGGAATTCCAAATTAAAGATGTCGCAAAGCAAATGCGTGACGAGTTCAAGCGCCAGAATGTAAATTTAGCACCGGACTGCTCGTTGCAATCCATCGTTACCGATCATAAAAAAGGGCTGATTAATAACGCTGCGGATTTGTTGAGGCGTTACCCGTCCGAGTTTATGAACCTTAGTTACGCAGTAGCAGGTGCGTGCATCATGGCTGCCGGGTTCAAACACTTAAATAGAGGCGCGACGGCGGAAGGAATCGACGGCTACCTTAAACATCTACAAAAAACAAACCCAAATGCAACGCGTGAGATGGCGCATGTATTCGCACGCAAAAATAATAAAATTGAAAACTGGCTTAATGTCGGGGTTGGGACATTTACAGTTGGCGCAGGATTATTGGCCACCTCAATTAAAGAAAAAGCCCACGATCCCGATGCGCCGGAGAAACACGGCATAGATGCATTATGGGAAAAGATTAAACAGCACCCCCTTGCAATCGCCGGCGGTGGATACATAGTTAGCACATTACTGCATGCGGTAAGTACCGCGACGGCCATGAAAGGTATGGATGCTAAACACAAGAAAGCAGTGCCCTGGCGGGCGCTTTTTGTCGCATCGGCATTGACGGCAGAGATACTGGTAGCCATTTCTTCAAAAGGTCACGGGGAAGGCGTTAAAAGCGATAAAAGCGTCGATCACAGTATTCTTGCCTTGACCGCAGAGCTTATTGCCAAACAACCGGCACATATGCAAAACCAACTGATTGAGCATATGTCACATTTCCTTGGCCGTCCCGACGTGCTGGCGATGAAGAACGAAGAAGCGGAAAAACTCCTGCGCGCCCAGGTCGAAGCCATGCGCAAAAATCCCTGGGCAATATGCATACAGGATCAGGCATCGCCGCCTGCTTTCGCGGCCGCGCAGCAACCGGCCATAGCATCCACCCCTCAACCCCTCCCCGCCTGGCAAGCCAAGGTGAGCGCCGAGAGCGCCGCCGGCTTGCAGCCCCACCCCTCCTTGTAATTATTTCCGCGAATTGGTACGGTATTTGCTTATCTTACACCAAGCAAGCAGCCGCTTGCCGCAACACCGGCCGCGTGATACACGCTTGGTCATCCTTAGAGGCAGAGTAACTCGTTATGACGCAAGCACAAGTCACCGTCACCCTGAAAAAGGGCATCACGTCCCCCGAAGCGAACCGCATCATCGATTTGATCGAGCGCAAGGATATCGAGCAGGCGCAAACGCTGTGCAACGCCTTGATCGACAAAGTGCCGGGCGACCCGGAAGCGCTGCACATGAAGGCCGTCCTGCTCCAAATGCAGGGCCAGATGCAGCAGGCCATCGAAACGATGCACCGGGCGGTCACCGTCGAGCCCGGCTTCGAGATGGGGCTGTTCAATCTGGGCGTCATGCTGGAAGAGGCCGGGCGCTTCGACGACGCCATCAACGTATACCGCCATCTGCTGAACCTCTCGCCGCGCTATTTCCAGGCGCTTTTCAACCTTGCCTATATTTTCCAACGCGCCGGCCAGATGAAAGATGCGGAACAATATTACCGGCTGTTTCTGGAGCAAACGCCCTACCATAGCGGCGGCAATTGCAACCTGGGCGCCATATTGATCAACCAGGGGCGCTTCGACGAAGCGCTGCCTTACTGCGAGAAGGCGGTGATGCTCGCCCTCGACAATGTCGACGCCCGCAACAATTGCGGCATCGTCTATGTGCAGCGCGGCGATTTCGCCAAAGCGGAAAAAGCTTTCACGCAGGCGCTCAAGATCAAACCCGACTATGAGCAAGCCAGGCAAAATCTGGAATTACTCCGCCAGCAGCGCGCCAATCCCGCCGCAAGCGGCGGCGCCAACAAGCTCGCGGAAGCGGTCGAGCGCGGCAACAAGCATCTGGCCAACCGCGAGATGGAGCAGGCGGAGCAGTGCTACCGCGAGGCGCTTATCATTCGCCCGGATATTCCGGAGGTGCTCGTCAATCTGGGCATGGCGCTCAATATGCTGCGCCGCTTCGTGGAAGCCGAGGCGTTGCTGAAACGCGCCATCTCGCTCTATCCCGACAATGCCGATGCTTACGGCAATCTCGGCAATCTCTATAAAGACTGCGAGCGTTGCGAAGATGCGGTGGCGGCCTATCGCAAGGCCTTGTCCCTGCAACCGGCGTTTTTTGAGGCGTGGGTGAATATGGGCATGATGCTCGAGCAGCTGGGGCGACATGACGAAGCGGTGGCGGCCTATAAAAAAGCGCTGGATATCAGCCCGGAAAAGATGGTGCGGTTCGACCCCAAACACATAGCGGCACTCTCGCGGCTCATCATCGAGCAGCAGCAGCTATGCCTGTGGGACGGGCTGGCGGAATACCACGCCCGGCTCGACGCGCTGGTAAAAGACGGCGGCTGCGACCTGCGGGAAGGTTACAAAGGGTTTTTAGTCTCGACCATGCTCAGCATTTCCGACGAGCCGGCGCAGCATTACCGCAACGCCGTCAGCTGCAGCGAGCAAAATTTCGGCGCCATCGCCAAGCCTTACGACCCCGCCCGCGCCTTACCGATGGCTTCGCGCAAGGACGGCAAAATCCGCATCGGCTACGCCTCCGCCGATTACCGCCAACATGCCACCGCCTACCTGATTTCCGGCTTGTTCGAGCAGCACGATCGCAGCCGCTTCGAAATCTACGCCTATTCCTACGGCATCAACGATAAAGGGCAGGAACGCAAGCGCATTGCCGACGCCGTCGATCATTTTATCGATGTGCACTCGTTGTCGGACGCGCAAGCGGCGCAGCGCATCGCGCAAGACGGCATCGATATTTTAATCGACCTCAAAGGCTATACGCGCGATCACCGGCTGGGCATCCTCGCCCCGCGCCCGGCGCCGATTCAGGTGCATTACCTGGGCCATCCGGGCACGATCGGCAGCAGCTTCATCGATTATTTCCTTGCCGATAAAATTGTAGCACCGCCGGCGCTGCAACCGTTTTTCAGCGAGAAACTGGTCTACCTGCCGGGCAGCTACCAGGTCAACGACGATAAGCGCCCCATCGCCGCCGAAACGCCGACGCGCGCGCAGTGCGGCCTGCCGGAAAGCGGCTTCGTGTTCTGCTCGTTCAACCAGAATTACAAAATCATGCCGGACATGTTCGATGTGTGGATGCGCCTGCTTGGCGCCGTGCCGGGCAGCGTGCTGTGGCTTTATACCACCTCCGACCCGGCTATGGATAATTTGCGCATGGAAGCGAAAAAACGCGGTATCGAATCCGAACGGCTGGTATTTGCGACGTTCAAGCCGCTGGCCAGCCATCTGGCGCGGCTGCGCGCCCATGCCGATTTGTTCCTAGACACGTTCCCGGTCAACGCCCACACCACCGCCAGCGATGCGCTGTGGTGCGACGTGCCGATCGTGACCTGCACCGGCAAAAGCTTTACCGCCCGCGTCGCCGCGAGTCTGCTGACCGCCGTTGGGATGGAGGAATTGATTACCGGCAGCTTCGCCGAATACGAGGCACTGGCACTGGCGCTGGCGCTGGCGCAAGATGGCGGCAGGCTGAAGGCTCTGAAACAAAAACTCATCGAGAATAAAAAGCACTCGAGCCTGTTCGACACTAAAGCCACGACGCGCGCCATCGAGGCCGCCTATCTGGAAATGATCGAGCGCCATAAGCAAGGCAAGCCACCCGAGATGTTTGGAGTGTAGGGATGTCACCCCGCACTTGTTGCGGGGTCCCCTGGCAATAGATGGAGATGCCGCAACGAGTGCGGCATGACAAATAAGTGCTACGCCTTCTTTTTCTTACGCAGCTTGCTGTGATGTTGGCTATAGAAGAAATAGACGGCCAGGCCGACGATCAGGTAGGCGATGTAGAACTTCACCGTCACCGGGTTGGACAGCAGCCCATAAATCAGGTAGCCGCAAAAACCGATGCCCAGCAGCGGAAAATACGGCGAGAAGGGCACCCTGAATGGGCGCGCCAGTTTCGGCTCGGCCTTGCGCAAATATAGCACGGTAAAGCAGATGATGGAAAAAGCCGTCAGCGTGCCGAGCGATACCAGGTCGCCGAGCACGTTGATCGGCGTGGTCGCCGCAACGATGCCGATGAGCCCACCCACCACCAGCGTGTTGATGTAAGGCGTCTTGAACTTGGGATGCACCTTGGCAAAGGCGGCCGGCATCAGCCCGTCGCGCGCCATGGTGTAGAAAATGCGGGTCTGGCCGTATAGCAGCACCATCATCACCGAGGTCAGGCCGGCGATAGCGCCGATCTTCACCATGAAGGACAGCCACGGCAACTTGATCGCATCCACCGCCTTGGCGATGGGATCGGGCACGTTGAGCGTGTCGTAATGCACGATGCCGGTAAGCACGAGCGCCACCAGCATATAAAGGACGGTGCAGACGAGCAGCGAGCCCAAAATACCGATCGGCACGTCGCGCTTGGGATTCTTGGCTTCCTGCGCCGCGGTCGATACCGCTTCGAAACCGACATAGGCGAAGAACACGATGCCGGCGCCGCGCAATATGCCGTCCCAGCCATATTGGCCAGGCACGCCAGTGGGCGCGGGAACGAACGGATGCCAGTTGGCGGGGTCGACATAGAAGATGCCTACCGCGACGAAGAGGATAACCACGAACAGCTTGATGGCGACAATCACGTTATTGACGGTAGCGGATTCCTTGACGCCCATCACCAGCAGCCAGGTCATGGCGAGAATGCCGACCAGCGCCGGCAGGTTGATGCCGCCGGTATTGACAAGCGTGTGCGCCGCAGTGTCCATCTGCAGGGTGGGGGTGGTTAGCCATGCGGGAATGACGATGCCGAAATTGCCCAGGAAGCTTACCACATAGCCCGACCAGCCGACGGCGACGGTGGCCGCCGCAATGCCATATTCGAGCAGCAGCAGCCAGCCCATTACCCAGGCGACGATTTCGCCGAGGCTGGCGTAGGAATAGGAATAGGCGCTGCCCGAGACGGGCAGCATCGAGGCGAGCTCGGCGTAGCACATGCCGGCGAAGGCGCAGCAGAAACCGGCAAGCACGAAGGAGATGATGATGGCCGGCCCGGCATATTGCGCGGCGGCCTGGCCGGTCATGACAAAAATACCGGCGCCGATGATGCAGCCGATGCCCAGGCTGACCAGGTTGGCCGCCGAGAGGGTACGCTTGAGCTCGCCTTTTTCCGATTCGGCCTGGATGCTGGCGACGGATTTCTTGACGAAGAATTTTGAGAAAGACATAGGAACTCCCTGTGGGTTTTTTATAATTTTACAATTGCGTCGTTTCTACACAGTTGCGCGCGAATTGCCAAGCATTTATCCATGATCGCCTTGTTGCGATGCAGCAATCACATCGCCTGCGTGCGTTCAAAAAGCCAGGATTGTTCCACCTGGTCAAGCAGCGGCGAAAGCCGGGCGCGCACCCAGCCATGATAATTATTCAGCCAATATTTTTCTTGCGCGGTAAGCATCGCTACATCAACCAGGCGAATGTCGATCGGCACGCAGGTGAGTGTATCGAAGCCGAAAAAATCTTTATCCTGATCGCCCGGCATTTTTGCAACCACCGTCACCAGATTTTCGATGCGGATGCCATAGGCGTTCGTTTTGTAGTAGCCCGGCTCGTTGGATATCACCATGCCGGCTTTGAGCGCGCAGTCGTTTGCGCGCTTGCTGATGCGCTGCGGCCCTTCATGGACGCTGAGGAAACAGCCGACGCCGTGGCCGGT
>JAGVLW010000016.1 GCA_020054105.1 Alphaproteobacteria bacterium | reverse complement strand
GCTGCCGATCTGGATTTCGGTGTTGGCGCTGGCGGTAGTCTTGAAGGTAAAGGCAACCACGCCGCCGTTGCCGTCATCAATATTGAGCACTTCGTTGTTATTGACGGTGCCGTTGATCGCCAGGTTGATATAGGCGGCGATCTGGCTTTGCGTCGTCACCAGTGCATCGCCGATCGTGCCGCTGGCCACGGTGCTACCAGCGCCGACGCCATCGTCCAACCCGCCGGAGAGGGTATAGATGTCCGTCACGCCGCTGCTGCCGCCACCGACGGCGAAAACCGCAGAAGAAGTTGCCTGGTCGATGTAAAACACATTGCCTTGCGTGCCGCCGGAGTCGGCGGTGATGGTGATGCCGGTGGAACCGCTGGCCGCGTAGGTCGCCTGCGACAGGCGCACGTCGGTGGAGCTATTGAGCGCCGTCAGTAAATTGCTGACCGTCGCCGCCAGATCGCCGCCGACCGCAAAATCAGTGCCGGCGGTCAAAGTTACGCCGTTGATCTTGATGGTGTTGGTATTGCTGATGGTGGTGAAGGCGATGCTGGCGGTGGCTTTGGTAGCGGCGGTGCTTGTCGTCTGCGCCTGATTTGCACCTGAGAATGTGCCGTCTAGCAGGTTGAGGTTGTTAAAGCGCGTCGAGCCCGCGATGCTGTCGATCTGGCTATAATATTGCGCGAACTGCGCCTGTAGATAATTGCGGTCGTTGGTGGTGATGGAGCCGCTGTTCGATTGCGCCGCCAGCGATTTGAGCTGGTCGAGAATGTCGCTGATCTGCGTCAAACCCCCATTGGCTACCTGGAGCAGGCTGCTGCCCTGGGCGGCATTTTGCAACGCCTGTTTCAGCCCGGATAGCTGCGATCGCAATCGCGTCGCTACCGAAAACGCCGCCACATCGTCGCTGATGTTAAAGAGGCGATTGCCGCTGGACAATCTTGCGCTTGAATTCGCAAGGTCGCTATTGGCGCGGTTGAGTGAATGTAAAGATGGTAAAAAGAACGCTGAACTGCTCAGCGAAGCTGATGAGAGGGTCATAGACATCCTGCCCGTTTTCCGTCATGGTCTCCCCCTACGTGAGGGCATTCCATACCTGAAACACGCGGTTCAACTACATGAAAGAACCGGACAATAGGAACGTATCTGTTCCAAACTAGCCGAAATACATGGCTAGAGGATTCCCATCATACGAGCAAAAGGTTGATTTTTGTTTAATGCCTATAAAAGCATTACCGAACAGCCTATTAGCTACTCGGTGCCGAGCAACTGTCCGGCCATTTCCGGCGATATTTCCTGCGTCAGCGGCAAGGTGGACTTCCGGTCGTTGATCGTATCGAGGTCGAGCATGCTAAGCACCATCTTGATGCCTTCATATTCCTCGCGGTCGGGGATGGCAATATTGTTGAGGATGTTCCATTTCAATCCGAATAACATGGCCGCCTTGCGATAATTGCGTGCCAGCGGTGCCGGCGAAAGCGTGAAGGCATAGCGCGCATGTTTCTCAATGCCGAGCTTGAGCAGCTGGCGGCTCAACTCGAGCATCACCACGCTGTTTTGGTAATCCGGCAAGATCGCCATGCGGGAAATTTCGACATGGATGCATTCCGCCAGCGGCAGGTGCGGGAATTTCTCGGCGAGGCTGAAATCGCTCTTCTCCATCGGCAACGGATCGTTGCCATGCGGCGCTTTAAACGTAACACGGCAGCCGCCGATCACATGGTTGCCGATACGCGCCACCACCACATCGCTGCTATCGTCATACGCGTCTTTCTGGCCGTTGAAATGCTCTAGGCCCCAAACGCTGATGAACATTTCGGCGCGCAAACGATAATATTGGAACAAATAGCCGGGATCGCGCGTGAGTTCGTACACAACTTTCGCAGGCGTTCTCTGCGGACGGGAAAAACGGCTGGCAACCGAATCGTAAGAAATATCGGGAATGAACCGGGACATGAGCGGCGCATGCGGCACTGCTGGTGCTTTAGTGGCGATATCCATGTGCGGCATAAAAATTCCTTCTGAGAATACGATCTACATTAGTTAAGAATTGGTAAATAAAACCATCAATTTTAGATAAAATCAAATCAAATCTTCATCAATCTCCACTTTTTCAATAGCTTCGTGCCATTCTAATACAATCTCTGTGGGACTGTTAGGATAACGATACTACTTATAGTGATCGATTAGGTAAGATAGGTAATTTATGCCTATATAATAATGATACTATACTATACAGTTGCGCGATTTGCAACTAATCAGTTGCGTTGCGATGACCGGCTACCTATTTTACCAGCCTCATGTATGATGGCCCCATAGCCACATAGCCACAATAATAGCAAGAATCAAATCAACCCTATCCACATGTGCGGCATCATCGGCATCATCGGCCGGAAAGACACGGCAACGGATATTCTCAGCGGCCTCAAACAGCTGGAATATCGCGGCTACGACTCCGCGGGCATCGCCACCGTTCATAACGGGCGCATCGAGCGCGCGCGGGCGCAAGGCAAGCTCGTCAATCTCGAAGCCCTGCTTAAAGACAAGCCGCTGGCCGGCGCCATCGGCATCGGTCATACGCGCTGGGCAACGCACGGCGCGCCCAACGAAGCCAACGCCCATCCGCATGCCACCGATAAAGTTGCCGTCGTCCATAACGGCATCATCGAGAATTTCCGCACGCTGCGCGACGAGCTGACGCAATCCGGCCATCGCTTCCTCAGCCAGACCGATACTGAAGTCGTGCCCGCGCTTGTCAGCCATTATCTGAAACAGGGACTTTCGCCGCAAGACGCCGTCGCGATGACGCTGTCGCGGCTGGAAGGAGCTTATGCACTGGCGTTTATTTTCGCCGACCATCCCAGCCTGCTCATCGCCGCGCGCCACGGCCCGCCGCTGGCTATCGGCTATGGCGACGGCGAAATGTATGTCGGCTCCGACGCCATCGCGCTGGCCCACCTCACCTCGCGCATCGCCTATCTCGAAGACGGCGACTGGGCGGTGGTAAGCCGCGACGCGGTGACCGTTTTCGACAAAGACAATCACGCCGTGCAGCGCCCCATCACCCAGTCGGGCTATAATAGCGGCACCGTCGGCAAGGATAATTACCGCCACTTCATGCAGAAGGAAATTTTCGAGCAGCCCGGCGTGTTCGGCGAAACGGTGAAAATCTACTGCAACCCCTACACGCTTGAGATCGATCTCGGCGATCTCGGTTTTTCCGTCGGCGACGTCGAGCATATCCAGCTTGTCGCCTGCGGCACATCTTACTACGCCGCCCTGGTCGCCAAATACTGGCTGGAAGACATCGCCGGCATCCGCGCCGATGTCGACGTCGCCTCGGAATACCGCTACCGCAAGCCGATACAAAACCCCAAGGGCATCACTGTCGTCATCTCGCAATCGGGCGAGACCGCCGATACGCTGGCGGTGCTGCGCTTCGCCAAGCCGGCGCATCCGGTGGTGGCGATCGTTAACGTGCCCGAAAGTACCATCGCCCGCGAAGCCAGCGGCGTGCTGTATACCTATGCCGGGCCGGAAATCGGCGTCGCCTCCACCAAGGCCTTCACCACTCAGCTTGCCACGCTGGCCTGCTTTGCCATTGCGCTGGCGCATAAGCGTGGCGTCCTCGATGCCAAGCAACGACAGGCGCTGTGCCAGCAATTGCTGGAAGTGCCTACCCATATGAGCGAAGTGCTCGCGCTCGACCATCATCTGCAAGCCATGGCCGTCAACCTGATGCACGCCAAAGACATGCTCTATGTCGGGCGCGGCACCAGCTTCCCCATCGCTATGGAAGGCGCGCTGAAGATGAAGGAGATTTCCTACATCCACGCCGAGGCCTACGCCGCCGGCGAGCTCAAGCACGGGCCGATCGCGCTGATCGACGAGGAAATGCCGGTCATCGTGCTCGCCCCTTCCGACCATGTGCTCGAAAAAACCGCGTCCAACGCGCAGGAAGTCGCCGCGCGCGGCGGCAAAATCATTCTCATCAGCGATGCAAACGGCATCAACACCATCGGCGACATCGCGCTGGGCACCGTGCCCATGCCGCAAGTGGCCGGCTTCATCGCCCCCATCATCTACGCCCTGCCCGTGCAATTGCTGGCCTACCACATCGCCGTGCTCAAGGGCACCGACGTCGACCAGCCGCGCAACCTCGCCAAGAGCGTAACGGTGGAGTAGTATAAAAAATCCTCCCCCTTGGGGGGGGGAGGAAGATTTGACTAAGGCTCAGCCTTAGTCAAATCAGGTGGGGGTGGCATTGCTGACAGAAGAAACCCCTCACCCTGTTTTTCTAGGACTTGACTAGCGTAAGCCCAAGAAAAACAGCCCTCTCCCCCAAGGGGAGAGGGAATAATATTCCCCCATACATCAGCACAATCATCACCGCGAACCCGAACGGCACGGTCAGGGGCAATGGCCTGCCCGCCCGCGCCAGCCTGGCATAGAGCCAGCCAGCCGCCCACAGCACAGCATAGAGCGCGATGAATGGCAGGAATCCTTTTTCGCCGACGCACAGCCCGCCGACCGTCAGCAATTGTACCTTTTCCGGAAAACTATAAATATGGCCGACCGGCCTGATTTCCTTGCGCCATAGCAGCGCGCCCAGAATCAGGCCGAAAAGCGCGCCTTCGAAAAACCCGTAAATGCTGCCGTCGGCCAGCGTGCGGTTGAGCGCGCCGAAAACTGCCACGCAAAGCAGGATCCTGCCCATAACCATCGCTTCGTTGGCCTCGATCGCCGCCAGCGTGATTAAAAATACGCCAACCGTCACGACAAGAATAAACGGCTCGGTAAAATTATATTGCAGGAATGCCAGCACGAACAGCAGCCCGACCAGCAGCTCCGTCCAGGTATGCGATACCGGGAACGGCACGCGGCAATAGCGGCAGCGGTGGCGCAGCAGCAGCGCCGACACGACCGGAAATAAATCGCGCACCTGCAGCGGCGCGCCGCAACTGCCGCAATAGGGTTTTTGGTCCAAGATCAGCCGCCCGCGCGGCAGCCGGTGCACCAGCGAGCAGGCGTAATTGCCGACGGCAAAGCCGAGCGCCACCGCCCAGATAATACCACACAGGATAAAATCGAACGTGATGCCTGCGACGCCATCCAGCATCGTCAGTTCTCTATTTTGGCATTGGGATTGACCAGCTTGTCGAGATAGCGCCCCTGAAAGAGCGAGATGCCCAGCGCATGGCCATATTCCACCGCCTGGCGGTTATCGCAGCGGCACAGGATGATGCGGTTGCTGCCGGTTTGCTGCACCGCTTCGAGCAGCTTCTGGTTTTCCTCGTTGGTGATGTCGCTCTTGGCGTCAGCATTCCAGAACACCTTGATTAAATCCAGGCCGAGTTTCTCGCGGTTGATGTCGAGAAAACTTTCGGTCGTCAGCCCATCGAGGCAGACGCGGTAGCCGGATTTCTGCACCTCGTTTTTGGCCAGCTTGAACGCCGCCATGTCGGCAAACACGTCAACCACCGGAATCTCGATGACCATCGAGACTTTGTGCGACGGCTTGATCGAGGCGTTGAACTCGGCGAACCATGACGACAGCAGCGACTCGACATTAAGGTTGAGGCTGATCGGGCCTTCGAGGAACTGCATCGGGTTGTGGCGCACCATCTCGATCATCCGCTCGTCGAGGATGTTGGTGAGATATTTGAAGAGCCAGCGATTGCTGAGCACGTCGGCGTCGACCTTTAGCAGCTGGCGCAGATGCGCGATGTTGATGTAAAGCTCGTCGAACACGCGGCGCACGCTCATGCTGCTCGACACCGCGCAGACCGGCTGGCGGCGGACGACGCGGCTGAGGTCGGCATGCTGCAGGTCGCGCTCGACATTGGCCAGGCGGATGGCGTTCAGCCCGG
>JAGVLW010000107.1 GCA_020054105.1 Alphaproteobacteria bacterium | reverse complement strand
TCGTTGCCGGCGGGCTGGCCGGGCTGTTATGCGAATGGATTTTCCAATATAATTTATCCTTCTTTGAGATCCTGCTGCTGGCGGTATTGCTGCCGGTGCGCCCGCTCTGGGACAGAACCTCCGAGGTGAAAACCGCTTTGCAGGCGGGCGATGTCGCCCGCGCCCGCGCCGCGTTTGCGGGCACGAATTTGCGCCATCACGCGCTGCTCGACGAATCCGGCCTCGCCCGTGCCGCGCTCGAGATGCTGGCGATGGAGACGATGGAAAAAATCGTCGCGCCGATTTTCTGGTATCTGCTGCTCGGCCTGCCGGGATTTTTTATAAGCTGGCTGATCGCGCTCATGCAGGAAGCCCTGAGCGGCCAGGCCGGGGCGCAGGAAGGGTTCGGCAAACCCATCGCTACCGCTTACCGCTGGGCGCAGTACTTGCCGGCGCGGATCTTTGCGCTGCTATGGCTGCTGGCGGCGCTGTTTTTACCTTCGGGCGACGTCAAATCCATGCATGGCCAGATTGTCGGCGGCATGGGCGGCGCCTCGCCGCAGGAGTTATCTCTGCTGGCGATAGCAAGTGCCTTGAAGCTTTCGCTGGGCGGCCCTTCTTCGCTGTATGCGCAAGGGCGCTGGATCGGCGCCGGCACCGTGAAAGCGGCTGCGGCGGACGTACGGCGCGGGCGAATGCTATTTGTGCTTTTTTGCCTGCTTGCGCTGGTGCTGCTTGGGCTTTTCTTGTGAGCGTTCGCAAGCGTCGGGATGACCGCCGCTGCCGCAGAGGAATTTTTCGCGGATATCGAGCGTTCCCCTTTTGCCGATATCGTTCCAATGCGCCTTCAGCCATTCATCGGCATGCTGCCTGCCGATGTTTTTCAGGAACATGAAAAAATCCCATTCGGCGTTCATCTTGCTTGAGGCATTGAGATGATGCATTTCGCTTGAGGCGTAAATCAGATGCACGCGCATGTCCTTGTAGCGGCCTTGCTCGACGCGTTTTTCCTGGATCAGCCTTGAGACGAAATTAATCGCGCGCATCTCGGCGATCAGGCTGGAATTGAAGGTGATCTCGTTGATGCGGTTGATGATCTCGTTGGCGGTGCGCGGCGTCTTGTCGCTGTGGATGGGGTTGATCTGCACCAGCACCACGTCTTCGCATTTGCAATGATAGATCAGCGGCCAGATGGCGGGGTTGCCCATATAGCCGCCGTCCCAATAGGCCTCGCCGCCGATTTCCACCGCCTGATATAAAAACGGGATGCAGGCCGAGGCGAGCAGCACGTCGGTGGTGAGCTCGTGGCAGCCGAATACCCGCGCCTGGCCGCTGGCGACATGGGTGGCGGTGATGAAGAGCTTGATAATGCTGCAAGCCTGGAGGGATTTCTCGTCGAGCATCCCATCCAATATGCCGCGCAGCGGGTGGATGTCGAGCGGGTTGAGCTCGTAGGGCGAAAAAATCCGGCTCATCAGGTCGTACCAGTGATAGCTGGGCGACATGTCGAGATTCCAGCCGGTAAACGCCCGGTCGAGCGGGTTTTTGGCCAGCGGGCTGAACGCCCCTACTTCGCTCAGGCGTCGCCAGAATTTCTCGAGGTCTTCCTTCGCCCCCTCGCGGCCGGCGCGCATGTAGCCGTTTACCAGCATGGCCGCGTTCATCGCCCCGGCGCTGGTGCCGCTGATGCCTTCGATGACGAGGTCTTTTTCCTCGAGCAGCCGGTCGAGCACGCCCCAGCTATAAGCGCCGTGCGAACCGCCGCCTTGCAGTGCGAGATTGATAGTTTTGGTGGTCATGTTAATATTTATTAATACTCATTGACTTTTTCATCGGATTACCTACCATGTTATACCATTTTTCGCAAATCATGATGTTTGGTAAGGAAGATCTTATGGCAGCCAATGAAAAACCGGCGAACGCAGAAGCCATCGCAGAGAAAATTCTTGCTTTAACAGAGTTGGCAACCGGAATACCTAATCGATTTTCCTATGCGCCCGATGAAGATTGGAATGGCAATCACACTGTGATGGTTTTTTGTCTCGACCGTACAAAAGATTCTCCGGGCCCAACAGGGTACGATGAAGGGACGCAATGTGCAGACCGATTAAGAGATTTGTTGAATTGCGCAGGGATTGAGGCATTTCGTGGACGAATGCATCGTGGTGATGCGCTAGTAATTCAAACGAGAAATACGCCAAATCTTGAGGCATTGCTGGATATATTAATCGCCGCCGAAAAAATGAAAGCAAGACTGCCATCTGCGGATGAATTCGCCGCCGCTCAATCAAATGCTTTAGAGGCCATCAGAAAAATAGTGCCGTTGAATGACGAGGGTGAGGCACATTATCCGGAAGCGACGGCAAGGTTCATCGCCGAGCATATCAGCGCTATACATGGGCTGGCGGAGAAATTAGGCGTGAGCAGCATGGTAGATGCCGGGCTTTCGCCTCGTTTTGGCGGTCACCGCTCGGGTCGTTGACACAAAATTTACTGCGCCAGCCAGCCGCCCGACATGGTGAGGATCTCGCCGGTCATGGCGTCGGCGTCATCGCTGCACAGGAAGACCACCATCCCGCCGATATTTTCCGGCTTGTTGAATTTCATGTTGGGTTGTTTTTCGCCGAGCAGCTTGTCGGTCGCTTCCTTGACCGAGATATTCTCGTTTTTGGCGCGGTCCTCGATTTGTTTTTGCACCAGCGGCGTATACACCCAGCCGGGGCAGATGGCGTTGCAGGTGATGTTGCTGGGCGCGTTTTCCAGCGCGACCACTTTCGTAAGTCCGACGACGCCATGCTTGGCGGCGACGTAAGCCGCTTTCTCCTTGGAGGCGACCAGCCCGTGCGCCGAGGCAATATTGACGATACGCCCATAGCCGCGTTTTTTCATGCCGGGTATGGCGGCTTTGATGGAGTGAAAGGCCGAGGACAGGTTGATGGCGATGATGGCGTCCCATTTCTCGGTCGGGAAATTCTCGATGGGCGCGGTAAACTGGATGCCGGCATTATTGACCAGTATGTCGCAGCTGCCGAGAGTTTTTTCGCATTGCGCCACCATGACCTCGATGTCGGCAGGCTTGCTCATGTCGGCGGGCGAGTAATCGACGTTGACGCCGTGCTTTTGCTTGAGACCGGCCACTTCCTTATCGATGGCGGCCTTCTCGCCGAAGCCGTTGATGAGCAGGTTGCAGCCTTGTGCCGCAAGGCAATGCGCGATGGCGAGGCCGATGCCGCTGGTCGAGCCGGTGACGATGGCGTTTTTTCCTTTAAGCATGCAGCCTCCTAGCGTTGAGTGAATACGACGCGCACTTTAAGCCCGGGCGCGTTATCTTCCAACAGGATTTTTGCGCCGTGAATGCGCGCGATGGCGGCGACCAGCGACAGGCCGAGGCCGTTACCCTTGCTGCCGCGGCTTTGCTCGAGGCGAAAGAATTTTTCGAACACCTTGTCGCGATATTCCGGCGCGATGCCGGGGCCGCTATCGGCGATCACGATATCGGTCTGTCTGTCGGTTTTTTCGCGGGCGATGGTGATGCGCCCGCCCTCGGGCGTGAATTTGATGGCGTTGTCGATCAGATTGGCGAAGGCCTGCGTCAGCAGGTTTTTCTCGCCGCTGATGAGGGTGGGAACGCCGATCTTGCTGACCAGGGCAATGTTTTTTTCCGCCGCGTAGGGCTCGTAAAGCTCGACCAGATCGCGGATGATCGCCGTCAGGTCGCACGGCTCGAACGTGCGCACATCGCTGCCGGCTTCCAGCTCGGAAATCTTGAGGATGGAGTTGAACGTGCCGACGAGGCCCTCCATGTCGCGGATGTTTTTCTCCAGCAGCTTATAGGCGGGGTTCTGCCGGTCGATACTGCGAAGCCCGGCATCAAGCCGGTTGATGATGCGGCTAAGCGGGCTGCGCAAATCGTGGGCGATGTTGCTGGCGAACTGGCCGATCGACAGCAGCAGCATCTCGATCTTGTCGAGCATCTGGTTGAGGTTGGCCGACAAATCGTCGAACTCGTCGCCGCCGCGCGTGTAGGGAATGCGCGTCGAGATATTGCCGTGCATGATCGTGCCGGCCGAGCGGTTGATGACGTTGATGCGGCCCATGACGCTGCGCGTCATGACGATGGCGCCGATGAACGCCATTACCAGCGTCAGCAGCAGGCTCGCCCAAAAGGTCTGGATGATGATCTGCTCGATTTTCTCGCTGCTTTGCGTGTTTTCGCCCACCAGCAGCCAGCGCCATTTCGACAGCGGAATGACGATGGCGCGCACCTCGATGCCTTTGGGCGTGCTGCGCGTGCCTTCGATGTGGAAGCGTATCCATTGCCCGTCTTTCTCGAACGGCCCTTCTTTCTCCGCCGCGTGCGGCCAGACATTGAGATTGCCCGCCATCTTCTCGTATTCGCGGTTGACCAGCAGGTAGATTTCGGTGCCCTCGTCGTCCTGGGCGATCAGCTCGCTGATGCGCGAGGCGATGCCGGCCGAGCCGTTCTCGCGGTAATCGTTGAGCAGGTAATTATAGCGCGTGCGGATGGAATCGGAGGTCTGCGTCTGCAAATAGCTGGTGGCGAAGGCATAGACGAAGGTGAACAACACGATCACCGACAGCGAGAACAGCCCGACATAAACCAGCGCCAGGCGGAAGGTGAAAGTCTTGACGATGCGCGCGAGCTTGGATTCCATAATTAGGAATTGAGGAATTGAGGAATTGAAGAAATGAGAAATATATTTCTTTCTTTTTTCCCCCAATTCTTCAATTCCCCAGTTCTTCATTTCGATTCTACGCCACCAGCTTATAGCCGGCGCCGCGCAGGGTCTGGATCATGCTTTTGCTGAACCCTTTGTCGATCTTCTGGCGCAGGCGCGAGATATGCACGTCGATCACGTTGGTTTGCGGGTCGAAATTATAATCCCAGACTTTTTCCAGCAGCATGGTGCGCGTCACCACCGTTCCGGGGTTGCGCATCAGATATTCGAGCAAGGCGAATTCGCGCGCCTGCAAATCGATGATCTTGTCGCCGCGCTTGACCATGCGCGTGAGCAAATCCATCTCCAGCTCGCCGCAAGCCAGCTTGGTCACGGCTTTCTCGCCGGCCTTGCGGCGGGTGATCGCCTCCAGCCTTGCGAGCAGCTCGGTAAAAGAATAGGGCTTGGCGAGGTAATCGTCGGCGCCGGATTTCAGCCCCTTGACGCGCTCTTCCACTTTATCGAGGGCGGTCAGCACCAGGATCGGCGTTTCGTTGCCCGAGGCCCGCAGCGTCTGGATGATGGTGACACCGTCGACATGCGGCACCATGCGGTCGACGATCATTGCGTCGTAAGGCTCGGTGGTGGCCATGAACAGCCCGTCCTTGCCGTTATCGCAATGGTCGATGACGTAGCCATGCTCGCGCAGGCCCTTCATCAAATATTTGGCCGATTCCTTATCGTCTTCGATGAGCAGGATTTTCATAAGATAACAGGCGGCGGGTTTCAGGTAACGGAAGCGTGGTAAAATTAGCAATTTTCCCGTTGCCTGTCACCTGTTACATATGCCCTGCCTACCGCCCCATTTCCCGGCGCGTCTGCGCCATGGCGCTTTCGACGAACTGACCGACCAGGTTCATGCCCTGCCCTGCCATTTTCTTGAGCAGGTCTTTCGAGCTTTCATAAACACCAAGCTGCGCCAGCGCGTAATTCATGTGCGCCTCCTCAATGGCCTGGATCTCCTTATCCTTGGCGCTGGTTTTGTCTTTCAAATATTGCAGCAGCTTTCTGATATTTTCCTTCTTCTTATGGCCCTGCGCCTGCAGGAAGCTCAGCAGCTCGTGGCGCAGCTGCGCGTCTTCGAGATGGTTGATGTTGCCGGCCAGCGCATCCAGGCCGCCCTTGCCGCCGAGCATTGCTTCGAGCTGGCCGGCGATGGCGTTTACGTCGCGCACGTCATGGTTCAAACTGTCGGTGCGCTCGTGATAATCGGCATCGGCGAAAGGCTTGAGCAGCGCGGCAAACAGCATGGCGTAATTCTGGTAGAGCTCGCCCAGGCGCTCCTTGGTGGCGCGGTCGGGCCGTGTCGCCTTGGCGACCAGCAGCTGGTCGAGCTTGACCATCTCGACATGGGGCGACAGGTTGGCGGCGTGCGGCGTAAACGGGCTCAGCGGCATGGCGTGTAGGTAGCGCAGGCAGGCCAGGTCGTAGGCCAGCGTCTCGACGCAAAGTCGCCCGCCCGCCTCGCGCTGGCCTGCATCATCGGAAGTGAAGGCGCGAATGGCGTCGTGGAAATATTCGATCCGCGGCCGGAAATCGCCGCCGCCGATATGCAGCGCAAACTCGCTTTCTATGGCGTGAATATCGTCATACAGGCGGGTCATGAGCGCGGCGATCGACGCTTCCTGGGCGGGGCTGAGTTTCATAAAGTGAGTCTATAGCCGTTAGTCGCTAGTCGTCAGCAAAGAATTGATCCATACTAAACTAACGACTAACGACTCACAACTAACGACTTATGCCCGCCCATCCCTCCCCCTTAGCCTTGTACATCCACTGGCCGTTTTGCAAGTCAAAATGCCCTTACTGCGACTTTAACAGCCATGTGCGCGAGCGCGTCGATCAGGAGCGCTGGCGCAAGGCCTTGATTTCTGAGCTGGAATACATGGCCGCCCGCAAGCAAGATGCCAGGCTTGCCAGCATTTTCTTCGGCGGCGGCACGCCGTCGCTGATGCCGCCCGCCACCGCCCAGGCGTTGATCGACCGCGCGCAAACGCTCTGGCCGGTGGCCGACGATCTGGAAATCACGCTCGAGGCCAACCCCACCTCGGTGGAGACCGGCACGTTTGCCGATTTCAAACAGGCCGGCGTCAACCGCGTGTCGCTGGGGGTGCAGTCGCTCGACGAAACCCAGCTTAAATTCCTCGGCCGCGAGCATTCCAGTCGTGAGGCGCTCCATGCGATAGAGCAGGCGCGGACGCAATTTGCGCGCTATTCTTTCGACCTGATCTATGCGCGGCCGCAGCAAACCCTGAAAGAATGGGAAGCGGAATTGACGCAGGCGCTGCGCCATGCCGGCGATCATCTGTCGCTGTATCAGCTGACCATCGAGGAAAACACCGCTTTTGCCCATGCCTATGCCAAAGGCGGTTTTACCATGCCCGATGAGGCGCAGGCAGAGGCACTCTACCGCCTGACCGAGGACATTATGGCAGCGCAGGGGCTGCCCTCTTACGAAGTGTCGAACTATGCAAGGCCCGGCCAGGAAAGCCGGCATAATCTCGCCTATTGGCAGGGGATGGATTATATCGGCGTCGGCCCGGGTGCGCATGGGCGTTTGACGCAAAGCGGCAAACGCATTGCTACTTCCACCCTCAAATCCCCCGAACGCTGGTTGGAGAATGTTGAAAAAAACGGCCATGCCGTCGAGTTGTGGGAAGCGGTGGATGTGCAGCAGGAAATCGCCGAGCGGCTGATGATGGGGCTGCGATTGACCGATGGCATCGATTATGCGCGGTTCAAAGCAACCAGCGGCCATGAGCTGCGCGATTATCTCGATGCGCAGAAATGCGCGTTTTATATCAGCAAGGGATTGCTCGCCGACAACAAGCTTGCCCTGCAGGCGACGCTTACGGGGCGATTGGTGCTAAATAGTCTTTTGGCTGGGTTGCTTCGCTGAATTCTTTCCGCGCCGCATCGATCATCTTGAAACCTGTCGGCGTCACTTCCATGATCGCGAGCTTGCGCTCCGACGTACCGTCGCCATTGAGGCGGAACAGGCCGTTGGCCGGGCTGACATAGCCCCTGGGGTCGGTCATCGCCGCCAGGTTGATGTCGCCGTTGGGCGCGGCCATGCCCAGCGCCGCCACCAGCGTGACCGCGTCGTAAGCGAGGCTGGCCAGGCGCACCGGCTTGTAGCCGTACGTGACGGTGAAGCGGTTTTCGAACACCTGATACGGCCCGCTCGGCGAGCTGGTGAACCAGGCGCCTTCCATTTCGGGGATCTGGGCGATTTCCGGATCGTCCCAAAGGCCGGTGCCCAGCAGCTTGACCTGCTTCAGATCGATAGTGGTTTTTTTGAGCGACTTGATGATGTTCTTGAGCTGGTAGCCGCCATCGGCGATGAAAATCGCCTGGAAGCGCCGGTCCGCCGGGGTGGTGTTATAGACCGACGCCACGCGCGAGACCGCCGCGTCGATATTGGCGGGGCTGGGGGCGTAAAGCTCACTGGGAGCGACCACTCCGCCTTTCTTGGCGTAGGCATTGGTCAGCGTGTCCTTGATTTTTTCGCCGTAAGAGTCGTTAGGCGCGAGCACGGCAATGCGCAGATATTTGTTCAGATAAGCGTATTCCGACATGCGGTGTATCTGCTGCTCGGGCAGAAAGCCGAAGACGAAAACGCCGGGCTCGGCCACCGCCTGGTTGTTGGAGAAGGTAATCATCGGGATGTTGCGCGCCTTGGCGATGGGGGCCACCACATTCACCGACTGGCTGAAGAGTGGCCCGACGATGAAATTCGCCCCCTGGTCGATGGCCGATTGCGCGGCCTTGGCGGCGGCGGCCGGCGTGTTGCCGGTATCTTTGGGGATCAGGATGATTTCCGAATGGATCTGCTCGGACGGCGCCGTGGTATAGCTGTCATGCAGCGCCATCGCCGCCGCGTCGAACATGGCGTTGCCCACCGCCACCGACTCGCCCGATAGCGGCAGCAACAGCGCCACTTTTATTTTCGGCGCCAATGGCGGAATATCGCCTTTTTTGGCGATCGGGGGGGCGTCCACCGCCACCGGCGCCGGCTGGGCCACCGGTTTTTGCGCGCGGATATGCTTATTATATGGCGCGCAGGCGACGACCAACAGGCACGAGGCCGCGCACGATAATAAAGAACGTTTCATGAGCGCAAACACCGTATTATGATAAGGGTGAAAATCGCAAAGGACGATACCGTGAAAACACTCCCGCGTCAATTGCCGCCGCCCGCCGGTCTCTATATTATCGCCACCCCCATCGGCAATCTGAAAGACATCACGCTGCGGGCGCTGGATCTGCTCGAAGCGGTGGACCTCATCGCCTGCGAGGATACGCGCGTCAGCGCCAAACTGCTTTCGCATTATGGCATCCGCAAGCCGACCCTCTCCTATAACGACCATAACGGCGCCCAGCGGCGGCCGCAGATTTTGGCGGCGCTGGCGCAGGGAAAGCGCGTGGCGCTGCTTTCGGACGCGGGCACGCCGCTCGTCTCCGATCCCGGCTACAAGCTGGTATGCGAGGCGATGGCGCTGGGGCATCATGTGACGACGCTGCCGGGCACATCGAGTGTGCTGGCGGCGCTGTGCCTTTCCGGCCTGCCGAGCGACCGCTTTCTTTTCGCCGGCTTCCTGCCCGCCAAAAAAGACGCGCGCACCAGCGCCATCGCCGAGCTGGCGCCGGTGCCGGCGACGCTGATATTTTTCGAATCGGCGCGTAGGCTTAGCGCGACGCTTTCGGCGCTGCAACAGGGGCTTGGCAATCGCCGGGCGGCGGTGGTGCGCGAAATCACCAAGCTCTACGAGGAATCCAAGCGGGCGACGCTTGCCGAACTGATCGCCCATTACGAGCGCGAAGGCGAGCCCAAAGGCGAAGTGGTGATTGTCGTTTCGCCTCCGGAACAAAAAACTGGCGCTATCGATGATGTGCAATCGCAGCTTGCGTTGCTGCTGCGCTCGCACAGCGTCAAGGAAGCGGCGGCGATTCTAGCCGAGCAAACCGGATTACCGCGCAAGGAGATTTACGCGCTGGCCTTAACGTTAAAAGAATCCGATGACGACTCTGAAACATAAACATGCCTACCGCTTCGGCCTGCAGGCGGAGACGCTGGCGGCGTGGTATCTGCGCCTGAAAGGCTACCGCGTGCTGGCGCAACGCTTCAAGAATGGCGGCGGCGAGATCGACATCGTGGCGGTGAAGCGGCGTACGCTGGTGGCGGTCGAAGTCAAGGCGCGCCGCACGCTTGCCGAATGCGACGAGACGGTGCCGCCGTGGAAGCAGCAAAAAATCGCCCGCGCGCTGGAAGGATTGCTCGCCGGCCAGACGAAATTCGCTGGACTTGCACGGGGAGGCGACCGTAATATGCGCTTCGACGTCGTGTTTATCGCGCCGCGTGCATGGCCGAAACATATCAAGGACGCATGGAGAATGTAAGATGATGATGAGAATACTGGCCGCGATTTGCGCGCTGATAATGCTACCTTCCTGCATCCCGCTTCTGGTGGCGGGCGGCGCCGAGACGGCGGCGGTGGTGGCGCAGGAGCGCACGCCCGGCAACGCCGTCGACGATGCCAGCCTTTATCTGCAAATTAAAAACAAATTCGCCCAGAAGGATTTCAACGATCTGCTCGTCAACGTCGCCGTCAAGGTGGTGGAAGGCCGCGTGCTGCTGACCGGCAACGTCGACAAGCCGGAATCGCAGATCGACGCGGTGCGGCTGGCCTGGCAGGTAAACGGCGTCAAGGAAGTCATCAACGAAATCCAGATCACCGACCAAAGCGGCGTCTGGAACTATACGCGCGACGTGTGGATTTCCACGCAGGTTCGCAGCCGCCTGATTTTCGAGAAGGGCATCCGCTCGATCAACTATTCGATCATCACCGTCAACCAGGTCGTGTACCTTACCGGCATCGCCCAGCACCAGGAAGAGCTCGACAAGGTCACCTACATCGCCAGCACCACGAGCTATGTGGAGCGTGTGGTGAGCTATGTGCGCATGAAGGACGATCCGCGCCGCGGCTATGCTAACTGATTCCTATGGCCGATTGCGTCGTTATCGTCGTGCTCAAATCCTCACGTAGCGATGCTACGCTGCGGTTTTGCGCGCGCCGCTGCCTAGCACTCGACGCATATGAATCATTTAAGGTGTGCTGACATGCCCCGACAATCGTTGAAAGTCGCCATACAGATGGACCCGATCGGCGCCATCAACCCTCGCACCGACTCGACGCTGGTGCTCGGGCGGCAAGCGCAGGCGCGCGGCCATGAACTCTGGTATTATACGCCCGATGCGCTGACCTATTGCGACGGCGACATCACCGCGACCGCCCGTCGCGTTACTTTTTTCGACGACGAAGCGCATTATTACGAGCTGGGTGAAACAGCATCGCTGAATCTGCGCGAGCTCGATGTGGTATTGCTGCGCCAGGACCCGCCTTTCAACATGACCTATCTTTCGACCACCTATTTGCTCGAGCAGCTCGAGCCCGAGGTGCTGGTGGTCAATAGTCCGGCGGGCGTGCGCAACCTGCCGGAAAAGATATTCCCGACGCTGCTGCGCGAGTTCATGCCGCCGACGATGATCAGCGCCGACCTCGCGCAGATCGAGCGTTTCCGCGCCGAGCATAAAGACATCATCGTCAAGCCGCTTTTTGGTTTCGGTGGCCGCAGCGTGCTGCGCATCGCGCCCGGCGACGAAAATTTCGCCGCGCTGCTGGAGATGCAATTCGCCGGCAATAAAGAGCCGGTGATGGTGCAGCGTTTCCTGCCGGAGGTGAAAACCGGCGACCGGCGGCTGATTATGGTCGACGGTGAAATCGGCGGCATTATGGGGCGCATTCCCGCCGAGCACGAAATCCGCGCCAATTTCCGCGTCGGCGGCACGGCGGTTCCTGCCAAGCTTACGCCCAAGCAGCGCGAGATTTGCGCCATTCTCGGGCCGCTGCTGAAAAAACACGGGCTGATTTTCGCCGGTATCGATTTCATCGGCGACTGGCTGACCGAAGTCAACCTCACCTCGCCAACCGGTCTGGCCGCGATGAACCGGCTTTATAACAACAAGCTGGAAGCAAAAATCTGGGATGTGATCGAGGCGAAGGTAAAAGCCTAACTTTCCGCTTTACCGCCATATGCAATGAAATGCGGGTTTTCGAAGCCGGGCTTGCCGTAGAGGAACGGCTTGCCGTCGGCGGTTTCCACGCGCCCGCCCGCCTCGCTTAAAATCGCATGCCCGGCGGCGGTGTCCCACTCCATCGTGCGTCCGAAGCGCGGATAGAGATCGGCGCTGCCTTCGGCTACCTGGCAGAATTTGATCGAGCTCGAGCCGGCGACCATCTGCTTGATGGGAAGCGTGTTTAAAAATTCCTGCGTTGCCGGCGAGGGATGCGATTTGCTTTTCACCACCACCAGCCCATCCTCGGAAGGCACGCGCACATGGATCGCCTCCGGCGGCGCTAAGCCTTCGCTGCGGAAAGCGCCTTTGCCGGCGCTGGCATAATACAGCAATTGCTGCGGCGGCGCGTAGATCACCCCGAGCACCGGGATATGGTTTTTGATCAGCCCGATATTGACGGTAAATTCCGGCTCGCCCCTCACAAAGGCGCGGGTGCCGTCGAGCGGATCGACCAGCCAGAACAGCGCGTGGCCGCCGCCGCTTGGCACCTCGTCCTCCTCGGCGATCACGGGAATCATCGGCGTAAGCGCCGCCAGCGCCTGGGTAATATAGCGGTTGGCGGCGATATCGGCGTCGGTGACCGGGCTTTCGTCGGCTTTATGCTGCGTTGCAAAATCGCCGGGAAAATAGCCCATGATGATCTCGCCCGCCTCTTTGGCGATGGCGCAGCATGGGGCTAGATATTGTGAAAAACTAATGGTAATCATAACGGTATCATAGCTAATATTTCAAGAGAACCATCATGAAAATTGCCTATAAGCAACATCACGCCAGCCAAATGGATAAAATCCTGGCCGCCCGCCCGCGCGAGGCCGGTGACGTGGCGCATGCCTTCATCCAGGAATTTTACGCCAAAATGCCGGTGCCCGACCTGGAGCGCATGGAGCCAAAACAGGCGGTGGAGCTGGCGCTTTCGGCGTTCGAGTTCATGCAGAAGCGCGACGGCGACGCGCCCAGGATACGCATTTTCACCCCGACGAAAAAAGACCACGGCTATGACGGCAAATACACGGTAGTCGAGCTGCTCAACACCGACATGCCGTTTCTGGTCGATTCGCTGACCAACGAGCTGATGCGCCACGGCCTTGCCATCCGCGAGACCCTCCACCCGATTTTCCGCGTCGTGCGCGATAAGAAAGGCGTGCTGACGTCGCTGACTTCCGGTAGCGATAAAAAAGCGCCGGGCCACAACGAATCGCTCATCCATTTCGAGATCTCTGCCCTGCCGGACAGCCTGCCGGCCGAGCAGTTGCAGACCGACCTGGAATGGGTGCTTTCGCATATCCGCACCTGCGTCGCCGACTGGCAGGCCATCGTCAAAAAAATCAACACCTATATCGACCAGCTCGAGCCGGCGAAAAAAACCTTCGATAAGGAAACGGTGGCGGAAGTCGGGCATTTCCTGCGTTGGCTGAGCGCGCGCAATTTCGTGTTTCTCGGTTACAGCGAATATGATTTTTACGATGCCAAACATCGCGAATCGGTTCATGCCTTGCCGGCCTCACGCCTGGGCATTACGAAAATCACCGAGGAAAACACGCTGCAAAATCTCGATCAGCTTCTGGCGAGCCCGCTGATCGAGATTACCAAATCGAGCCGGCGCAGCGCCGTGCACCGCCCGGTGCCGATGGATTACATCGCGCTCAAGCGCACCGACGCGAAAGGCAAGGTCACCGGCGAGCTGCGCCTGCTCGGCCTGTTCACCTCCAACGTCTATTACCAGAGCACCGAAGGCATTCCGCTGGTGCGCCACAAAGTGGCGCAGGTGCTGGAGCGTTCGAATTTCGATCCGGCGAGCCATGACGGCAAATCGCTGAAAACCATCCTGGAATTTTTGCCGCGCGACGAGATTTTCCAGATGTCGACGGACGAGCTGTTCGAGACCAGCATGGGCATCTTGGCGCTCGAAGCCAAGCCGGGCGTGCGCATGTTCGTGCGCCGTGACGGGTTCGAGCGCTTCGTCAGCTGCATGGTGTTCGTGCCCAGGGAGCAGTTCTCCACCGATCTGCGCCATCAGATCCAGCAGATCACCGAGCAGGTATATAACGGCAGCGCCTCGGCATTCTCCACGCAGATCACCGAAGCGCCGTTGGCGCGGCTGCATCTCATCATCAAAACCACGCCCGGCGATATTCCGTCGGTGGACGTCGCCGCGGTCGAAAAGGAAATCGCCAAGCGCGCCTATCTGTGGAGCGACCTGCTGTTCGAGGAGCTGCTCATCAAATACGGCGAGCATAAGGCGGAGCAGGTGCAGCGCGTCTACGGCACCGCCTTTCCGCAGCATTACATCAACCATTACAATGCCGGTGCCGCCGTCTACGATATCGAAAAAATCGAGGAGGCCACGCGCGCCGGCAGCCTCGCGCTGGAGCTGTTTCGCATCAAGGGCGAGGCGGATTGCTGCGTGCATCTGAAGATTTACAATCCCAAGGAAGAGATCGCCATCTCCGACATTTTGCCCATGCTGGAAAATGCCGGCTTTAGGGCGATGGAAGAGCATCCGTTTCTTATTACCCAGCATGACGGTGCGCGCGTGTGGATCCGCGATTTCAAGCTGGAAAGCTCGGGCGGCCAGGCGGTGGCGCTGGAGCCGGTCAAGGCGCTGATCGAAGAGCTGCTGCTCAAAGTCTGGCATCGCGAAGTGGAAAACGACCGCTTCAACGCCTTAGCGCTCAAAGCCCAGCTTAATTGGCGGCAGGTGACCATGCTGCGCGCCTATGCGAAATATTTGAAGCAGGCCGGGTTTTCCCAGGGCCAGACGAGCATCGAGCAGGCCTTCAACCAGCATCCCGACATCGCGCGCACCATCGTCGCGCTGTTTGCGGCGCGGTTTGATGTTCAGGAAAAAGACCGCGACGCCAAGACCAAAAAACTGCAGGCAAAATTTGAGGAACAGCTTGCCGAGGTCAGCAACGCCAGCGAAGACCGCATCTTGCGCCGCTATGTCGAAGTGATTCATGCCAGCCTGCGCACCAACTATTTCCAATGCCGCGAAGACGGCGAATGCAAGCCGGTGATCTCCTTCAAGTTCAATTCGCACCAGGTGCCCGACCTGCCCAAGCCGGTGCCCTACGCCGAGATTTTTGTCTACAGCCCGCGCGTCGAGGGCATCCATCTGCGCGGCGGCAAAGTCGCGCGCGGCGGGCTGCGCTGGTCGGACCGCCACGACGATTTTCGCACCGAAGTGCTCGGGCTGATGAAGGCGCAGATGGTCAAGAATTCGGTGATCGTGCCGGTCGGCTCCAAGGGCGGCTTCGTGGTCAAAACCCCGACCGCTTCGCGCGAGGCGTTCCTGGAAGAGGGCATTGCCTGCTACAAGCTCTATCTCTCCGGCCTGCTCGACATCACCGACAACATCGTCGCCGGGAAAATCACGCCGCCGGCGCAGGTGGTGCGCCACGACGAGGACGACCCCTACCTGGTGGTCGCCGCCGATAAAGGCACGGCAAGCTTCTCCGACATCGCCAACGGCGTCTCCGCCGATTACGGCTTCTGGCTGGGCGATGCGTTCGCTTCCGGCGGCTCGGTCGGTTACGACCATAAGGAAATGGCGATCACCGCGCGCGGCGGCTGGGTGTCGGTCGTGCGGCATTTCCGCGAGATGGGTGTGGATATCGGCAAGGAGGATTTCACGGTGGCGGGCATCGGCGACATGGCCGGCGACGTGTTCGGCAACGGCATGCTGCTGTCGAAACATATCCGCCTGGTCGCCGCCTTCAACCATCTGCATATTTTCATCGATCCCAGCCCGGATGCGAAACACGGCTTCGAGGAGCGCAAGCGCCTCTTCCGCCTGCCGCGCTCGAGCTGGAAGGATTACGACGAGAAGCTCATCTCCAAGGGCGGCGGCATCTATGAGCGCAGCGCCAAAACCATCGAGCTTTCCAAGGAAGCGCAGGCGGCGCTGGGCGTGAGTAAAGCCAGACACACGCCCGACGAGCTGATCCGCGCCATTTTGCTGGCGCCGGTGGATTTGCTGTGGAACGGCGGCATCGGCACCTATGTGAAGGCCGAGGACGAAACCCACGACCAGGTCGGCGACCGCGCCAATAACACGCTGCGCGTGGGCGGCAAGGATCTACGCTGCAAGGTGGTCGGCGAAGGCGGCAATCTCGGCTTTACGCAAAAAGGCCGCATCGAATATGCACGCAATAACGGACGCATCAATACCGACGCCATCGACAATTCGGCGGGCGTCGATTGCTCCGACCATGAGGTCAACATCAAGATCGCCCTGAGCCCGCTGGCGGCGTCGGGCAAGCTGCCCATGAAGGAGCGCGACAAGCTGCTGGCGGCAATGACCGACGAGGTGGCGCGCCTCGTGCTCAAGGACAATATCCTCCAGACGCAGGCCATCACCATCGCGCAGCTGCAAGGTGCTACGCTGCTCGAATCGCAGCAGCGGCTGATGCATACGCTCGAGCGCACCGGGCTGCTCGACCGCGCCATCGAGTTCCTGCCGGCCGACAAGCAGATCGCCGACATGATCGCCGCCAAAAGAGGCTTGACCCGGCCGGAAATCGCCGTGCTGCTTTCCTACAGCAAGATGGAGCTTTACAGGCAGCTGCTGGAATCGACGCTGCCCGACGAGGCCTATTTCATCGCCGACCTCAAGCGTTATTTCCCGCATGTCATGCAAGACGACTTCGCCGATTCCATCGCCGGCCACCGCCTCAAGCGCGAGATCATCGCCACGGTCGCCACCAACAGCATAGTTAACCGCGTCGGCATCACGTTTTTCAACGACCTTGCGCAGGACATGAACGCCTCCGCCCGCGACGTGGTGGCGGCGTACACGATTGCGCGCGATGCATTCGGCCTGCGCGGCCTGTGGAAAGACATCGAAGCGCTCGAAGGCGTCGTCAGCGCGCAGGCGCAGGTGGAGTTGATCGTGCGCATCAACCGTTTCCTGGAGCGCGCCTGCGTGTGGCTGCTGCGCAACCTGCCGCGACCGCTCAATCTCGATAAGATCAGCAAGGAAATCGTGCCGGCCATCGCCGATATTGACGGGTTCAAAGCCTCGCTGCCCACCGCCCTGATTCGCAGCCGCCAGCTTGAGCAGATGGAGCAGCTCACATCGCAGGACGTGCCCGAGGCGCTGGCGGAAAAAATCACCGCGCTGGACATCATGGCCGGCGCGCTGGACATCATCGCGGTGGCGGGGAAAGGCAAGACGCCGCTGCGCCAGGCCGGCAAGCTGTATTTCGAAACCGGTGAGCGTTTCTCGCTCGACTGGCTGCGCGAAAAGGCTGCACAATCACCGACCAATACCCATTGGGAGCGCCTCGCCGTGCAGGCGATCATCCACGACGCCTATGACGAGCAGCGGCGCTTGACGCTGGCGATTCTGGGCGACGTCGCCGACGTCGCCAAATGGACGCAAGCCCATGCCGACAGCCTGGCGCGCTTCGACCACAGCATGGGCGACATCAAGACCGGCGAAAGCCACGACGTCGCCAAGCTGATGGTGGCGCTACGCGTGGTGCGGACGGTTTAATTTATTCTCAATGCCGGAAATGGCGGATGCCGGTGAAAATCATGGCGATGCCGTACGCGTCGGCGCTGGCCAGCACTTCCGGATCGCGGATGGAGCCGCCCGGCTGGATGATGGCGCCGATGCCGTGACTGGCTGCCAGCTCAACATTATCGGCGAAGGGGAAAAACGCTTCCGAAGCCAGCGCGGCGCCTTGCGTCGAAAGCCCGGCATCGGCGGCCTTGCGGCAGGCGATGGTGGTGGAGTCGATGCGGCTCATCTGCCCGGCGCCGATGCCGATGGTGGCGCCGTCTTTGACCAAAACGATGGCGTTGGATTTCACGTGCTTGGCAACCGTCAGCGCCATTTTCAGATCGCTCATCTGCTGCGCCGACGGCGATTTTTTCGTGGCGACGGTCAGCGCGTTTTCATCGAACAATACATTATCGCGCGTCTGCGCGAGCAGCCCGCCCGCCACCGATTTGATTACCAGCCTTTGCGCTTTCGGGTCGGCCAACACGCCGGCCTCTAACACGCGCAACTTGGTTTTTTTAGCCAGTAGACTTGCCGCCGCCGGTGAAATTTTCGGAGCGATAATCACCTCGACGAAAAGCGGCGCGATCGCCTCGGCAGTGGCGGCGTCGAGCTCGCGGTTGAGTGCTATGATGCCGCCAAAGGCGCTGGTCTTGTCGCAGGCATAGGCGCGCTGGTAGGCTTCCAGCAGCGTGCCGGCGGTGGCGACGCCGCACGGGTTGGCATGCTTGATGATGGCGACGGCTGGCTGGTCGAATTCGCATACCAGCTCCCACGCCGCATCAGTATCGTTGATGTTGTTGTAGGAAAGCTCCTTGCCCTGAAGCTGCTTTGCCCCGGCAAACAGTGCATGCGCGGCGTTGAAGCTGTAAAACGCCGCCTGCTGGTGCGGGTTTTCGCCGTAAGCGAGCATTTGCGCACGGATGGCGGTGAGGGTGAGGAGTTTGGGAAGCGCCTCGTCGGTTTGTGACGCTTGCGCAGCAAACCAGGCGCTGATGGCGGTATCGTAGGCGGCGGAGCGCAGAAAGGCCTTGGCGGCAAGCCGGCGGCGGGCGGCAAGGCTGGTGGCGCCGCCGTTATTTTTCATTTCTTCCATCACGACTGTGTAATCGGCCGGGTCGGTGACGATGGTGACGAAGGCGTGATTCTTGGCGGAGGAGCGCACCATCGCCGGGCCGCCGATGTCGATATTTTCGATACATTCGTCGAACCCGGCGTTCTTGGCGGCAATCTGCTCGAACGGGTAGAGGGTGATGACAACCAGGTCGATGGCGCCGATGGCGTGATCGCTCATCGCTTTTTTATGGTCGGCATGGTCGCGTATCGCCAGGATGCCGCCGTGGATTTTCGGGTGCAGCGTTTTGATGCGCCCGTCCATCATCTCGGGAAAGCCGGTATGTTCGGAAACATCCTTGACCGCGATACCGGCGTCGCGCAGCGCCTTGGCGGTGCCTCCGGTCGAGAGCAGCTCGACGCCGCTTGCGTGCAGGAATGTTGCAAACTCGACCAGGCCGGTCTTGTCGGAGACGGAAAGCAAAGCGCGTTTGATCGGAAGGTCAGCGTGGCTCATGGGAAAATTCGGGCACCAATTGTTTCAAGACGGCGAGGGCCTCGGCGGCATTGCGCTCGCAGCAGGCGGAAAATAACCGATCCAGGCTTTTATGCAAGCCGCTCATCTCGACAAAGCGCGGCGAGGCCAGGAAAATGCTCGCATGATCGGTTTTAGCGGCGTTTTCCGAGAAATGGAACAGCTCTTCATAGAGCTTCTCGCCGGGGCGCAGGCCGGTATAGGCGATTTTGATGTCCTCGTCCGGCCGCAGCCCGGTCAGGCGGATCATCTGCATCGCCAGGTCGGCGATGCGCACGGGCTGGCCCATATCGAGCACGAAAATGACCTCGTTGCGCCCCGCCATGGCCCGGCCGAGCGCCGCCGCCTGCAGTACCAACTCGACGGCCTCGCGCACGGTCATGAAATAGCGGGTGACGTCGGGATGGGTGACGGTGATCGGCCCGCCCTTGCTGATTTGTTCCTGAAAGAGCGGCACGACCGAGCCGGTGGAGCCAAGCACGTTGCCGAAACGCACGGTGATGAATTTCGTCTGCCCCTCGTCTTTTTGCGATTGCCCCAGCGCCTGGCAGAAACTCTCGGCCAGGCGTTTGCTGGCGCCCATGACGTTGGTGGGGTTGACGGCCTTGTCGGTTGAGATCATCACCATCGCCTCGACCTTATGAGCCGCGCAGGCCTGGGCGATGCAGCGCGTGCCGAACACGTTGGTCAACACCGCCTCCTCGATATTTTGTTCCGATAGCGGAACGTGTTTGATGGCGGCGGCGTGCAAGACGAGCTGCGGGCGGTGCTGCGTGAAAATCGCGTCGATATGGGCGACGTTGCGCACGTCGCATAACAGGGCCGAAAGCGGCAGGCCGGGAAACGTGCCGCGTATCTCGCGCTCGATCTGGTAGAGGTTGAATTCGCCCATCTCGACCAGCACCAGTTTGGCCGGGCCGTACGAGGCGATCTGGCGCGAAAGCTCGCCGCCGATGGTGCCGCCGCAGCCGGTCACCAGGACGATCTTGCCCTCGACGAGGCGGCGCATGGCGTCGCGGTCGAGCACGTTTTGCGGGCGCCCGAGCAAATCTTCGATGGCGATCGGCTGGATGTCGGGCTTCTCGCTGACGCCGGCCTTGAACTGGCTGAGCTTGGGCAGGCGCGCCAGCGGAATGCCCAGCTCGTCGGCGACGCCAGGCAGCGAGCGCACGCTGCTGCCGCTGGCCTTGTCGTCGGCGAGGATCATTTTTTGCGGCTGCTTACCCTTGCGCGTCAGCTTGCGCACGATGGTCGGCAGGATATCCGCCGCGCCGAAAATCATCACCCCGTGGATCGAACGGCCCTTGCGGCTGGGGTCGTCATCGACGATGCCCACGACTTCGTACGGTGCGCCGTGGTCGCGCGCCATGTCGCGGATGAACTGCTCGGCATTGTCGTTGGCGCCGATGAGCAGCACCGGGATTTTGACGGTCTCGTCGAGGCGCAGCTCCCATTTAAGCGTGCGATCCTTGACGGCGCGGTAGAGAAAGCGCGGCCCGCCGAGCAGGAACACCAGCAGCATCCAGTTGATGAAAAACAACGAGCGCGGCACATTCTCCAGCCGGTTGATCGCAAACAGCACGACCGCGAAAATCAGGATGGCCAGCGTCACCGACTGGGCGATGGTCACTAAATCGCGCAGCGAAGCATAGCGCCACAGCCCGCGGTAAAACCGCATATAGACGAAGACGCCGATGCAGATGACAGTGAACAAGACCGTGCCCTGGCGTATGAAAGTTTCCGCCATGTCCAGCCGGTCTTCGCCCAGGCGGATATAGATCGACAGGATGAAGCTCGCCGCCGCCATCGTCGCGTCGAACAGGGCGGCGATGACGTTGCGGTTAAAGCGTGTGTCGGAAAGCATCATGGGAGGTATGCGCAAAAAAACCCAGTAGCATGAAGACGGCGAAATAGGCCAGCGCCACTGGCAGCATGGCGATTTCGGGAGCAATGATCGCATAGATGGCCAGCGCCATCAGCAACATATGCACGCCGACGACATAGCGCACGATCGACCCTTGCGACCGGCCGGATGCCATGGCGCGCCGGTAATAATGGTCGCCATGCGCCGATTTGGAATACAGCTTGCGGATAAAGGTGATGCTGCTATCGCACAGCACATAGGCGGCAAGAATCGCCGAAGCGGCGAGATAGCCGCCGCCGGCGGTCAGCAGCAGCGCGTAGCCGAGCAGGAAGCCGACCGGAATGCTGCCGACATCGTTCATGAAAATCCGGGCGGGATGCCAGTTCCACCACAAAAACCCGACGCCGCTGCCGGCTGTGACCAGGCCGATGGTCGAGACGATGTTGGGAAACTGCCCGGCCATGGCCAGCACCAGCACCAGCCCGGCGCCGATGGCGGCCGTCACCGACGCGCATAATCCGTCGGCCTTGTCGAGCACGCGGAAGGAATGGATGAACCACAGCCAAACTAAAGCGGTCAGCGTTTTGTCCGCCGCCTGCGGCAGGAAGGTGCTAAAAAGCCCGTGCGGCATGGCGCTCATTGCAATCATTACCGCCAGCAACTGCACGAGCAGCCGGATGGGTTTCGCTACGGCAATGATACTGTGCAGCAGCGAGATGGCGGTAAGCAGCAGCAGGCACAGGATCAGCGGATAGCCGACATCGGCGATCAGCAGGCAGATGACGATGGCAAATGCCATGACGATGCCGCCGCCCCGAGGCGCCGCCGATTGCTTTTTGCGCAGCGCCGCGATATCCAGCGGCGCTGCGCGATTGCGCCGCGCCAGGATCGCCACGCGCGTGCCCAGCAGCGTCAGCAGGAAAGCGGCGATGGTCATGATGATCGAGAGAATCATCCCCTTCTCCCAAATAGTTTTTCGATGTCTTTTCGTTTTAGTTCAATATAGGTCGGCCGTCCATGATTGCATTGGCCGGAGTTCGGCGTGCGCTCCATCTGGCGCAGCAGCGCGTTCATTTCGGCGACGTTGAGGCTGCGGCCCGCGCGCACGCTGCCGTGGCAGGCGATGGTGCCGGAGAGTTTCTCGATGCGATCCTTAAGCGCCAGGGCCTCGCCGAACTCGCCGATATTATCGGCCAGCTCGCGCACCAGGCCCGCCACGTCGAGGCCGCCCAGCATCGCCGGAATCTCGCGCACCATCACCGTGCCGTGGCCGAAACCTTCGATGGCCAGCCCGAACGCGAGCAGCTCCTCGCTCCTGGCGAGCAACGCTTCCGTGGCCGCGTCGCCGATCGCCACCACTTCCGGAATCAGCAATTTCTGGCGCGCGATGCCGTTTTGTGCCAGCGACGCCTTGATCGTCTCATGCACCAGCCGTTCATGCGCCGCGTGCTGGTCGACAACCACCAATCCATCGACGGTCTCGGCGACGATATAGGTCTGGTGCAATTGGCAACGCGCCGCGCCCAGCGGATACAGCGTATAGTCCTGGGCGGTCGTTGTTTCCTGCGCCGGCCTGGCCAGTGGCGGCGCCGGGTCGAGCAAGGCCGTCTGGGTTTGGCCTAGCGGTTGGAAGCTGCGCATCGGCGCTTCCTGGAAACCGTGCTGCGGCATGGCATAGGCGTATTGCGGCGGCGCGCCGTGCGGCACGGCAAAATGCTCCAGTGCCTGCGCGCTGACGCTCGACGAGGCGCGAAATCCGGCATCGGCGAGCGCATGCTTGATGGCGCCGATCATCAGGCCGCGCAGCAATTGGTTGTCGCGGAAGCGCACCTCGGCCTTGGCGGGATGGACGTTGACGTCGACGTCCGATGACGGCAATTCGAGAAACAGCACCACGACCGGATGGCGGTCATGCGCCAGCACGTCCTGGTAGGCGGCGCGGACGATACCAAGCAGCATGCGGTCGCGCACCGGCCGGCCGCCGACGAACAGATATTGTTCCGCCGACGTGCCGCGATTGTAGGTCGGCAGCGCCGCAAAACCGGTCAGGCGGATGGTCTCGCGCGTAGCGTCGAGCGGCAGGGCGTTTTCGGCAAAGCCATTTCCCATCAGCGCGCGCAGCCGGTGCAGGCGGCTATCGAGTAGATCGCCCTGGCCGCTTTCGACATTGAGCAATGTTTTCTCGTCGGAGATGAGCGTGAAAGCGATATGCGGATGCGCCATCGCCAGGCGGCTTGCGATGTCGAGCGCGCTTGCAATTTCCGTGCGGTCGCTTTTGAGGAATTTGAGCCGCGCCGGCGTTGCGTAAAATAAATCGCTGACTTCGACGCGCGTGCCCGACGCTATCGACGACGGTAAAGTGGCGCCGACATCGCCGCCTTCGATGCGGATGCCCCAGCCATGCTCGGCGCTTGCCGTGCGGCTTTCGATGCGCATGCGGCTGACAGAGCCGATGGACGGCAGCGCCTCGCCGCGGAAGCCGAGAAATTGTATGTCGAGCAGATCGTCGCCGGGCAGCTTCGAGGTGGCGTGGCGGGCGACGCACAGCGCCAGCTCTTCCTTGCTCATGCCCTTGCCGTTATCCTGCACGACGATGCGGTTTTTCCCGGCCTGCTCGATGCGGATGTCGATGCGCGTGGCGCCGGCATCGATGGCGTTTTCCACCAGCTCCTTGAGGGCCGAGGCCGGGCGCTCGATCACCTCGCCGGCGGCGATGCGGTTGACCAAGGTGGGCGGCAGGATGCGGATGTTGCTCATAGGCCGCCCTGCATATGTTGGCGCGACAGGCGCTTGCTTTCCTCGACGGCGGGCTGGTCGAACGGGTTGCAACCCAACAGCTCGGCCATGAAAATAATTTCCAGCGTGAAATGCATGAACAGCGCGCCCAGATGTTCTTCGTCGAGTTTCTCCAGCGCGAAATGGCGCACCGGGCAGCGGTGCTGGATCAGTGTTGCGAGGGTGGCCTGCTGCTGCGCTTCCATGATGTCGCCGGTGGTTTTGCCGTCGAGATAGGAAAATTCCGACGGGCCGGGAAGGCGAATGCACTGGCCGGTGCCGGCGCGTTTTACGGTGATGAGGTGAAAGAGCTTGTCCTTGGGCCCGTCGAGATAAAGCTGGAGCTGGCTGTGCTGGTCGGTGGTGCCGACGGCGCGGATCGGCGTCGTGCCCTTGCCGGCCTTGCCGAGGCTTTCGGCCCAGCTTTGCCGGTACCAACTCGAAAAACCGGACAGTCGTTCGCTATAGGGAATCATGACGCTGACGTTGCAGCCTTTTTCCATGAAGCCATATTGCAAGGCAGCGCCCAGCGCGCTTTCGCAATCGGCGGGCGTTGTTGCCGCGTCGAGCATTTTGACAATGGCGGCAGCGCCTTTGCGCAGGGAGCGTATGTCGAGCCCGGCGATGGCGGCGGGTAGCAATCCAACATTGGTGAGCACGGAAAAACGCCCGCCGATATTATCCGCATGATCGAGCACAGGCATGCCGTAATGGCTGGCGGTGGCGCGCATCGGATTATGTGCCGCCGTGGTAATGACGATGAACTGTTCGGCGAAATGCGCTTCGCCTATCGCCGCTTTCGCATGTTCGAGCAGCACGTGGAAATGGCCGAGCGTCTCGACGGTGCTTCCCGATTTGCTGATGACGATAAAGCAGGTGTCTTTCGCGTCGATCTGCGCCAGCGTCTGCGCGATACTGTCGGGGTCGATATTTTCGAGAAAATGCAGGCGCGGCGACAAATGCGTAGGCGCAAAGGCGCATAGCGCCTTGCCGCCAAGCCCGGAGCCGCCGGCGCCGGCGATGACGACATGCTTGTAGCGGCCGCGTATTTTTGCCGCCAATGTTTCCAGCGCGGCTATGTCGTCGCTGCGAAACGGCAACTCCAGCAGCGGCGTCGCCTCAAGGTTGCGGCGCGATTGCAGGCGCGCAAGCGCCGGCTGCAGCTGCGCCAGCAGCGCGTCCGTCCGCGTTTTCTCGAAACCATCGTTGATGCGATGACTGAAATACATGGCTTATTGCGGCTTTTCGTCTGCGGATGCCGGCGCAATTTGTATCGCCAGCGGCGCGGCGGGCGGCGGCTTGCCGATCATCAGCAGCAGCATTTTTTCCGTGTCGATGAGGCGCTTGGCCATGTCCTCGATATCTTCCTTGCGCACCGCCTCTATCAGCGATTTACGGCGCTCCATGTAATCGATGCCGAGGTTATTGACCTGCATGTTGATGAGGAAGTTGGCGAGGTCGGCATTGCCGTCGAGATTAAGCGCGAAGGAATCGACGATGTAGCTTTTGGCATCGCGCACCTCGTCGTCGGTCGGGCCTTTTGCCGCGAAGGCTTCGAGCGTGGCCAGCATCACGTTGACGGCGGTGCGCAGCTGGTCGTTGCGGGTGGAAAAAGCGCCGCGCCAAGTGCTGGCATGTTTGAGCGGTTGCATTTGCGACGACACCGAATAGGTCAGTCCGCGCCGCTCGCGTATCTCGGTTGCCAGCAGCGAAGTCAGGCTGCCGCCGCCTAAAATATGGTTCATGACGTAGCCGGTGAAATAGTCGGGGTCGTTGCGCTTGAGTCCCTGCCCGCCGAAAAACACGATGGTCTGCGGGATGCCGTGCTCGATGACGATCGGCCCGTCGTCGCCGGCGATCTGCACGTCGGTCAGCGTGACGTCGGGCGCGTATTTTTCCGGCAGGCCGGAGAAATGCGCATCCATCAGCCGGCTGAGATCGGCGGGCGTGATGTCGCCGACAACGGCGATCACGATATTTTCCTTGGTCAAGTAATGTTCGGTAACATAGCGCAAATCCGAAGCGGAAAGATCATCCACGGAATCGGGATTTCCCAACTGATCGTTGGCATAAGGATGGCTGCCGAACGCCGCTTTCTTCCAGGCTTTTTCGAGCAGATAGCCGGGCTGCTGCTCTTTTTTCGTCAGTAGCGAAATGAATTGTTTCTGGCCGCGTTCGATGGCGCTGCCGTCGAAACGCGGCTTCGTCATGGCCAGGCCGAGATAGGAAAAGGCGAGGTCTTTATGCTCGCCAAGCGTTTCCATGCTCAAATCGAGCGTGTCTTCGTCGGCGCTCGTATTCATCTGCATGGCGTGCGATTCCAGCGCCTCGCTCCAGGCCAGCTGGTTCATGTCGCCGGCGCCTTCCATCAGCATCGCCGCCGTCAGGCTGGCGCGGCCCTCGCGGCCTTTCGGGTCGTAGGCGAAGCCGCTGCCTTTGAAGGCGATGCGGATGGCGACCAGCGGCAGGCTATGCTCTTCCACCAGCCAGGCCTTGAACCCTTTCGGGCTTATCACCTCTTGCACCGAGCTCGCGTAAGCGGCGGACGTGCACACGCACAGGGCCAAAGCAAAAGCAAGTTTGCGGATCATGGCGTTTTCTCCTGCGCGACCGGCGGCAATAGCAGCGCGGTCACCGACTGGTTGATCTGCCAGCTATGCTTGGCGCCGTTGACGATCTGCTCCTTGGTGATGCCGTCGATGAGCGCCGGCCAGCGGGCAAAATAGTCGGCATCCAATCCGGCGATACGCAGCCAGCCCATGATGCGCGCCATGCCGGCCAGCCCGTCGCGCGCATAAATTGCCTCGGCCTTGAGCTGGGTTTTGGCGCGGATGAGCTCGGCATCGGTGATGCCCTCCGCAATCAGCTTCGCCAGGGCTTTGTCGAGCGCCTTTTCCACCGCCGCCGGATCAACATCTTTTTCCGGCGTGACTTCGATGGCGAATACCGCCGGGCCGATCGAAAAACCATTATAGGACACGTCGGCGTTGCTGGCGAGTTTCTCCTCGACTACCAGCGCCTGGTAGAGGCGGCTGGTTTTGCCGCTGCCCAGCATCTGCGACAGCGCCATCAGCGGCAGCGCGTCTTCCTTGCTGCCATAGCCGAGGCTCGACGCCATGTAGCTGCGCTTGAGCAGCGGCTGCTTGACGTTGGGATGATGCATGGTGATGCGCCGCGCGTTATTTTGCGGCGGCTCGGCGTTCCAGCGCCGCTCGGGCAATTTTCCCCGCGCCAGCCCGCCGTAATATTTCTGCGCCAATGGCCGCAGCTCTTTGGCGGTGATGTCGCCGCTGACGATCAAGATGGCGTTGTTGGGATGGTAGTAGCGTTGGTGGAAATCGAGCACGTCTTTTTTGGTCAGCCCGGCCATTTCATGCATCCAGCCGATGACCGGGATGCGGTAAGGATGATGGCGGAAAAGTGCGGCGTCGATCTGTTCGTCGAGCAGTGCCTCCGGGTTGTTTTCGATGCGCTGGCGGCGCTCTTCGATGATGACCTGTTTTTCCTTGTCGCTGCCGGCGTCGCTGGCGGTCAGGCCGCGCATCCGGTCGGCTTCCAGCTCCATCGCCATCGGCAGGCGGTCTTTGCCGATATGGATGTAATAGGCGGTGGTGTCGCGGCCGGTGAAGGCGTTTTGCTCGCCGCCATAGCGGGCGACCAGCTCCTCATATTTGCCGGCGGGATATTTTTGTGCGCCCTGGAACATCATATGCTCGTGGTAATGCGCGATGCCGGATTTTCCCGGCGGATCGTCGGCGGCGCCGACGCGAAACCACAGCGTGTGGCTGACGGCGGGAATGCGGTGGTTCTCGATGACGATGACCTCCATGCCGTTGCTAAGCGTGAAGCTCTCGACAACCGGCGCGGTCTGTGCGCTAAGCGGCGTAGAAAATAATCCGGCGGCCAGAAGCATCAGTGCCGGCCATTTTTTTGCGCAAGCACTCACGGTCAATATCCCAAAATCCTGCCCAGCGTTCCGGTATCGCGGCCCTTAGTTTCCGGCGTTTCGCCTTCGGTCACCGGCTTGCCCTGGGCTTTGTTTTGCTCGATGCGGTTGGCCTCGCCCTTGGCGTCCACCAGCGGCTCTTTTTGCTGCTTGCTGCCCATGATGTCCCACCAGCTGCTTTCTTCCTCCTGCGTCACGATGCTGTTTTTTTCTTCCGTCAGCTGCTGCCGCACTCTCGGGTCGGCCTGCGCGGCGCCGGCGTTTTTGAGCAGCTGCGATTCGCCGGGCGTGGCGGCGCCAAGAGGCTTGGCGCTACCGACCGGGCCGGCCTGCACCGGCATGACGGCGGCGTCGGTAGGAGGCTCCAGCGAATAGGTATCGCCCGATTGGCTGTTAAGCGGCGTGCCCAGCACCAGCGATTGCGCCTGGCGGTCGGCGGGTGTGTGGGTGGGGGAGACGTCGGAAATGCTCGGCGGGCGCAGGTTGAATTGCGGCGGCACCGACAGCGCCGGCCGCGAAACCACGCGGAATTCATCGGGCGCTTTTTTGCTCAGCCCCAGCGTGTCCTTGACGGAGCCGCCGTCGCAGGCGCCAAGCGCCAGCGCCGCGAACACCAGATAACGTGCATGGTTCATAAGGCTTTTCCTCGTTATGCAGATTTTGACCCGGTAAACATACTGCGCGCGCATAAAACTACAACCCCTATAAAGATGCAGCTATCGGCGATGTTGAAGGCCGGCCAGTGATAGCCTGCCGCGTGCAGGTCGAAAAAATCGGCCACGGCGCCAAAGCGCAGCCGGTCGATGACGTTGCCCAGCGCCCCGCCGATCACCAGCCCGATGGCGGCCGCTTCCGCCGGCACGGTGATTTTCCTGAGCCAGACGCTCAGCACCGCAACCAGGACCAGTGCGATGGCGACGAGTAGGTAAGGCTGGTTGTGCCCGGCGAACAGGCCGAAGCTGACCCCGCGGTTCCACACCAGCACCAGGTTGAAAAACGGCGCGACCGCGATGGCGTCCTGCGTGCCGATGGACACAATCTCCAGCATCCACCATTTATGCAGCTGGTCGAAGGCCAAGGCGGCGATGGCGATAAAGAGGCCAAAAAACGCGGGTTTGGGAAAATATCGTGTCATAACTGTGCTTTAAAGTAGTGTTTTTCGCATTTTTGATTTAAATACATTTGCTGACGAGGACGGCAGCAATACAAGACTAAATCAAAAAAGCTCTCACACTTCAACGTCATTAACCGAACGCTGGGATTTTCTCATGGGATTAGGCGCAGGGCTACTTTTTATCAACGCAGTTTTGGTTATGGGCTGTTTGGCGGGCGCAGGCTGGCTTTTTCACAGCTCGCGCAGAAAAAAATCAGGAAGACCTCCCTGGCCTAAGAACCGCTATTTCCGAGGCTTCCTCTCTTTCATCGCCTGGGCCCTTATTTATCTATTTTTGCTGACTTGCGGGATATGGATACCTATGTGGTCGAACATTCTTTTAGGCACCAATTTTTGACGCGTTGAGTGAAAGGCGTTCTTTCGCCTGCTCGCAGTCACGGGCGATCTGGGTTTTGAGCGCGTCGAGGGAGGCGAATTTCTGTTCCTCGCGCAGGAAATCGCGCAACTCCACGCGGATTTTTTTACCGACCAGGTCGCGGTCAATGCCGAAGCAATGCACCTCCAGAAGCGGCGCGGCTCCGGGAAAAGTCGGCTTGACGCCGAGATTGGCGACGCCGTCGATGATTTGATCGTCGAGCGCGACGCGCACGCCGTAAACGCCGAAACGCGGCCACAGCAAACCGGAAAGTGCCAGGTTGGCGGTAGGAAATCCCAGCCCCCGGCCCCGCCCGTCGCCTTTTTTCACCCTGCCCGTGATCGTGTAGGGCTGGCCGAGCATGCCGCTCGCTGCCTGCATGTCGCCTTGCGCCAGCGCGTCGCGCACGGCGCTCGACGAGATGCTGTTGCCGTGCGCGTCATGCACCGGATCGACGGCGCTGTAGCCGAAGCCGAGGCTTTCGGCCATCTGCGCCAGAAACGCCGTGTTACCCTGGCGGTGGTTGCCGAAGGCGAAATTATAGCCGGTCACCACATGGCGCACCGCCAGTTTTTTATGCAGCAGTGTCTCGATGAAATCATGCGCGCTGGTGGCGGCGAAGCGTGCGTTGAAACGTACGACGTAAACGCAATCGATGCCGCAATCGCGCAGCAATTCGAGCTTGCGCGCCAGCGGATAGATGCGCAATTTTTCCGGGTTGCGGGCAAAAAATTCCCGCGGGTGCGGCTCGAACGTCATCACCGCCGCCTTGGCGCCTTGCGCCTTGGCGCCGGCAATGCAGGCGCTAAGGATGGCGCGATGGCCCAGATGCACGCCGTCGAAATTCCCCAGCGCGATATGCGCGCCTTTGAAGGCGGGCGGAAGGTGATCGAAATCGCGGATGATACGCATGAAATTATGACTTTGCGGGGACCTTGATGAGCGCCTCACCGTCGATGACCAGCGTGTCCTTGACGTAGCAGCGCGTCTCGAGCCGCGCGCGCTTTTTTTCGGGAATCAGTTCCTTGATTGTCGCGGTGGCGTAGACCGTGTCGCCGACGCGTACGGGGGCGAGGAATTTCAGCGTCTGGCTCATATAGATGCAGCCGGGGCCGGGCAGCTTGGTGCCGATGACGGCGGAGATCAGGCTGGCGGTGAGCATGCCATGGACGATGATGCCGCCGAATTGCGTGGCCTTGGCGAACTCCTCGTTGAGATGCATCGGGTTGGTATCGCCGGACACGCCGGAGAAATTGCGCAGGTCGGTTTCGGTGATGGTGCGCGAGACGGTGGCGTGCTGGCCGAGTGTCAGCTCCTCGAAAAAAAAAACCGTAAATGCCGGGATGTTCCATATAATCCTAATATATAATAATAACAATATATTACAATGCTTGCTAGCCCAAGCATATTAGCTTATACTGGTAAGTGAGCAAAAGTAAGTCCTATTGCGTGGGGTTCCGTAGGTTCCTCGATATAAGCGCTTCAGGCGTTTTGCTCACCCTCCGAACAAGGTATTGTCTTCTATAATAAGCTGTTTAATGATGTCGAGATAGCTCGCGTCACCATGCTCGTATTTCCTGAAAGCCGCCCAACTCGCAAAATCGACAACTTGTAGTCCCTTTTCTGCTGAAGGCGGGAGGATGGACACGGTAATCTTGCATTGGTGGTTGCGGGTAATTTGTTTGCTTAAATAGCCTTTAAAATTGTCGTTTAAGAAACGATTGGTTTCTCTGCGCGAGGCTACTAAATGTACCGTTTCGTCTAAGGGAACGAGTTTTTTGCTGAATATCCGGTCGAGCAGGATATTGGTAACATAATTATAGAGCACATGTTTTTCGTCGTGTAATTTCGTATAGACTTTGCGTTTATTCAACCGAACCAGCATAATCACGGCGTCTTCTTTTTTGTGAAGCTGGTGTAAAAGCTTCATGCGCGTGCGTGGCGATGCCTTGCTTGAATGGAGCGAGCCGCCTAAGCGATTTCTTTCTGCTTTCGACATGCCCTCGAAAATACGCCGGACGATTTTTTCGATTGGCCGTTTATGCGGGGTGCATAAAAAAGTGACGATAAAATAATCGGATGTGCCTTTTTTACTAAAATCAAATCCCAGGCAACCGCTTTCATCCATGAAAATATAGGACATCAATTAGCTCATTGCAGGAAAAACCAAAATAACGGCTTAAGAATCAGGCAAACGGATCCTATTCTTCCCAAAGCGTCTATGTAAGTAACCCGATATTTCTCTCCTATTTTTCTTATTAAATAATTTTGATAGACCTTGGCTCCAATTAGCACGGCAACAGACAATATGGTTTGCAATAAAGAATAAGATAAAAATAAAGATGCCATTGCTTCCATGGGGATAATTAAAACCCATAACGCTCCGAACATCCGTATAAGAGGATCGAGGGATAATTTGCTCTCTCCTTGTGTTTGCTCCTCTTTTAATTTCAAATAAATGAGCGTCGGCGCCGAAATATAGACGGAGGAATAAGTGCCGACGGCGACGCCGAACGCCATCGCCCAGGCGAAGCCCTCGATCACCGGCCCGCCGAACAGGGCCAGGGCCAGCGCCGCCAGCAGCGTCGTCGAGGCGGTGAGGATGGTGCGCGAGAGGGTTTCGTTGATGCTGAGATTGAGCAGCTCGAAGACCGGCATTTTTTTGAAGCGGCGCATATTCTCGCGGATGCGATCATAGATCACCACCGTATCGTTGATCGAATAGCCGACGATGGTGAGGATGGCGGCAATCGCCGTCAGGCCGAATTCGAAGCGCGTGAGCGCGAAAAATCCCACCACCATGATCGCATCGTGAAGGAGCGCGAGGACGGCGCCGAAACCATACTGCCATTCGAAGCGAAACCACACATAGACCATGATCGAGAGAAAGGATAAAAGCACGGCGATGATGCCGTTTTCGATGAGCTCCTGGCCTACGGTCGGGCCGACATAATCGATCTTGCGGTAGTCGATGCCCTCGCCGATCTGTGCGGCCAGCAATTCTTTCACCTTGGCGGTGAGCACCGCCTGATCGTCGGCTTCCGACACCTGGATGCGAATCATCACCTCGTGTTCGCCGCCGATATTTTGCAGGCTGACTTCGCCGAAGCCCTGGTTGTCGAGCGCGCCGCGCATCTTGGATAGATCCGCCGGCTCCTGCGTATGGATTTCCATCAAGATGCCGCCGGTGAAATCGATACCGAGATTCAGGCCTTTCGTGGCGACCAGCCCGAGCGACAGCAATGTCAGTGCGATGGAAACGGCAAAGCCATACCAGCGTTTGCCCATGAAATCGAAATGCGGCTTGTTGGGGAAGAATTGCAATGGCATGAGCGTACCTTGTGATTAGGTCATTAGAGGATGGCTAACGACTACTACGAAACCGCCTCGACGGCAATCACCTCGGGCACATAATGTTTGAGCATGTTTTCGATGCCGCCCTTGAGCGTGGCGGTGGAGCTTGGGCAGCCGGAGCAGGCGCCGTGCAGCTCGAGGCGGACGATGCCGTCTTCAAAACCGCGAAAGATGATATCGCCGCCATCCTGGGCCACGGCGGGGCGCACGCGGGTGTCGATCAGCTCGCGTATCTGCTTGGCGATCTCGCTGTCGTTTTCGTTGCCGGCCTGGCTTGCGGCCGCGCCGCTCATCACCTTTTTTCCGGCAACGAAGAAATCCATGATCACCGTCAGTGCGATCGGCTTTAGGGCCTCCCAATGGCTTGGCTCGTCCTTGGTCAGGGTGATGAAATCGGCGGCCAGGAACACCGCCGTGATGCCGTCGATGGCAAAAAGCTCGCTGGCCAGCGGCGAGGCTTTCGCATCGTCGCGGTTGGTATAAAACGCCGTGCCGCTTTCCATGACCGTAACGCCGGGGATGAATTTAAGCGTCAGCGGATTGGGCGTGGCTTCGGTCTGGATGAACATGGGCTTTCCTTTCATTGCGTGGGTGGTATATAGTCCTTTCTTGGTCTGACTTCAACCACAGGAGGGCTTTTTCATGCAAAAAACCGCATTATTGGCGCTATCCGCGTCGTTTTTATCCACCACCGCCTTCGCGCAAACCGCGCCGATGACGGTCAACGTCGCCGGCATCGAAAACGACAAGCTTATTGCCGAAAAATTCGCCTTCTGCGCCCCCGACGGCAAGGGCAAGACCAAGGATGGCGGCAACGTGAATCCGGCCGTCAGCTGGTCGGGCGCGCCGGCGGGCACGCAATCCTATGCCATTATCGTGGTGGACAAAGATGTTCCGGCAAAGTTCGACGATGCCAATAAAGAAGGCAAAATCATCGCCGGCGATTTTCCGCGCCAGGATTTTTATCACTGGGCGCTGGTCGACATTCCCGCCACATTGACCGGCATCGCCGAAGGGCAAGACAGCGAAGGCCTGGTGCCGGACGGCAAGCCCACCGGCAAAACCGCTTACGGTATCAACGGGCAAAACGACTTTGCGAGTTTCTTGAAAGGCACGTTCGGCGGCTATGACGGCCCCTGCCCGCCATGGAACGACGAGCGGCTGCATCATTATCATTTCATCGTCTATGCGCTAGGTGTGCCTTCGCTGGGGCTGAAAGAAAATTTCACCGGCAAGCAAGCGATGGAAGCGATCGACAAGCACACGCTTGCCCGGGGCGAAATGGTGGGCACGTTTACCAACAAACAATAATTCATCAAGCTCAACAAAAAAACCTGCCGGATTGCTCCGGCAGGCTTTTTTTGTAGTCAAGTAATAAGCGATTAGGTGGTGCAACCGCCGGTGGAAGCGTTGTTGACGCCGCCGCCCATGCTGTCCACGATACCGGCAGCGCCGAATACGATGGCAACGCCAACGCCGACGATGATCGCCATACCCCAGGATACTTTACCCAGGAGTGCGCCGATACCGATAACGGTGATAGCGATGGTGGCAAGGCCCTTGCCGGTGTTGCCGGTGAACCAGCCAACCACGGTGCACAGTACGTTACCCATCGGCGTATTGCGGGAAACGATCTGTGCGTAAGCGAAGTCCGGCATCATAGCGATGACGGCAGCAAGCATGACCATCAAGCAGGATTGCCAAGCGATGCTTAAGTCTTTGGTTTGGGTTTTCATAAACAATTACCCTTTGACTTGTACTTCAATTAAAAAAAACCGCATATCCATAGGCTGTGCCTGTAAAAAGGCAGGAAGACCGTCATATGCGAACCATATCTGTCACAGACAAATCTGTAGCAGATAAGATCAGTCTAGATAAAATACTCACCCAATACAAAGTTTTATTTGTGACAATTGTGTGACCGTGGGCGGTGATAGGCGGCGCATATTTCTGAATATTTCTTAAATTAAATTTTTTCCCGCTATATATCGTATAATAACGGCTTCAGCGCTACTACGCGTAGAATTTTCCGTCTGTAAAACCTTGCCGGATTGCTCCGGCAAGGTTTTTTTGCACCAAATAATATAAATTAGTCAGCTCCAATCGGCGGGATAAAATCTCCACCGGGAGGGGGAAGAGCTCCTGCACCGCCACCTGTAGTGCAGGTGGTGTTTACATCGCCTGCGCCAGCGTTCATCGCGCTGACGATACCGGCAGCGCCGAACACGATGGCAACGCCGACACCGACGATGATCGCCATACCCCAGGATACTTTACCCAAGAGTGCGCCGATACCGATGACGGTGATGGCAATGGTGGCAAGGCCCTTACCCGTGTTGCCGGTAAACCAACCAGCCACGGAGCACAATACGTTACCCATCGGTGTATTTCTAGGAGTAATCTGTGCAAGGGCAAAATCCGGCATCATGGCGATGACGGCGCAGAGCATGATCATCAAACAAGATTGCCATGCGATGCTTAGGTCTTTAGTACTTAGGTCTTTAATTGGGGGCTTCATAAAATCACCCTTCTTTTTGTTGTTGTTAAATTAAAAAAACCGCACATCCATAAGTTAATGTTTACAAAACATAGTCCGTCATGTGCGAACCATAATCTGCGATAGGAAATCTATCCCAGACATGCTCATTATATGAAAAATATATATAAATTACAATGTTTTAGTTGTTACATTACTATGACAGTTCCGTGTCGGAACGGTCATATTTCTTATCCGGCCATACTGTATATAGATTAATACAAATATTGACCACAATATATGGTGATTTAAGGTTTTGCTATGTTTGGGAGGGTGGCGCACCCGACACGATTCGAACGTGCGACCTTTGCCTTCGGAGGGCAACGCTCTATCCAGCTGAGCTACGGGTGCGTGGGAGGTGTATTACACTATTTGCCGGGGCTGTGCAAAGAAGGAATCCGTTGCCTATGCTCCTTGCCTACCTGCCTAAAATTACCCGCGGATTTCCTGTGCGGTGGGCTGGCACGGTAGTTGCATACCCTATATATATGTTATTACTATAAGCATGGCGCATTAAGTAATTCTTAGGAATATCGTACGGATTTATCGGCTAAATAACTATATGCCGGGTTGACTTTTAAGTAGAACGGGATTAGATTTGTTAGGTTGAATGTATCAACAGTAAGACGATCAGGAGGATCATATGTCAAATACCATCGCATCTTTGTCTGCGGTCACGCAGGCTTACGCTTCCCTGAAGCGATTAAAAATCAAAACCGCCGCGCAATCGCCGCAACAGCTTTCTGCCAATGTAAGGCCGCAGGCGCTTACCGCGAATATCAATGTGGTTAAGCAGGCTTCGCGTCTGCCACAGGCAACCGCGCCCATCGCCGAGCCGCCTGTCGTTGCGCAGCCGGTGCGCACCCCACCCATCACTTCCCAGCTGCCAATAAAGCCGGCGCCGCAAGCCTCCGGGTTGAACGCCCTGCTTGGCGACATAGACGGTGACGGCAAGGTAGCGTTTAGCGACGTAACCGCGCTGCTGGCCCAATACGGCAAGTCCGGTGGCAACGGCGACCTCAATGGCGACGGCAATATCAACGATGCCGACAAGAACATCGTGCTCAGCCGCTTCGGCACCGATGTCGGCAACGCCACCCGCAAGCAATACACCACCCAGGATTTCGGCGATGCCAACGGCGACGGCCAGGTGAATTTCAAGGACATCACCGCCATTCTCAGCAATTATGGCGCTAAAGGCGGCGCGTCCGACATCAACAATGACGGCACTGTCGACGGCGCCGACTTAAAAATCGCCCAGGCCTATTTCGGCCAGAATGTCGGCACGATCGCCGGCCTGGCCAATAAGCAAGTAGCCCTGGCGGGCGGGCCCGATAAAACGGACGGCCCTCTTGCCGGCGTGACCATCACCCCGATCAAGCCGGAGCCCCCGGCCGTGACGGGCAGCACCGATAAGCCGACCAACCAGCTATTGGCGGGCAAGCTGTCGCTGCTGGACGAGTTCGTCTAACCAAGTAATTTTCCTCCGCTAAAAAGGGCGCGAACAAGTAGTTTGCGCCCTTTTTTTATTTTCTCGGATGCGCCTGGCGATAGGCGCTTAGCAGCCGGGTCTTATCGACATGCGTATAGCGTTGCGTCGTCGATAGCGAGGCGTGGCCTAGCAATTCCTGGATGGTGCGCAAATCACCGCCGGCCGAAAGCAGGTGGGTGGCGAAGCTGTGGCGGAAGGCGTGCGGCGTGGCGCTGTCGGGCAGGTTGAGGGCGGTACGCAGCTTGCGCAGCTGCAGCTGGAAAATAGCCGGATCGAGCGCCTTGCCCTGCTTGCCGACAAAAAGCGGCGCGCTGGCGGAAAGCGGGTGCGGGCAGAGAGATTTGTAAGTGTCGATGGCCTGCGCGACCACCGGCAGCATCGGCACCAGCCGCTGCTTATTGCCCTTGCCGGTAATGCGCAGCGCATCGACGCCCTGGACGTCGCCCGGCGACAGCGACAACGCCTCGCCGATGCGCAGGCCGCAACCATACATCAGCAAAAGCAGCGCGAGGTCGCGGGCATTGAGCCAGGCTTCCTCATGCTGGGTGGCGATGAATTCCAGCGCCTGCGCCGCCTGCGCCTCGCCCAGCGCCTTGGGCAGCGGCTTGCCGAGCTTGGGGCCGCGTATGTGGAAAATGGCGGCGTTTTCCACCCCCTCTTCTTTTTCCAGCCAGCGGTAAAACCGCTTAATCGCCGACAGCGCGCGGGCGTTGGACGCCGCCTCGTAATCGGCCAGGCGCGAGGCCAGCCAGGCGCGGATGTCCCGGGCCGGCAATTTCTTGAGATGCGACAGGTTGATTTTCGCGCCGTAATGCCCAGACAGGAACGTGAAAAAATGGCCGAGATCGTTTTGATAGGAAATAACCGTGTGGCGCGAGGCGCGCTTGACGTTTTCCAGCCAGTGTAAAAATGCCTCCGCCGATTGGTTCAATCCGCCGGTGATCGGGAGCCTTTCACTCACACCGTCAAATCCGCCAGGTAAATATCGAGCTGGTGCGCGACGATTTGCGCCAGGAAATGCAGCAGCTCGACGCCTTGTCCGCTATGGAAACGGTCTTTGTGGCGCACGCCGAAAGCGAGCAGGATATTTTTATCGACCATCTCGAGCTCGAGCTTGAGCAGTGCGCACGATTCGATCAGCCCGGCGCAGTCGGCGAAAATCTGCTCGAAGCCCGGCGGCGGATTTTTGGTGCAATCATCGACCAGCAGCACGTTCTTCTTAGCGCCCAACGCCGCCACGCTCGTGCCCGGCTCGATGAACACGATGCCGGAATAGACCTGGTCGCCGTAGGAGGTGTCGAGCAATATGTCCGATTCCATGGCCAGGCGCACGACGTCGACGTCGAACAGGCTCAGCAAATCCTGCGTCACCGCTTCGAGCAATTGCTCGAGGTTGCGCGCGCGGATCAGCCGCAGCGCCGCCTGGTGCACCTGGCTTTGCGCCGACATGTTGTCGCGGCAAAAATCGATCAGCAGCTCGTATTTGCCTTTGAGGTCCTTGCTGTCTTTTTGCAGGTTCTTGACCATGAAATGCTGGAAGTCGAGGATGCCGTCGCCGAGCTCGCGCGCAGGCGGCGTCAGGCCTTCGAACATGTCGGCGTTTTTCTTGAGAAAGTCCGGGTGCGATTTCAGATAGCCGCGCACCTGTTCGGCGGTCAGCGTAGCTTTGGCCTTGTCTTTTTGCTGCGTGCTCATGCGATCTTCTGCCCGGTTTTCTGCCAGTCGGCGAGGAAGGCGGCCAGGCCCTTATCGGTCAGCGGATGCTGCACCAGTTGCTTGAGCACGGAAGGTGGGATGGTTGCCACATGCGCACCCATTTTGGCGGCGTCGACGACATGTACCGGATTTCGCACCGAAGCGACCAGCACCTGCGTGCGCAGATTATCGTACTGTGCGTAGATCTTGCAGATGTCGGCGATGAGCTGCATGCCGTCCTGGCCGATATCGTCGAGGCGGCCGACGAACGGCGACACGAACGTCGCCCCCGCCTTGGCGGCAAGCAACGCCTGTGCTGCGGAAAAACACAGCGTGACATTGACCATCGTGCCTTTGTCAGTGAAATATTTGCAGGCTTTGAGCCCGTCCCAGGTAAGCGGCACTTTGATGGCGATGTTCTTTGCGATCTTGGCGAGCTTTTCGCCCTCCTTAATCATGCCCGGCGCGTCGGTGGCGGTGACTTCCGCCGAGACCGGCCCGGAGACGACGGCGCAGATTTCCTTCAGCACCTCGAAAAAATCGCGGCCGGATTTGGCCACCAGCGTCGGGTTGGTGGTGACGCCGTCGAGCAGGCCCGTGGCGGCCAGCTCGCGAATCTCCGCAATATCGGCGGTATCGACAAAAAATTTCATAAATCGCACTCGATGGTTTATGGATAAGGGACGATAGTATAATTGCGTAGCGATTGGCAATATGAAACAACTGGAAGTCCTGCTGCCCGGCGCGTTCGACCACGGCTTCGATTATGTCGTGCCCGAGACCATGACGCTGGCGCCCGGCGACATCGTCTCGGTACCGTTTGGCCGCGGGCAATCGCTGGGCGTGGTGTGGGGCGAAGGCAAAGCCAAGATCGCTTCCGAAAAAATAAAGCCAATTAAAATCCATCACAGCGAATTCCCGCCGCTATCGATTGCGATGCGCGAATTCATCGCCTGGGCGGCGTGGTATAATTGCGCGCCCCTGGGCGCTGTGCTCAAGATGGTGCTGCCGGTTGCCGATATCGCCAAGACCGGCCGCACGACGATTGAAACCGCTATCGATACCGATCATCTGCATCTGGCAAAACTCTCGGACGCGCAGCGAAAAGCCGCGAGCGCCTTGGAAGAACCTATCGGCAAGGGATTTTCGGTGACGCTGCTCGACGGCGTTACCGGCTCGGGTAAAACGGAAGTGTATTTCGACGCGGTGGCTTGCGCTTTGCAGCGCACAGAAATGAAGAATTGGAGAAATGAAGAATTGAAGAAAAAAGATGCTCCCATTCCTCAATTCCTCAATTCCTCAATTCCTCAATTCCCTCCTTCCCAAATCCTCGTCCTCCTGCCCGAAATCGCTCTTTCCGTCCAATGGCTGGAGCGTTTCGAGAAGCGTTTCGGTTTCGCGCCGGTGGTATGGAATTCGCAAGTAACACCCGCCCAGAAACGCGCCGGCTGGCAGGCCATTACCAAGGGCGATGCGCGCGTGGTGGTCGGCGCTCGCTCGGCGTTGTTTTTACCATACAGGAATTTATCGCTGATTGTCGTCGATGAGGAGCATGATGGTTCTTACAAGCAAGAAGAAGGCACGATCTACCATGCGCGCGACATGGCGGTGGCGCGCGGGCGTTTCGAGAAATTGCCGGTGGTGCTGGTGTCGGCCACGCCGTCGCTCGAGAGCTATCACAATGTCAAAACCGGAAAATATAAGGAAGTGTCGCTGCCGGCGCGTCATAACCATGCAGTATTGCCGGAGGTGGAAATGCTCGATATGCGCAGCGCGCCGACCGAGCGCGGAAAGTTTATTTCCGACAAGCTGCGCGCCGCGCTCGCGCAAACTATTGCCTCTAACCACCAGGCGATGTTGTTTCTCAACCGCCGCGGCTATGCGCCGCTAGTGCTCTGCCGCCATTGCGGCCACCGCTTCGAATGTGCTGAGTGTTCGAGTTGGCTGGTCGCCCATAAAGGCAAGCCGCGGCTGGAATGTCATCATTGCGGCTACACCCAGCCCGTTCCTCCCGCCTGTCCGTCCTGCGGCGCGGCGGATAGTTTGCATGCGTGCGGTCCCGGCGTCGAGCGCGTGCTCGAGGAGGTGCATGAGTTTTTGCCGCAGGCGCGCGTAGCCGTCATGGCCAGCGACCAGCTTTCCGGCTACCAGGAACTCAAAGACGCCATCACCGGCATGCAGGAAGGAAATATCGACCTGCTCATCGGCACGCAGATGATCGCCAAGGGGCATCATTTTGCCGGTCTTGCCGTGGTCGGTGTCGTCGATGCCGATTTGGGACTGGGCGGCGGCGATCTGCGCGCGGCGGAAAAAACCTACCAGCTTTTACACCAGCTTTCGGGCCGCGCCGGGCGCGAGAGCGTGCGCGGGCGGGTCTATCTGCAAAGCTACCTGCCCGAGCATCCGGTGATGCAGGCGCTGCTGTCGGGCGACCGCGAGGCCTTCCTGCAAGCCGAATTACAGGCCCGCGAAAACGCCCATATGCCGCCTTTCTCGCGCCTCGCCGCCGTCATCATCGAAGGCACCAAAGAAGACGCGGTAATACGCACGACTAAATTGTTAGCGGCCAATTTCACTGTCACCCCCTCCCAACCACCTCACACCCCCTCCCAACCCTCCCCCCTCAAGGGGGAGGGCTTATCCGTCACCCGTCACCTGTCACCCGTCACCCTCCTCGGCCCCGCCCCCGCCCCGCTGTACCGCCTGCGCGGCAAATACCGCTACCGCCTGCTCGTCAAGGCCGCGCGCAGCATCAACCTGCCGGATTTCGTCAAGGGCTGGGTGGAATCGGTCAAAGCCCCCTCCTCCGTGCGCGTGAAGGTGGATATTGATCCGGTGGGGTTTTTGTAGTCTAATCAAAATCTATGACCGAGAAACCCAAGGCATATTTGGTAAGGCAAGCTGGGGAAACTATATTTGATAGTAGTTTTGTAATTTTTTTGCCTGATGTCCAATGCATTTCCGTCACGGGATCGGTTTACGAGCTGGCGGCTGATATCAGAAGAAAAAGTGAGAGTTATTCGCTCTGCCATGAAGGATTTACCCCTAAAAGCATCGACATAACCGACCCTGATAGATACAGGCTTCTGGATCAGGATGAGATTGCTCGCGTGCGTGAATCTCTGGCCATTCGGGATGCGGCGCTGGCTTCTCAGCTTTTTGGCGATCCTCCTGAGAAAGACCCCGGAGCTGGCACGTCAGTTCCAAGCCGGTAGGATTTACACGCGCTCTCGACGCGCCGGTTTTTCAGGCTCGGCGCTTACCTGTTCCATGGACGCGATCGCCTTATCGATGGCGCGTGCCGCCGCTTTTATTTTCTCGCCTACTTGCATAGGCGTATTTTCCGGCAGTTCGGCGGCGAAATCTTCCTTGCATTTGCGTAATATTTTCAGTGCTGCGTCGATGACCGCGCGTCTGGGGTTGGCGTCAAACCCATGGGTGGATGCAAGATACTGGCCAGTGAGGTAAAGAGAGCATACTCTCAAGAATTCATGCACTTTGTCCGGCACGTTCGCGTTCATGGCGATGAAGGGATTTTCATAGCTATTGGTAGCCAAAGTACGCAGTGCGTTAGTTGCTATATCATCCAGTTTTTGCACATGGGCGCAAAGCGCATGGCCCTCATCGATCATTTCGGAATAAACGGTGAACGGTTCCATCCCCCGCATTATTTTGGTTAGCATGATTAGTCGTTCAGGATCGTCCGACTTAGCCAATATTTTTTGCCAGCGTTCCTCCACATTGATTCCAATGGAGGAGAGATGGTCGATCAGCCATGAACGCGCGCTCTTTATCTGTTCACAAGCCCGGCCGCAATAATTCCAGGCTTCCCTTTCGGCTGGGGAAAGTGACTCTTCGGTGACGTAAGCTTCCGGCATGTGCCCCTACCGTATAGTTAATATGAATTAACTGATAGCAGGCAAGGAAACCATTGTCACGCCGAATCCCGTCCCCTTATTTTCCCATTGCCTTTGCGGGGAAATTTGCCTAATTTGCCGACTCCCCGAACCAACCCCTGCCGCAAACCCATGAAAAATTCCGGTTCCAGACAGATTGCCCAGCGCTATGTGAAGGCGTTGTTTGACATTGCCGGCGAACAAAAAATCGTCGCCGTGATCGAAAGCGATTTGCGCAGCTTTGCCGAAATGATGGCGCATAGCGAGGAGCTGCACGATCTGGCCATGAGCCCGGTGATTAGCCGCGAAGAGCAGAAAGAAGCGATAGAAAAATTGCTCAAGACCCTCGGCGCGCATCCGCTGACCACGCGTTTTATCGCATTGCTCGCCCTCAAGAAGCGCCTTGCCCTGGTGGCCGAAGCTGCGGAGTTGTTTTCCGACATGGCGGCGCATGAACGCGGCGAAATGAAAGCCGAGATGGTCACCGCCGGCAAGCCCGCCGAAAGCGAAGCCGCGCTGGTTGCCGCCAAGCTCGGCAAGCTCTACGGCAAGAAAATCGCGCTGAGTACGCGCCAGGATGCCAGCCTGCTCGGCGGCGTCGTCATAAACATCGGCAGCCAGCAGCTCGACGGCTCGCTGGCCGGGTAGCTCGAAAGATTGGGACAGAAATTGAAAACGGCATAGATGAATTGAGGAAATGAAGAACTGAGGAATTGAGGAATTTAAGTTAGCGTTTCCTCATTATCTTCAATTCCTCAATTCTTCATTTCCTCTTACAATAAGGAGAAAGACTAAAATGGACATCCGCCCTTCGGAAATTTCAGACATTCTGAAAAAACAGATCGCTAATTTCGCCGCCGATGCCGAGCTTTCGGAAACCGGTCAGGTAGTGGCGGTGGGCGACGGTATCGCCACCGTCTACGGGCTGGAAAACATCCAGGCCGGTGAGATGGTCGAATTTGCCGGCGGGATGAAAGGCATGGCGCTCAATCTGGCTGCCGACAATGTCGGCGTGGTGATTTTCGGCGACGACCGCTCAGTCAAAGAAGGCGACACGGTAAAGCGCACCAACACCATCATGGACTGCCCCATCGGCAAAGGTTTGCTTGGCCGCGTGGTCGACGGGCTGGGCAATCCCATCGACGGCAAAGGGCCGCTCAAAGACGTCAAACGTTCGCGCGTGGAAGTGAAGGCGCCGGGCATCATCGCGCGCAAATCCGTGCATGAGCCGATGTCGACCGGCATCAAGGCCATCGACGCGCTCATCCCCATCGGCCGCGGCCAGCGCGAGCTCATCATCGGCGACCGCCAGACCGGCAAAACTGCGATCGCCATCGACGCGATTTTAAATCAAAAGGCGATCAATGCCGGCAGCGACGAAAGCAAAAAACTTTATTGCATCTATGTCTGCATCGGCCAGAAACGCTCGACGGTCGCGCAAGTCGTCAAGAAACTCGAAGAGGCCGGCGCGCTGCAATATACTATCGTCGTCGCCGCCACCGCGTCGGAACCGGCGCCGCTGCAATTCCTGGCGCCATATACGGGCGCGACCATGGGCGAATTCTTCCGCGATAACGGCATGCATGCACTCATCATTTACGACGATCTTTCCAAACAGGCGGTCGCTTACCGCCAGATGTCGTTGCTGCTGCGCCGCCCGCCCGGACGCGAAGCCTATCCCGGCGACGTATTTTACATCCATTCGCGCCTGCTCGAGCGCGCCGCCAAAATGTCCGACGCGCAAGGCGCCGGGTCGATGACGGCGCTGCCGGTCATCGAGACCCAGGCGGGCGACGTGTCGGCCTATATTCCCACCAACGTGATCTCGATCACCGACGGCCAGATATTTTTGGAAACCGAACTTTTCTATAAGGGCGTGCGCCCGGCGGTAAACGTGGGTCTTTCCGTGTCGCGCGTAGGTTCGGCGGCGCAGATCAAGGCGATGAAACAAGTCGCAGGCTCGATCAAGCTCGAGCTCGCGCAATACCGCGAAATGGAAGCGTTCGCGCAGTTCGGAAGCGACCTCGACGCGGCGACGCAAAAGCTGCTCGCCCGCGGCGCGCGCCTGACCGAGCTGCTCAAGCAGCCGCAATATTCGCCGCTTTCGACCGCCGAGCAGGTCTGCGTGATTTACGCCGGCGTGAAGGGCTATCTCGATAAGATTGGCACCAAAGATGTCGGAAAATTCGAAACGGCGCTGCTTACGGAGCTGCGCGCCGACAAGGATGTGATCGCCGAAATCACCGCCAAATCCGTGCTCACCGACACCGACGAGGCCAAGCTCAAGGCGATGATCGAAACGCTGGTGAAGAGGTTCGGGTAGATTATGCAGAAATTATTTTATGTGATCGCCATCCTGGTCATGGCCATGCCGGCGGCGGCTCAGGCAGCCCCTAAGACTCAGGAGGAATTAGCGGCTTCCTATCGCCAATTTCGTGAACAGAACAATTGCGACGGCATCCTCTCGCTTGTCTACACGGAAGGTGTGAGCGCCGAACATCTGGCCCTAGTAAAAACCCAGATGTGTGATTTTATGTCACTCCCGGTTGCAAGCATAGAATTTCAGCCGGTAGATCCAGCTTCGACACAGCCTTTTTCATACAATGGGAAGACGTATGCCCTGACCCTTACGCCGATAAATAGTATGAAAGTCTCTTTTGCAAAAACAAATGAAAAAGCTCAAGCAAACAGCATGACAGCCCTCATCGGGCAAAAAGATGGTGTCTTTTATATCGTAACTTCGAAAGTGGTGTCGGAACAATAAATGCCCAGCTTAAAAGACCTTAAAAACCGCATCAAGTCGGTCAAATCGACGCAGAAGATCACCAAGGCGATGAAGATGGTGGCGGCGGCGAAACTGCGCCGGGCCAAGGAAGCCGCCGAGGCGGCGCGTCCTTATTCCGTGGCGATGGAGCGGTTGCTGGTAAGCTTAGCTGCTTCCCAGCGAAATGAAGAAATGAAGAATTGGGGAACTGAAGAAAAAGGCGATTCTTCAATTCCTCAATTCCTCAATTCTTCCCATCCTCTTCTTTCCGGCACTGGCAAAAACAACACGCATCTGGTCATTGTCGCGACCGGCGACCGCGGCCTGTGCGGCGGTTTCAACAGCTCGATCGTGCGCGCGGCGCGCCGCAAGATCCGCGAGCTGCAGGTGCAGGGAAAAACGGTGAAGCTGATGTGCGTCGGCCGCAAGGGCGCCGAGCAGCTACAGCTCGAATTTTCCAAGCTCATCGTCCATAAATCCGAGCTTGCCAAAAAGAAGATTGGCTACGGCGACGCGCAGGCCATCTCGACGCTTGTCGCCGAAAAATTCGCCGCCGGCGAGTTCGACGTCGCCCATATCGTCTATAACACGTTCAAATCCGCCATCTCGCAGGTGGTGACCTGGCAGCAATTAATTCCGCTGCTCGTCGCTAGCGATTCGTCGCTCGGCAATGCGAGCGGCGAGCGACGAGCGACGAACGACATCCCCTACGACTACGAACCCGAAGAAGGCGAGATCCTCGCCGATTTATTGCCGCGTAATCTCGGCGTGCAGATTTATCGCGCGCTGCTGGAAAACGCGGCCAGCGAACAAGGCGCGCGCATGAGCGCGATGGACAATGCCACGCGCAATGCCGGCGAGATGATCAAGAAGCTGAACCTGAAATATAACCGCACCCGCCAGGCCAGCATCACCAAGGAACTCATCGAGATTATCTCCGGCGCCGAGGCTGTTTAACCGCAATCATAAATATTTTTTAATAAATGTTGGCAATTCTATCCCGTTCGGCTAAAATGGGCCGATCGATCATAATTTTTTTGGGATGGTATGGCAAAACTCAGCGAAGCAGAATTGAAACATTTGCAAGAATGCCGCGCCGCTTATTTAGATATGGTGCCGCCGGCGCTCGGCCATAAACAGCTGGAGAAAATATTATTCAATGAGCCTCCCCTCGCCTTGCTCATTGATAATTTCCCCGGTCATCGTCCTCGGACTGCCGAGGGCGATGCCATCATACGCGTGGATGAGGCGGATATTCGCAAGCTGGTCGAAGAGTCGGCTGCGGCCAGCAAGCCTATCCCGAGAGATACGATGTTTACCCCCGAAGAGATAGCGCTGGGTAATTCAATCGTCGGCTGGGATCGGCCGGGCGCCAAATGGGACGAGATACATCTGCGCACCTCACCTCACCCCCGCCGTTTTTATCTTTCGGAAGCCAGGCTGTGGGAACGGCTCGATGCGCTTGAGCCGGGGGCCATACAGCCCATGCCGGAGATGGCCGCCATCCGCCCGTCGCTTGATCGCTCCGATCTGGAGGCGCTCATAAAAAACGCGGCAGTCGTAAGAGACGTGCCGGGCATGGCGGGACAAATCGCCTATCGCCTTACCGAGAAGCAATTAGAGCCTTATGCTCCTCCCCGTGGGAGAGGCTTCTCTTTTAGCCACAGGCTGGGCTATTTGGTGTGCGCCTATGACGAGCAGCCGGGCGGCGGCGAGCGCCGCTATTACCTGTCCAAGGCCCGGCTCATGGAGCATGTGGCCGATTTCCCACCGAACCATGATGATATTTATAATCTGCAAAGAGCCAAGGACGCGGATTTAAACGACGTCAAAGACAGCAAGGGCCGGAAGGAATTCAAATATTCCACCCTGGAGCGCCTGCTTGGGCCATTATGGGAAGGGCGGTTGATGGGCCATTGGGAAAAAGCCATCAGCACCGGCACTGAAGAGGTCGCCAGCGTTGACATGGCTTATTATAGCCAGCGGATGCGCGATGACAAAACCAAGCGGGACACTCCTCATGCCGGCTATCGAAGGCGCTACCCTGGCGATGGCGGCTTTGGCGGCCGGCGTTTCTAGTCCATATCCCGCTTTGGCTCCCGAATAATCCGCCTTTACACGAAGGCTGCTTCCTGCATTGACAGGCGGGCGGTGCTATTGTAGAGAAAACGCCTCCATAGCAACCTATAAGGACATCTCTCATGGCGCACAATAACGGCATCATCACCCAGGTCATGGGTGCGGTAGTGGACGTGAAATTCGCGGGCGGCAAATTGCCCGCGATCCTAAACGCGCTGACCACTAAGAACGACGGCAAGACGTTGGTGCTCGAAGTGGCGCAGCATTTGGGCGAATCGGAAGTGCGCACCATCGCCATGGACGCCACCGACGGCCTGACGCGCGGCCAGGAAGTGACCGATACGGGTGCGGCGATCTCGGTGCCGGTGGGCCGCGCCACGCTCGGGCGCATCATGAACGTGATCGGCGAGCCGATCGACGAGCGCGGACCGGTAGGCCATAAACAGACGGCGCCGATTCACGCCGCAGCACCCTCCTTCGTCGACCAGTCGACCAAGACGGAAATTTTAGTCACCGGCATCAAGGTCATCGATCTGCTGGCGCCCTATGTGAAGGGTGGCAAGATCGGCCTGTTCGGCGGCGCCGGCGTCGGCAAGACCGTGCTCATCATGGAGCTTATCAACAACATCGCCAAGGCGCATGGCGGCGTGTCGGTGTTTGCCGGCGTCGGCGAGCGCACGCGCGAGGGCAACGATCTCTATCACGAGATGATGGAATCGGGCGTTATCAATAAGGACGACCCGAGCAAATCGAAAATCGCGCTGGTCTACGGCCAGATGAACGAGCCTCCGGGAGTGCGCGCGCGTGTGGCGCTGACCGGATTGACGCAGGCCGAATATTTCCGCGACCAGGAAGGCCAGGACGTGCTTTTCTTCATCGACAACATCTTCCGCTTCACGCAGGCCGGCTCGGAAATGTCGGCGCTGCTCGGCCGCATTCCGTCGGCGGTGGGTTACCAGCCGACGCTTTCGACCGACATGGGGCAGATGCAAGAGCGCATCACCTCGACCAAGAAAGGCTCGATCACTTCCGTGCAGGCCGTCTATGTTCCTGCCGACGATTTGACCGACCCGGCCCCGGCGACCAGCTTCGCGCATCTCGACGCAACCACCGTGCTTTCGCGCCAGATCGCCGAGCTTGGCATTTACCCGGCGGTCGATCCGCTCGATTCGACCTCGCGCGTGCTCGACCCGCAAGTGATCGGCGAAGAGCATTATGCGGTTGCGCGCGAAGTGCAGCGCATATTGCAGACTTATAAATCGCTGCAAGACATCATCGCGATTCTGGGCATGGATGAGCTGTCGGAAGAAGACAAGCTTGTCGTCGCCCGCGCGCGCAAGATTCAGCGCTTCCTGTCGCAGCCGTTCCACGTGGCGGAAGTATTCACCGGCTCGCCCGGCAAGCTGGTGGGGCTTGCCGATACGATCAAAGGCTTCAAAGACATTTGCGCCGGCGTGTATGACGATTTGCCGGAAGCGGCCTTCTACATGGTCGGCGGCATTGACGAGGCGGTCGCCAAGGCGAAGAAAATGGCGGCGGAAGCAGCTTAAGCGAGTGCCTAGTGTTTCGTGTCTCGTGCCTCGAAATACGAAGCACAAGGCACTAGGCACAAGGCACGATTACGAGGCATTATGACGAATAGTATCACTACCCAAATAATCACTCCCGAAAAAATCCTCTTCGAAGGCGAAGCGGCCTATGTCCAGATTCCCGGCGCCGAAGGCGAGTTCGGCGTGCTGACGGGACACGCGCCGACGGTAGCCATGCTCCAGCCTGGCATCGTCGGCGTCGAGCTGGAAAACGGCGAGAAGCGCGAATTTGCGATCTCCGGCGGCGTCGCCGAGATCGTGCCCGAGCGTTGTACGTTATTGGTCGAGACGGCCTGAAGAATAGTAGGCGGCATGGTTCTTGCTCTCCTGGTTGGCATGACTACCGAAATCACCATTTATCCGCCGCAGGCGAATCTCTCGCCTTATCAGCAGCGCATGAATAAAGCGCCCGACATCGTCAATGACGATTTTTTCGCAGGCTTTGCCGATCTGCTCGACATCGTCAATCCGCTCCAGCAACTACCCGGCATTTCCACCGCCTATCGCGAACTCAGCGGCGACACGATTTCCAGCGGCGCCCGCCTGCTCGGTGGCACGCTGTTTGGCGGGCCGTTCGGGTTTTTAGTGGCGCTGGCCAATGAAATTATCCAAAGCGATAGCGGCAAGGATATTGGCGGCAGCCTGTTTGCGGCGGCGAGTGGGAAGTACGAAGAGGCAAACGGGCTTTCGTAGCTTGAAATGGGGAATTGAAGAAATGAGGAAATGAAGAATCAAGAGAGGATCGATTTTTCCCCAATTCCTCATTTCTCCAATTCCCGCTTCCTCTCCCCAAACAACGCCGTCCCCACCCGCACGCATGTGCTGCCCATCCGAATCGCCGTTTCATAATCGCCGCTCATGCCCATGCTGAGTTCACGCAACCCATGACGAAGCGCGATCGTGCGCAGCAGCGCGAAATGCGGCGCCGGCGGCTGATCTGCCGGCGGCACGCACATCAACCCGACGACCGGTAGCTTCAATCCTGTAACGCAATCTTCAATAAAGGCGTCGGCGTCTTTTGGTAAAACCCCGGCTTTCTGCGGCTCTTCGCCGGTGTTGATTTGGATGTAGAAAGTGGGAATTGAGGAATTGAAGAATTGAGGAATTGAAGATTCTTTTTTCTTCAATTCTTCATTTCCCCAATTCTTCAATTCCTTCGCTAGCGAATTCGCTAGCGAAGGCCTATCCAGCGTTTGAATCACGTCAAACAGTGCCAGCGCGTCTTTCACCTTGTTGGTTTGCAGCGGGCCGATGAGATGGAGCGCCACATTCTGGTGGCGTTGCTTGATGGCCGGCCATTTCTCGGCCGCCTCCTGCACCTTGTTTTCCCCGAAAACCGCTACGCCCAGGGCGATGGCTTCCTCGATACGCGCCGCCGACTGCCCTTTGCTGGCGGCCAGCAAGGTGACGGAATCCGTGGACAACAGCCTGTTTTTAGCTGTTTTTTCTATGGTTTTACGGATTGTTTCCACCGCTGCCGCCAGTGTCATCGCCTTATGCCTCAAAAATGCCTTTGATAATTAACAAACAATTAAAATTTCAAGGTTTTAGCCCCTGTTTTGTTGCCATATTGCAACAGACAGGGTGAAAAGCCCCCTTTTTCCCCCTGTCAACGACCTTACGACTTGCAACACCGCCCAGTTTGCACATAAATAGCCCCAGGTAAATGCATAAAGTGTCATGCTTTATGTATCCTGAAGTGTCTTTATAAGCAATTATTAAGTCACAGTTTTTTAACTCAAAAGGGAACAACGTATGAAAAAAATTCTCCTCGGTACGACGACCCTCATCGGCGCAACCGGCCTGTTCGCAGGCGCTGCTCTCGCCGACGGGCCGAAAGTGACTCTCGGTGGCGTTGCTGACTTCCAAGTCGGCGTCGTTAACGAAGATCTGGATACCAACCAACGTTCGCAAGCTTTCCGTAGCGATACGGAACTGACCTTCCGCGTTGACGGCAAAACCGATGGTGGCCTCGGCTACGGCGGTGGCGTCGATGTTGAGACCGATACCACGGCTGATTCTGACAATCAAGGCACCAACGCTTCCAAGACTTTCGTGTACTTGAGCGGCGACAATTGGGGCCGTTTTGAAGGTGGTTCGACCACCGGTGTTGCTGCCGCTATGAAAGTAGATGCTTCGCGCATCGCTCGTGCGACCGGCGGTATCGATGGCGATTTCCGCTATTTCCTCGATTCAGCTACCAACGCCGTTGGCACGCATGTCATTGCTACTCCGGAGCTGCCGCTTGATTACGGCTTTGACGGCGTATACACCAACAGTGGCACTTTCGGTGACGAAGGTTTAGAGAATGCCAACAAGGTAAGCTACTACACCCCGCGCTTCGCTGGCTTCCAGCTCGGCGTAAGCTACCTGGTTGATACGCAGCGTGGCCAGACCGTTAACCGTAATGATATCGGTGCTACGGCTGCTACCGATTCTCTGGTTGAGAACGTGTTTGAAGGCGGTATCAGCTACGAAGGCAAGTTCAGCGATGTTGGCTTCGCGGCTGCAGTAACCGGCACCACCGGCGATGCAACTGTTGCCACCACCGAAGATCTGCAGGCTTGGAACGCCGGCGTGAAGTTCAGCTACATGGGCTTCAGCGTTGCTGGTTCGTATGGCGATTGGGGTGATTCACTCCGTGTAACCGGCGAATCTGCGTTCGATGACAACGACTACTTCACGGTAGGCGCTGCTTACGAAACCGGTCCCTTCGGCGTAAGTGTTACCTATTTGGATAGCACCTACCAAAGCACCGCTACTGTTGATAACGAATTCCAGAACATCTCAGTTGGCGTGGACTACAAACTGGCACCCGGCCTGACGCCGTATGCTGAAGTTAGCTTCATCGACAACGATGTTGCAACTGCTGCCGCAGACAATGACGGCACGGTGTTCATTGCTGGTACTCAGCTGAGCTTCTAATCTAGAAAATACTCTAGAGACTCTAAAGGGCGGTGCTTGCACCGCCCTTTTTCTTTGTGTAGACTCCGGCTTCGCATTACGGAGCTTTTACATGAAACGATACCTCATCCTTCTTGCCTGCGCTTTTACGCTTTGCGCCTGCGCGGACGGCATCAAAACCGAGAGCGCTGGCACACCTCAGGACCATAAAAAGGCGCGCAAAGATAGCCGGGGTAAACTTACCGGCGAAGAGGGGCTGGTGATGTTTGGCGGCAGCGACGAAGGCAAGGCCACGGCCTCGCCGCTGGGCGTCAACAGCTATTTGTGGCGCGCTACGCTCGACACGCTTTCCTTCATGCCTCTGGCCTCGGCCGATCCGTTTGGCGGGGTGATTATCACCGATTGGTACGAAGACCCGAAAACGCTCGGCGAACGCTTCAAGATCAACGCGATCATCCTCGATAAAACCCTGCGCGCCGACGGGGTAAAAATCAGCGTGTTCAAGCAGAAGTTCGACAAGAATGTCTGGCGCGACCAGAAGGTCGATACCAAGCTGGAACGCTCGCTGGAAGACACGATCCTGACGCGCGCAAGGCAGCTAAGGGTGAACCAGGGGAGATAAGAAGGGGAAATGAGGAACTGAAGAAATGAGGAACTGAAGAAATGAAGAAATGAAGAATAAGACAATCGCATTTTATAACTGCACTATATTTCCTCAATTCTTCAATTCCTCATTTCTTCAATTCTCCTATTAAACATGACCGAACCTTCCCGCTATAATTTTCGCGAGACCGAAGCAAAGTGGCAGCGCCATTGGCGGCAGGCGCAAAGCTTTGCCGCAAGCAACGCCGGCGGCAAGCCGAACTATTATGTGCTCGAGATGTTCCCCTACCCTTCCGGCAACATCCATATGGGCCATGTGCGCAACTACACGCTGGGCGACGTGGTGGCGCGCGCCAAGCAGATGCAGGGCTTTGCGGTGCTGCACCCGATGGGCTGGGACGCGTTCGGCCTGCCCGCCGAGAACGCCGCCATCGAGCGCGGCGCGCATCCGCAGGACTGGACGCTCGCCAATATCGACACCATGCGCGAACAGCTGGGGCTGATCGGCCTGTCCTACGACTGGTCGCGCGAGCTGGCGACGTGCTTGCCGGACTATTACAAGCATGAGCAGCGTTTTTTCCTGAAATTCCTCGAAGCCGGCCTTGCCTACCGCAAAGAAGCCGAGGTGAATTGGGACCCGGTAGATAACACGGTGCTGGCCAACGAGCAGGTGATCGACGGGCGCGGCTGGCGCTCCGGCGCGCCGGTGGAGCGGCGCAAATTATCGCAGTGGTTCTTGCGCATCACCGATTACGCCGAGGAGCTTTTGCAAAGCCTGGCGTCGCTTGACGCCTGGCCGGAAAAAGTTCGCCTCATGCAGGAGAAATGGATTGGTAAGTCCTCCGGCGCAACATTACGTCTTCAAGTCGTTAGTGGTGAGTCGTTAGTCGTTAGTAACCAAGATTCCACTTACGACTATGGACTAACGACTAAGGACTTAGAAATTTATACCACCCGGCCGGATACTATTTTCGGCATGTCCTTTTGCGCTATTGCGTCAAACCATCCTTTGTCTACTCGACTCTCGACTCTAGACTCTAGACTCTCTGCTTTCATCGCCGAATGCAACCAGCTCGGCACCAGCCAGGAGGCGATCGAGAAGGCCGAGAAAAAAGGCTTCGATACCGGCCTGAAAATCATCCATCCGTTCGACGGGCGGGAAGTACCGCTATACGTTGCCAATTTCGTGCTGATGGATTACGGCACCGGCGCGATTTTCGGCTGCCCGGCCCACGACCAGCGCGACTATGAATTCGCGGTGAAATATGGGCTGCCTATACTTCCGGTCGTTAGTCCTGAGTCGTTAGTCGTTAGCGAAAATACTACTAACGACTCACGACTTACGACTAAGGACTTACCTTACTTAGGCGACGGCACCCTCATCAATTCCGATTTCCTAAACGGTCTTTCTGTCGAAGAGGCCAAGCAAAAAGCCATCGCCGAGCTGGAAAAACGCGGCGCCGGCAAGGCTAAAATCAACTACCGCCTGCGCGACTGGGGCATTTCCCGCCAGCGTTACTGGGGCTGCCCGATCCCGATTATTTATTGCGACGGCTGCGGCGCGGTTCCCGTTCCCGAAAAAGACCTGCCGGTGGAGTTGCCGCGCGACGTAACGTTCGACAAGCCCGGCAACCCGCTGGAGCGCCACCCGACCTGGAAGCATGTGGCCTGCCCGGCCTGCGACAAGCCTGCCCGGCGCGAGACCGACACGTTCGACACCTTCTTCGAATCTTCCTGGTATTTCGCCCGTTTCGCCACACTGCCCTCGCCCGACCCGCTCGAGCCAAAAGCGGTGGAAAAATGGTTGCCGGTCGATTGCTATATCGGCGGCATCGAGCATGCGGTGCTGCATTTGCTCTATTCGCGGTTTTTTTGCCGCGCTTTGGCGAAGTGCGGGTTTTCGGTTCCTCCCGAGCCGTTCAAGCGGCTGGAAACCCAGGGCATGATCTGCCACGAGACCTATAAATCGGCGGACGGCAAGTGGCTCTCGCCGGAGGAAGTGAGGATAGAGGAAACAGATAACAGGCAACAGGCAACAGAAGATACTCCTCTGTCACCTGTTACCCGTCACCTGTCACCTATCGTTATCGAATTAAAAACCGGCAAGCCCGTCACCGTCGGCCGCGTTGAAAAAATGAGCAAATCGAAGAAAAACACCGTCGACCCGCGCCATATCATGGAAAGCTACGGCGCCGACGCGGCGCGGCTATTCATGCTTTCCGACAGCCCGCCCGAGCGCGATTTGGAATGGACCGACGCCGGCATCGAAGGCGCTTGGCGCTATATCCAAAGATTGTGGAAGTTAGTCGTTAGTCATAAGTCGCTAGTCGTTAGCAAGGAAAATACTAACGACTCACAACTAACGACTAACGACTCCTTGCGCCTACGCAAGGCCACCCACCAAACCATCGCCGCCGTCACCGACGACATCGAGCGGTTCCATTTCAACAAGGCGATCGCGCGTATCCGCGAGCTGACGAACCTGCTGGGGGAGATGACGGCAAATAACGCCGCCCCTGCCCCGGAAACGGCCTTTGCAATCGCGGAAACCATCGATGCCGTAGTTCGCCTCATCGCGCCCTTCATGCCGCATCTGGCCGAGGAATTATGGCAGCAGCTCGGCCATAAGGAATCGTTGACCCAGTCGGCCTGGCCGGTGGCCGATGCCGCGCTGCTTGCCGATGACGAGGTGACGGTGGCGGTGCAGATCAACGGCAAGCTCAAGGGCACCCTGAATTTGCCCAGGGATATGGATAAGGCCGGAGCCGAGCGCGCCGCATTGGAGTTGCAAGCCGTCAAGGATGCGCTTAAAGATAAAACGGTCGTTAAAATCATCGTCGTGCCCAACAGGATCGTCAATGTGGTCGCAAATTAGGTTACAGGTGTCAGGTGTCAGGTGGCGGATAAGAAAGATATTTTCCGTAACCTGTTACCTGTTGCCTGTTTTCTGGTTTACCGCCTGCGGCTTCCAGCCGGTCTACGGCAAGAAAGACGGCGCGGTTCCCAAGTCGCTGGCCGGGGTGAGTATCGAGCCTGTCGGGCGCGACCGCGACAGCCAGCTCCTCAAATTCGCGCTGGAAGATAATCTCAACCCCGGCGGCGCGGTGCCGGTCAATCCCGCCTATCGCCTGAATGCGAGCCTTACCAGTACCGCCAGCCCCATCGGCATCGCCCGCGACGGCACAGTGTCGCGCTATAACGTCCATCTCTATTCGCAATATAAGCTGATACGCAACAGCGACGATGCGGTCGTCACCACCGGCAATGTCCGTCATGTCAGCAGCTATAACAACGTCACCGGCGCCTATTTCTCGACCTATATTTCCGAGGAAGACGCCGTCAAGCGTGGCATCGGCGAACTGGGCGAGATGTACCGCCAGCGGCTGGCGCCTTTCCTGACTGCTGGCTATGTCGCGCCGCCGCGCAAGCAGCCCCTGCCCGAAGAACCCCTGCCGCTGGAAGAAAAAACCAACAAGATTCCCGACGAGAACGAGGTGCCGACGATCAGGCCGGTGCCCAAGGGCAACAAGGGCATTTTCGACAGTCTGCTATGAAAATAGCGCCCAAAGCCGCCGAGTCCGTCCTTGCCAGGCCCGATGCGCAATATCGCTGCGCGCTGCTATACGGGCCCGATTCGGGCTTGGTGCGCGAGCGCATGCAGCGCATCAAAAAAACGATTCTGGCCGCAAGCGACGATCCGTTCGCCCTGGTGGAGATGGATGAGGCGAAGCTCGCCGCCGACCCCGCCCTGCTTGCCGACGAGCTGTCGGCGGTAAGCCTGATGGGCGGCAAGCGCGTCATCGTCATCCGCGACGCCACCGACAAGCTCACCAAAACCGTCGAGGCCGCCGCGGCGTTTTTTCACCCGGACGTGTTTTTGCTGCTCATGGCCGGCGAGCTGGGCACGCGCTCAAGCTTGCGCGCCTGGGCCGAGAAAGAGCCGTTGGCTGCCGCCATCGCCTGCTATAAAGACGAAGCGCGCGACGTCCACGAGGTCATCCGCAAAAGCTTTGAGGCGGTGGGCGTGCGCGCCGACCGCGATGCTACCGACTATCTCGCCGCACAGCTCGGCAACGACCGCTACGTCACTTTGCAGGAGCTGGAAAAGATCATCACCTATGCCGGCGAAAGCAAGCGCGTGGCGCTTGAAGATGTGCAGGCACTGGTCGATTATAACCGCGACACGCATTTCGACGACGTGGTCAATGCCGTGGCCGATAAAAACCTGCAAACGCTCGACCAGACGCTCACGCGCCTGCTGCGCGAGGGTGCCCAGCCGGTGGGCTATCTGCGCGCGCTGCAGCGCTATTTCAACCGGCTTTACATGCTGCGATCACAGGTGGATGCGGGTGTGCCCGCCGAACAGGTGATCGCGTCGCTGCGCCCGCCGGTATTTTTCCGGCAAGCGCCGATACTGGCGCGGCATGTGCAGCAATGGAATGTGGAGCAGATCGCCAAGGCGCTGAAGCTGCTGATCGAAGCCGAGCTTGCCAGCAAAACCAGTGATCTGCCCCCCGCCCCCGCCAGCCACCGCAAGCTCATGCGCCTGACGCAGCTGCGTTAGAGCAATATGAGGAAGCTATTGTCTACCCTCTTTGGCCATTTCGCGCATTATTCCTTTATAGCGATTTTTAATTTCAGCGATCTGGCTTTTCGCTTCGGGATGTTTTTCGGCCAGTAAAGCGATGCCTTTATCTACCACTTCTTCGCCATGCCGCTCTGCGGTTTCGGCGAAGGCGGCTATCAAGGCAAACGTGCCCTTGCTCGGATCAGTATGCCACGGCTGCTCGGCGAGAAATGCGAAGGCGGCCTGCGGGTGCTGGATGGCAATGCCGCTAAAGACGATCTCGGCCGAGTCGGGAATGCGCTTGCCCAATTCTAGCCAAAATCTGTCCTCCGCTTCGTATTCCAAGCCAACCAGCATATTTGCGGCCATGATTTTTTGGTTAGGCGTGGTGGATGCGCTCTCCATGATTGCCAGCATTTTAGGCTGAAGCTTTTGTTGCGTTTCCGGCAGGGTATGTTCTAGCAAGGTATTTGCAGCAAAAATAAACAACTTCGTTGAAGGGCTGTGGGGTTCGGGCGATTGTTCCGTGACCGGCTTGTCTTTCCATTTCTTCGGCTCAGCAGCAAGTTCATCGAACAGGTTTAGAAGCGCGTCTGCAAAACGTTGCCGTACGTCCGGCGAAAACTCCGTGTATTTCTCGCGGACCCAACTGGTTTGTCCGCCAATATCGACGACGCTGGGGCAATAATCGTCCCATGCATCATGAAAGCGGCCGTCTAACCAATGCTGGATGTCGGCGACCTCCATCTTGTCAAAAGCGGTTTTGGGAACGACGCCAAACTCTATGCCTTTTGGTTCCCGGAATTTAGGGGCGGACTCCCCTCTTTTAAATAAACCCATAAATACTCCTGTGCGAGTTTCTTCGGCGTTGCTACCAACTGCCGATTCTACCCTATCAATTTCTAATTATTATTAAGCTTTTGTGAAGATTGCTAAATTGCTGTAATATTACTATAAACCGGATGAAACCGATTTCGCAGGAACAACAAGGAAAGAAGCAAAAATACGCTAAATCAGCTCGTCGGTATTGGCGCTGAGGCGGCGGAGGATTTCGTCGAGCTGGCTCAGCGAATCGTAGGCGAGCACGATCTCGCCGCTCTGGCCGCGGTCATTGATCGCCACGCGCACGCCGAGATTTTCCGACAGCGATTCCTCGAGCGCGAGAATGTCCGGGTCCTTGGGCATGCTAAAGGGCGAGTTCGCCTGGCGGTTCTGGCTGCCGGCGCGCGGCGCCGAGCGTTTGGCGTGGCCCTGCAGGGTGCGGCTGGCATCCTCGGCCTGGCGGACGTTGAGGCCGCGCTTGACGATGAGATGCGCGAGTTCGACCGCGTTGGGCGCGTTGAGGATGGCGCGGGCATGGCCGGCGGTGAGCTGGCCTTCATTGAGCATGGTCTTGATCTCTTCCGGCAGCGACAGCAGCCGCAGCAAATTGGCGATGTGGCTGCGGCTTTTGCCGACGGTTTCCGCCAGTGCTTCCTGGGTATAATCGAATTCCTCGATGAGGCGCTGATAGCCGCCCGCTTCCTCGAGGGCGGAAAGATCGTGCCGCTGAATGTTTTCGACCAGCGCCAGCTCGAGCGCCTGCTTGTCGGTGACTTCGCGGACAATGACCGGCGCTTCTTCGAGCCCGGCGATTTTGGCGGCGCGCCAGCGGCGCTCGCCGGCGATGATCTCGAATTTTCCGGCGAATTTCGACGACGGGCGCACGATGATCGGCTGCATGATGCCGTTCTTGCTGATCGATTCGGCAAGCTCGGTGAGCAAGCCTTCGTCGAAGGCGGTGCGCGGCTGGTACTTGCCGCTGTGCAATTTCGTTACGGATACGGAATTGATACCGGAATCAGCGGGTTTTGAGGCTTTCTTTGTCGATTGCGTCTCGACATAATTTTCGGAAATCAGCGCCGATAATCCTTTGCCGAGTCCTTTGTTTTTCGTTGCGGTGGCCATGCGTTTTCTCCTTTAGGCTGCGGTGAGTTCTTGGGTGCGGACACGCTCGCGTTTGAGCAGCTCGCTTGCCAATTGGATATAGGCTTTCGAGCCGGCGCAATGCATGTCGTAAATCAGCGCCGGCTTACCATGCGACGGCGCTTCCGACATGCGGATGTTGCGTGGGATGACCGAGCGATAAACGAGCTTGCCGAAATAGCCGCGCACGTCGTTTTCGATTTGCTCGGTGAATTTATTGCGGCGGTCATACATGGTCAGGACGATGCCCTGGATGGCCAGCTGCGGGTTGAGATTGGTTTGTACCAGCGTGATGGTGCGCATCAGGTGGCTAAGCCCTTCCAGCGCGTAGAATTCGCATTGCAATGGGATTAGCACGGCGTTGGAAGCGGCGAGGGCATTGAGGGTCAGAAGCCCCAGTGACGGCGGGCAATCGATCAAGATATAATCGTAATGCGCATCGAGATTTTCCAGTGTTTCTTTCAGGCGAAATTCGCGTCGCTCCAGGCTTACCAGTTCGATTTCGGCGCCGGATAAATCGATTGTGGCGGGAATGACCGACAGGTTGGGCACGGCGCTTTTTTGAATGGCTTCTTTGATGTCGGTATCGTTCAAAATAATGTCATAAGAAGTGATATTTCTTTGGTTCGATTCGACGCCAAGGCCGGTGCTGGCATTACCCTGCGGATCGAAATCGACGAGCAGAACCCTTCTGCCGACGGCGGCCAGCGCCGTCGCCAAATTGACGGTGGTCGTGGTTTTGCCGACGCCACCCTTCTGGTTGACGATCGAAATAATACGCGTTTCTAAGGGGTGATGTGAAGAATTTTTCTGTGTCATGGCATCCGCCTATGGATATTGGAAAGTTTGACAATCACACCGTTTTCATCGGTGACGCTGGGAAACATAATCGCATCGAACGACCATGATTTTTTTGCGTCCTCTAATTCTTTAGAGTAATTTTTTCCTTTGTGGAAGAGACATTTTGTTTCCTGTGAAATTAACGAAGATGAACAGCCGAGAAGTGTATTCAGATCGGCAAACGCGCGTGATAAAATTATGTTGACCGGATCAAGATTTTTTATTTTTTCTACGCGTTCATTACGGATAAAAATATCGGTCTTTGTGATCCTGGAAACTTCTTTGAGGAAAGTGGTTTTTTTGGAATCGCTTTCGATTAGATGAATATTTTTTACTCCACAAATCGCCAGCGCCATACCGGGAAAGCCAGCCCCGGAGCCGATATCAACGATAGCGCCCTTCTCGCCGTCAAGATATTTTAGGAGTTGAAGAGAATCGAGGAAATGACGGTTCCAGCTATCGGTGAGAGAGTCGTTGCTTACCAAATTGACAGCGTTTTGCCATTTAATGAGCAGATCATGATATAAAGATAATTTCTCGAAGGTTTCATAGGAAACCTCACAATGTGCATTTAGCAAACGAAATGCATCGTTAGGCACATGCTTTGTCATGGTTGGTATGTTGGTTTGCCGATTTCCGTAATTTCCCCAACAAGGCCAAAATCGCCGCCGGGGTCATCCCTTGTATACGCGATGCCGACCCGATGGTTTGCGGACGGGCATGATTTAGCTTGGCTTTCATCTCGGTCGATAGGGAGGGTAAACCATTATAATCGAAATCGGCCGGGATGGCGACCCCCTCCTCTTTTTTGAACAGGGCGATGTCTTCTTCCTGACGTTGCAGGTAGGAAAAATACAGCGCATCTATTTCCAACTGCTCGGCGGCATTGGCGGAGATGGCATCCAGCTCTGGCCATATTTTTATAATATCGTCAAACCCGATGGTCGGGTATTTCAAGAGTTCAAAAGCGCTACGGCGGATGCCATCCTGGTTTAACATGATGTCATGAAGCTTGGCCTGGTTGGGGGTAATGGTTAGGCTATCGAGAGTTCCACGGGAAATTTCGATCTCGCATTCCTTGTTTTTAAACGCGTTGGCGCGGGTGCTGCCGACGCATCCGATGGCGATTCCCTTACCGGTCAGGCGACGGTCGGCATTGTCGGCGCGAAGCGACAGCCGGTATTCCGAACGCGAGGTGAACATACGGTAAGGCTCGCTGGTGCCGTGGGTGATGAGGTCGTCGATCATCACGCCGATATAGGCATCGGCCCTGTCGATGATGAAAGGCGGTGAGCCGACGGCGGCTAAAGCGGCGTTGAGCCCGGCGACGATGCCCTGCCCGCCCGCCTCTTCATAGCCGGTGGTGCCGTTGATCTGGCCGGCGAAATAAAGCCCTTTGACCTTCTTAGTTTCCAGTGTGGCCGCCAGTTCCCGCGGATCGACATAATCATATTCAATCGCATAGCCGGGGCGGATGACGCGCGCATGTTCCAGTCCCGGGATCGTCTTTAGCAGTTCGAGCTGGACCTCTTCGGGGAGCGAAGTCGAGATGCCGTTGGGGTAGACGGTATCGTCGTCCAGCCCTTCCGGTTCGAGGAAAATCTGGTGGCTGATTTTTTGCGCGAAGCGGACGACTTTGTCTTCGATGGAGGGGCAATAGCGTGGGCCGGTGCTTTCGATTTGGCCAGAATACATGGGTGCGCGGTGGAGGTTGGCGCGGATGATTTCGTGGGTTTTTTCGTTGGTGTGTGTGATGAAGCAATCGATCTGCGGGACGGTCACTTTCGTCGTCAAATAGGAAAAAGGTACGGGCGGGTTGTCGCCGGGCTGGCGGGTCAGGCCCGGCCAGTCGATGGTGGTGCCATCCAGGCGCGGCGGCGTGCCTGTCTTGAGGCGGCCGACCATAAAATTCAACCGTTTCAGCGTATTGGACAGGCCGATTGACGGCGCCTCCCCTACCCTGCCGGCGCGGATTTTTGTCTCGCCCATATGGATCAGGCCGTTGAGGAATGTCCCGGTGGTAAGGACGACGCGGCCGGCCGTGATGGTGCGGCCGGAGGCGCAGATGATGCCGTACGCCTCACCCCCCACCCAATTATCCCTACCCCCCACCCTTCCCTCCCCCCCAAAGGGGGAGGGTTTAATGAGCAAATCCTCCACCGAATCTTCGATGACGGTCAGGGATTCGTATTCGCCGAGGATGGATTGGACGGCCTGGCGATAGAGCTTGCGGTCGGCCTGGGCCCGCGGCCCGCGCACCGCCGGGCCCTTGCTGGCATTGAGCATTTTGTAATGGATGCCGGCGCGGTCGATGGCGCGTCCCATCACCCCGTCGAGCGCGTCGATTTCGCGAACCAGCGTGCCCTTGGCGATGCCGCCGATGGCCGGGTTGCACGACATCTCGCCGATGGTCGTCGCCTTCTGGGTCACCAGCGCGGTCTTAGCGCCCAGGCGCGCCGATGCCGCCGCCGCTTCCGTGCCCGCGTGGCCGCCGCCGATGACAATGACGTCGAAGTTGAACATTGTCATCCTCGCGAAGCGGAGCGCGCGGAACCGCCTCTGATCGCCTGTATAGGGACAGTTGGAAACGCGTGCTCTAAAAGTTTCATGGTCTCCGGCAATTCCGGATCTATAAATTTTTTATAATCTCGATAGAATTTTTTCATCAGAAAATCGAAAATTTCCGCCCTTTTCTCTTCGGGAACCACGATGATAAGTGGATCCGTGCCGGAAGCACTCTGGAAATTCCTGGAATTTCTAGATAAATTAATATCGCTGATAAGGATGAACATGCCGGCGCGTATATCGGAATCTTTTCCTAGGGACGAAGCAGAGACGCAGCCTTCCCGGACTGAAATATAAGAATTATCTAACATTTTTCCGCCAATATACACACTGTGATGTTCCCCTGAAATGCGCATGCCTGACTCTAAATCGCGGCTGATATACAAGGCGGGATCACAGTGATCGAGCGTAGGTGGATAATAAGTAGCTCCAACCTGATAGGAAGGGTCGATAAGCACCCTATTGGCTGGTGTTTCGTCAAAATAGCGCGGCTTCATAAACCCCTTTGTCACCCCGCACTTGTTGCGGGGTCTTCATCCATTTGCGCGAGATCCCCCTTCGCTCTTCGAGCTTCGGAGGATGACGGGAGCCTAAGTGGCATAGCCACTAAGGCTTACCGTCACTTCCCTATGCAAAACTGCTTAAAGATGACGTCCAATACATCATCCACCGCGATTTTGCCAGTGATTTTGCCGATGGCGCGCCCGGCCAGCCGCAGCTCCTCGCAGGTCAGCTCCAGCGGCGCGTGCCAATTAAGGCGCTCAAGGCAGGCAAGTGCCTCGGTAAGCAAGGCACGGTGCCGGCTGCGGGTGATGAGCGGTGCATTGGCCGTATGAAACATGGCGCTGATTTTTTGCTCCAGCGCCGAAAGCATCTCTTCTAGCCCGTGGCCGGTTTGGGTGGAGATGAAGAACGTGGTTCGTGATTCGTGGTTCGTGATTCGTGATTGCAATAAATCTGCTTTATTATTAATTATCAATGTATTATCTCCAATTAGTCCCCTGCTCTGCTCGTCCTGCCCGCCCTGGCTGGCATCGAACAGCACCAGCTTGATGTCGGCCTCCTCAGCGCGGGCCATGGCGCGACGGATCCCCTCTTCCTCGATATCGTCGCCGCTTTCGCGCAGGCCCGCCGTATCGGTGAGGATGACCGGGAAGCCGCCCAACTCCATATGCACCTCGATGACGTCACGCGTCGTCCCTGCCCTGGCCGATACGATGGCGGCGTCGCGCCCGGCCAGCCGGTTGAGCAAACTCGACTTGCCGACATTGGGCGCGCCCAGGATGACGACGCGGATGCCGCCGCGCACGCGCTCGCCGCGCCGATCGTCGGCCAGCGCGGTTTCGATCGCCGCCGTCAAAGTTTCGATTTGCCGCTTGATGCCATCCAGCAGCGATGCCGGTATCTCCTCCTCGGGAAAATCGATGAACGCTTCGAGATGGGCCAGCGCCTGGACGATCTGGCCGCGCAACGCTTCGTAGCGCCGGCTTGCCTCGCCCTGCATTTGCGACAGCGCCTGCTTGCGCTGCGCTGGCGTTTCCGCCTCGATGAGGTCGGCCAGCCCCTCGGCCTCGACCAGATCCATTTTACCGTTTAGAAAGGCGCGGCGGGTGAATTCGCCCGGCTCGGCGGGGCGCAGCCCTTCAATCGCCGCCAGTGCCTCCAGCAGCTCGCGTATGACGGCGAGGCTGCCATGACAATGCAGCTCGGCGACATCCTCGCCGGTGAAGCTCTTTGGGGCTTTGAAATAAAAGGCGAGGCCGCTATCGATCGTGGCTCGTGGCTCGTGATTCGTGGCTCGTGAAAAGGAAGTATAGCGGGCGAGGTTGGGCTGCCAGTCGGCTTTGCCGGTGAGCTGGGCGAGGGCGGGCAGGGCGCGGTCGCCGGAAATGCGTATGACCGCCACGCCGGAGCGGACAGGGGGCGTGGCAAGGGCGAAGATGGTGTTTTGCTGATGCATGAATTGTTATTACAGCGAACGTCCAGGGTTAGCAACGTCAGCCGGCGCCTAAGGGGCAGGGGATTCTTTTTGCTGCTGCTGTTTTTTTGCGGCTTCGGCTAGGTCTGCTACTGCATTGGCCACGCCCTCGAGCTTTTCCTTGCGCCAGTTTTCCACGCCTTCATTCATCAATACCGCGCCGATCATGATCTCGGCCACCGGATAGGCATAACGATGGGCAAGTTCCTGCGCCTGCTCCAGGACTCCTTGTGCCTGTGGCGGCGGGGCAGGGGGCGGATTCATGATTTTCTTGGCGGTGACCGCCGAATCGATCCCTGCCACACCCGCAAAGATAGCGCCGCTGACAGCCGCGCCGATAATGCCCAGCGCATTGCGCCGCGCCATCAAGTCCGGCCAGGCTTTCTTCAGCAATTCTTTTTCCGATGCATCGAAATCGTAATCGAGCAGCTTACCTTCTTCATCGAGAATTTTTTTCGCTTTCTCGACAAAAGCGATCACGCCGGGAATGCCTTTTTTATCGAGTAAGAGGTTGAGGAATTGAATACCGGCATGCATTTCATCGCGCGGGACCAGGCTGTTTATGACCTCGCGCATTTCGCCGGCGGTCAGATCCTTGAGCTTTTTTTCGCCCAGCTTGGGCGGGATAGGGCTACGGCGGCGGCGAGATTCGGCCATATCAATGCCCCCGGCCTTCGGGGCCGCGCGCCCGGCGGTGCAGGCGCTCTTCGAGCACTCCGATGAGGAATTTCATCTCCGACAGGCAATTGGCCGCTTTCTCGCCTCTTTTATCCTCCAGCCCGGCGCCTTCTTGCATGGTTTCCTGCAATGCCGCCCATACTTCCTCGTCATCGAGTTGACCTATCGGGCGCATGTGTGTTTTCTCCAGCGAGAGCTCGCGCAGCCGTCCGGCGATGGCATCGACACCCTTCCACAGGCCGCCGGCAAATCTGCCGCCTTGCGCCTTTGTGATTTCTTCGGCGCGCGTTCGCGTGGCCGCGAGCTTGGCGCGAAGCTGGATTTCATCCAGCTTGCTTAGTTGCGTCAGCAAGGCTTCCCTTATAGCAGAGGAGGCGCTATCTTCTCCCAACGGCAAGTCGAGCGGATCGAGCGGATTTGGCATTTTCACCCCGGAATATTGTTAATATCGGTTAATATAAGCAAAATCTATTTTATACAACCATTATTTCAAAAACGCTGCCGCGATCAGCGCCTTGGTGTAGTCCTGCTGCGGGCGCTCGAAAATATCCTGCGTGGCGCCGTGCTCGACGATGACGCCGTCTTTCATGACGATGATGCGATGCGCAATGGCGCGCACCACGCGCAAATCGTGGCTGATGAACATGTAGCTCAGGCCATATTTTTGCTGGAGGCTCTTTAGCAGCTCGATGATCTGCGTCTGTACGGTAAGGTCGAGTGCCGAGGTCGGCTCGTCGAGCACGACGAAGCGGGGTTTCAGCACCATGGCGCGGGCGATGGAAATGCGTTGGCGCTGGCCGCCGGAAAATTCATGCGGGTAGCGCGGCTTCATGTCGGGCGACAGGCCGACCTCGCGCAATATGTCGTCGATCGCCCGTTCGCGCTTGGCCGCCGGCATCGGGAAATGCACGCGCAGCCCTTCCTCGATGATCTGCGCCACGCTCATGCGCGGGTTGAGGCTGGAAAACGGGTCCTGGAACACCGGCTGCATCTGCTTACGCAGCGGCCGCATGGCAAAGGCGGGCAGGCGGCTCAACATTATTTCTTCCGCGTTTTCGGGCGTAAATACGATCTCCCCTTCGCTTTTAATCAACCGCATCAGGGCGAAGCCCAGCGTGGTTTTCCCCGATCCCGACTCGCCGACCACGCCCAGCGTCGATCCTTGCGGGATCGTCACGGTCACGCCGTCGACGGCTTTTGTATAAGCGACTGTGCGTTTAAGCAGGCCTTTTTTGATCGGGAACCATACGCGCAGATCGGTGCATCCGATCAGCGGGCGCGCATCATAAGGGACGGGCAGGGGGCTGCCTTTGGGCTCGCTGGCAAGCAGCAGCTTGGTATAGGCATGTTGCGGGTTGGCAAAAATCTCGGCGACTTTTCCCTGCTCGACGAGCGCGCCTTGCTTCATCACCGCCACCTTGTCGCACAGGCGCCTGACCACCGTGAGGTCGTGGGTAATGAACAAAATCGCCATGCCCAGCGATTGCTGAAGCTCTTTGAGCAGCAGCAGGATCTTGGCCTGGACGGTGACGTCGACGGCGGTGGTCGGCTCATCGGCGATCAGCAAATCGGGCCGGTTGGCAATGGACATGGCGATCATCACGCGCTGGCGCTCGCCGCCGGAAAGCTGGTGCGGGTAGGCATCGAGCCGGTGCTTGAAATGGGTGAGGCCGACCTGGTCGAGTAAGGATTGAATCGAGGAATTTTTTTCCTCATTTCCGCTTAACATCTCCCCGATCTGCCGGCCGATCGTATGGAGCGGGTTGAGCGCGGTCATCGGCTCCTGGAAAATCATGCCGATGCGCTTGCCGCGCAAGGCCCGCAGCGTCGCTTCGCGCGTACCGACGATTTCTTGGCCGTCAAACACGATGCTGCCGGAAACGGCCGCCGATCTGGGTTGCAGCCCAAGGCAGGAAAGGGCGGTGAGCGATTTTCCGGAGCCGGACTCGCCGACCAGCGCCACCATTTCGCCCTTGCCGATATCGAGGCTGATGCGGTTGACGACGGTCGCATCGCCGAAGGAAAGGCTGAGATTCTGGATGGAAAGCAGGGTCATCGCATCAGCTCCTTGCGCGGGTCGAACGCGTCGCGCACCGCCTCGCTGATGAAAATGATGAGCACCAGCAGCAGCGAAATCACCATGAAGCCGGCAAAGCCCAGCCACGGCGCCTGCAGATTATTCTTGCCCTGCAGCAGCAACTCGCCCAGGCTCGCCGAGCCGGGCGGCAGGCCGAAGCCCAGGAAATCGAGCGTGGTCAGCGCCGCCACCGCGCCGCTCATCATGAACGGGATCACCGTCATTGCCGACACCAGCGCATTGGGCAGCACGTGACGCACCATGATGCGAAGCTCCGACACGCCCAGCGCGCGGGCGGCTTTCACATAATCGAAATTGCGCGCGCGCAGGAATTCGGCGCGCACGACGCCGGCCAGCGACATCCATGTGAACAGCAGCAAGATGGCCAGCAACCACCAGAAATTCGGGGTGATGAGGCTGGCCAGGATGATGAGTAGAAACAGTTCCGGCAGGCCCGACCAGATCTCGATGAAACGCTGAAAAGCCAAATCGATCCAGCCGCCGAAAAATCCCTGCACCGCCCCGGCCATTATGCCGAAGACGGCGCTGAAGCTGGTCAGCAGCAGGCCGAAACACACCGACAGCCTGAAGCCGTAAATCAGCCGCGCCAATACGTCGCGCCCCTGGTCGTCGGTGCCCAGCCAGTTTTCGCGCGTCGGCGGCGAGGGGGCGGGGCGGCCGAGATCGTAATTGATGGTGGAATAGCTGTAGCGGATGGGCGGCCAGAGCATCCAGCCGCCTTCGGATTCGATGCGCTGGCGCACGAAAGCGTCCCGGTAAACCGCCTCGGTATCGAAATCGCCGCCGAAGGTTTTTTCGCTGTAGGTCGCGACGACCGGGAAATAAAACGCGCCCTGATAGCGCAGCAAGATCGGCTTGTCGTTGGCGATGAGCTCCGCAAACAGACTCAGGAAAAACAACAGCAGGAAAATCCACAGGCTCCAATAACCGCGCCTATTGGCGCGAAAAAGGCTAAGCCTGCGGCGGGTTAAAGGTGACAGGTGACAGGTGACAGGTGGCAGATTGCCATCATTCTTTCCGTCACCCGCCACCTGATACCTGTTACCTTCCATTACACCTCCCTCCGCTCGAAATCGATTCTGGGATCGACGAGCATATAGACGATGTCGCCGATCAGGTTGAAGACCAGCCCGAGCAGGGTGAAAATATAGAGCGTGCCGAACATCACCGGATAGTCGCGGTTGATGACAGCTTCGTAGCCGAGCAGCCCCAGGCCGTTTAGCGAAAAAATAATCTCGATGAGCAGCGCACTGGTCAGCAAAATGCGCAGCAGCGCCCCCGGCAGCCCGGCGATGATAATCAGCATGGCGTTGCGGAATACATGGTTATAGAGCACCTGTCGTTCGGAAAGCCCCTTGGCGCGGGCGGTAAGCACATACTGCTTGCCGATCTCGTCGAGAAAATAGTTTTTGGTGAGCATGGTCAGCGCGGCGAAGCCCGACAGCACCATCGCCAGCACCGGCAGGGTAATATGCCAGAAATAATCGGTGATTTTCTGAAAAAATCCCAGCTCGGCCCAGTTATCGGAGACCAGGCCTTTAAGCGGAAAAATCTGCCAGTAATTGCCGCCGGCGAACAAGATGATGAGCAGGATCGCGAATAAAAAACTCGGTATCGCGTAGCCGACGATGATGACCCAGCTGCTGGCGACATCGAAGCGCGAACCGTCGGCGACAGCCTTGCGGATGCCAAGCGGGATCGAGATGAGATAGACCAGAAGCGTCGTCCACAGCCCCAGCGAAATCGTTACCGGCAGGGTTTGCCCGATCAGGTCGATGACGCGCTGATTGCGGAAAAAACTCTCGCCGAAATCAAAGCGCAGGTAATTGCCGATCATCTGCAAAAAACGCTCCAGCGGCGGCTTGTCGAAGCCGTACATTTTCTCGATGCCGGCGATGATTTCCGGGTCGAGCCCGCGCCCGCCGCGATAGGCGGAGTTTATGGCGTTGGCGTTGCTGTCGATCTTGCCGGCCATGTCGCCGCCGCTGCCGGAGATGCGGGCGGTGGCGTCTTGCGAGGTGATGTCGGTGAGGCTCGCCACCAGCCGCTCCACCGGCCCGCCGGGCGCCGCCTGGACGATGGCGAAATTCAGCACCATGATCCCAAACAAAGTGGGGATCATGAGCAGGAGGCGGCGGATTATGTAAGCAGACATAAGGCAACAGGCGACAGGAAACAGGTTACGGACAAAACATTATATCTGCCGCCTGTCACCTGTCACCTGTTACCTTGGCTTCACCCACCACGCCTGGAACGCCAGGTTGTATTTCGCCTGGATTTTCGGCAGGCCGAACTTATCCCAATAGGCGACGCGGTAGCTGCCCGAATTCCAGTTGGGGATGACGTAATGCTCCCACAGCAGCACGCGGTCGAGCGCGCGGCCGGCGGCGCGGTAATCGTCGTAATCCTTGGCATTGACCAAGGCGCCCAGCAGCGCATCGACGGCCTTGCTTTGCGTTCCGCCCAGGTTATTGCCGCCTTTCACCTCGGCCTGCGCCGAGTGCCACAGCGCCACCTGCTCGTTGCCGGGAAAGAAATTACCGCGGTTGATCCAGATGGAGACGATGTCGAAATCCTTGTCGTCGAGACGTTTTTGGTATTGCGAATCGTCGACCATGCGGATGGAGGAAGCGATGCCGAGCCGCTCCAGATTCTTGCGCATCGGGCCGATGACGCGCTCCATCGTCGGCTGGCGCAGCATGAACTCGATATTTAGCGGCGCGCCTTTCGCATCGACACGCTTGCCGTCTTTGACCTGCCAGCCCGCCTCTTCGAGCAGCTTTTGCGCCTTTAGCAAATTGTCGCGGGCGTTGCCGGAGCCGTCGGTCGTCGGGTTTTTGAACGGCTGCGTGAACAGGGCAGGGGGCAGCTCATCGGCAAGCGGTTTCAACAGCGCCAGCTCCTTGCCTTGCGGCAGGCCCTTGGCTTCGAATTCGGTGTTTTGGAAATAGCTATGGTTGCGCTCATACGCGCCGTAGAAAATGGTTTTATTCACCCATTCGTAATCGAGCGCGAGGTCGATCGCCTCGCGCACGCGGCGGTCGGCGAATTGCGGTTTGCGCGTGTTGAAAATGAACGCCTGCATGCCTTGCGGTGTTTCATCGGGGATGTTGCGCTTGACGATGCGCCCGTCGCGCACCGCCGGCACGTCGTAGGCGGTCGCCCAGTTGCGCGCGATATATTCGCGGCGGAAATCATATTCTCCGGCGAACAGCCCCTGCATGGCGACGTTTTCGTCGCGGTAGAGATCGTAGCGGAATGTCGCGAAATTATACTGGCCGCGATTGACCGGCAAATCCTTGCCCCAGTAATCCGGGTCGCGCCTGTAGGTGATCTGGCGGCCCTGTTCGACGCTTTCGACCTTGTAAGGCCCGCTGCCGACCGGCGCCTCCAGCGTCGTTTTGGAAAAATCGACTTTGTCATAGTAGACTTTCGATAAGATCGGCATCGATGCGGCGATCAGCGGCAGCTCGCGGTTCTTGCCGTCGGTGAAAGTAAACCGCACCGTGTGCTCGCCGGTTTTTTCCGCCGACGCGATGGCGGCGTAGAGAATCTTGTAAGTCGGGTCGCCTTTTTCCTTCAGCGTCGCAAACGAAAACACCACGTCGTCGGGCGTGATTTTTGAGCCGTCATGAAAGCGTGCTTCATTGCGCAAAACAAATTCGACCGAGCCGCCATCCTTGGCCACCTCGACGCTCTGCGCGACCAGCCCATAAAGCGTCTGCGGCTCGTCTTGCGAGGCGGCCATCAGCGATTCGAAAAGCATGGCAGCGATGGCCGGCGCCTTGACGCCGTTTAAAATAAACGGATTGAGATTATCGAAAGAGCCGGTCTCGGCAAGCTTGACGCCGCCGCCTTTGGGCGCATCGGGATTGACATAGTCGAAATGCGCAAAGCCCGCCGGATATTTGCATTCGCCGTAATAGGTGAGGCAGTGGGAGGGCGCTGCGTAAGCAGCGCCGGGAAGCAGGTGACAGGAAAAGGACAACAGTAAAGAGAGCAGAATGCGCCTGACCATAGTCTGTTACCTGTTATCTGATCCCTGTTACCTCCTAAGCGGCGCCCCACGGGCCTTTGCCGCCTTCTTTGATATTGCCGGCGGTTTTGTTGCGGATGGAATCGAACACGGTCAGCGCCTGCGCGACCATCGAGCCGGCGTCATGGGCATTGGCGGGCAGCAGCAGCGTCGTCGATTCCTTGGCGATTTCCTTGAAGGCGCCGACATATTGCTCGGCGATTTTGAGCGCCACGGCTTCCGAGCCGCCATGCTTCATGATCGCCTGCGAGACCATCTCGATGCCTTTGGCGGTCGCCTCGGCGACGGCGAGGATCGCTTCGGCTTCGCCCTTGGCGCGGTTGACCTGGTCGGTCAGCGCGCCTTCCGAGCCAAGCACGATTTCCTGTTTTTTGCCTTCGGCGACGTTGATCTGTGCCTGGCGCTTGCCTTCCGATTCCAAGATGGTGGCGCGTTTCTGGCGGTCGGCGGCCATCTGAAGCTCCATGGCTTTGAGCACCGAGTTGGGCGGTGTGATGTTTTTTATCTCGTAGCGCATGCACTGGATGCCCCAGCTTTGCGCCGCCTGATTGATGGCGCTAACGATATTGGCGTTGAGCGTCTCGCGCTCCTCGAAGGTTTTATCAAGCGTGAGCTTGCCGATTTCCGAGCGCATGGTGGTTTGTGCGAGCAGCTGCACGGCGTAGATCGGGTCGGACACGCCGTACGACGCGGCGACCGGGTCGATGATGCGCACATAGAGGATGCCGTCGAGATTGAGCGTCACGTTGTCGCGGGTGATGCCGGCCTGTTCGGGCACTTCCACCGCCATTTCCTTGAGCGAATGCTTGTAGGCGACTTTCTGGTAGAACGGGATGAGGATGTTAAGGCCCGGCTCGAGCTTGCTGTCGAACTTGCCCAGGCTTTCGACGATCCATGCCTGTTGCTGCGGCACGGTTTTGACGCCCATGAACACGCTGATGACGATGATGACGAGCAGTGCGAGTAGTGGTTCCATGTTGGTTCTCCTAAGAGGAAATGAGGAATAAGGGGAAATGAGGAAATGAAGAACTGGGGAATTAAAAAGATAGCTAAATGGGCCCGATCTTAGATTCCATGACTTCACTTCCTTATTTCTTCAATTCTTCAGTTCCTTCGCTTCCTCAATTCCCTGTTTTGGGCCTTACCGTCAGCACATTGCCGGTGATTTCGGTGATGATGACCTGCGCGCCGGCTTCCAGGCATTCCGGCAGGCTGGCGGCATCGAGGCGGGCTTTCATGATCGTGCCCGACCAGGTGACTTCGCCGCCGTCTTTTTTGCTGATGCCGCTGCTGCCGACATAGGCGGTGTCGCCGACGATGTTGGCGTAGCTCTGCGCTTTTTTCCCGACCTTGAATTGCTGCAGCGGTTTCCATAATAGCACCGCCCACACGATGGTCGTGGCGAAAAAGAAAATGAACTGCATGAGCGAGTCTTCGGGGATGATGGTATCGAAGCTCACCAGCAATCCGACGGTCAGCGCGCCCAGCCCGGCAAAGAACATGCCCATGCCGGGCAGGCCGAACGCTTCGAGCAGCATGAGCACCACGCCGACAATCAGCCAGACATAGACGATCGATAGTTCCATAAGCAGCCTTTCAATAATTATTTTGGCAGCGGTAACGGCTTGTCGGACAGGGTGTTGAGATAGGCGATCAGGTTGGCGCGGTCCTGCGGGTTTTTGATGCCGGCAAACGACATTTTATTGCCGGGCAGGTATTTTTTGGGGCCGGCGAGGAAATCGGACAGCTCCTGGAATCCCCATTTTTTGCTGCCATGCAGCGCCTTGATCGCATCGGAATAGGCATAGCCCGCGACATGGCCGAAATCGCTGCCGATCAGGTTCCACTGGTTGGGGCCGACGCCGTTTTTGCCACCCTTGTCGAACGTATGGCAGGCGGCGCATTTCTTGACCTGCGCTTCGCCGGCGGTCAGGTCGGCGCCGGCAAGCAGCGGCAGGATGTCGACGGGTTTTTCCTCGGCGGCGGGCGCTGCGGACCCTGCGCTGTCGGCGCTTTCCGCCCCGGCGATGGTGTAGCCGCGCTTGGCATCTTTTTCCCCGTGGCCGCTGCCGCCTTGATAGAGCCCGTCGCTGGCGAAGCTCGCGACCAGCGCGATAATGCCGGCGAGCAGTACGGCGGCAACGATTTTATTGAGTTCCAACCCTGATTGATTCATGCGCGATTCCAAACATTAAAGGATACTTGCCGTCTTTATAATATGCTGGCCATATTCGATCAACATGATTAAAAAAGACTGAATGTTTTTCTACTAGGCTGACCAACTTGCTTGCTTTTTCTCTGCTTCGTTGCGCATGTACCCGAGCGTACACTTGCGCTACGATGCTCGAAAAAGCTACGCATTTGATTCAGCCTAGCGAAAAATGCCGTAATGAGTATTCAATGAAATCTATCATTCTCATCCCGGCGCGGATGGCCTCCACCCGTTTGCCAAACAAGCCGCTCGCGCCTATCGGCGGCGTGCCGATGGTGGTGCGCGTGATGCAGTACGCGCTGCAAGCGGGCGTCGGCGAGGTGGTGGTGGCGGCGGGCGATCAGGAGATCGTCGATGCGGTGACGGCGGCGGGCGGCCGCGCGGTGCTCACCGATTGCGATTTGCCTTCCGGTTCCGACCGCATCCATCAGGCGCTGCAACTGCTCGATCCCGAAAAAAAATACGACATCGTCATCAACGTGCAAGGCGACATGCCGACACTCGACCCGGCCATTTTGCGACATGCGGTGGCGCTGATGCAAAACCCGCAGGTCGACATCGCGACGCTGGCGGCGGAAATAACGGACGAGGCGGAAAAAAATAATTCGGCGGTGGTGAAGGTAGTCGTTAGTCATGAGTCGTCAGTCGCCGGCGAAAAAAAGCAAAAAACTGGCAAGGCGCTTTCTTTTTCCCGCACCTACAGCTCCGGCGCATTCCACCATATTGGCATTTACGTCTATCGCCGCGCCGCGCTGGAAAAATTCGTGAGCCTGCCGCCCAGCCCGCTCGAGCAGCGCGAAAAGCTGGAGCAATTGCGGGCGATGGAGGCGGGGATGCGCATCGAGGTGGCGGTGGTCGATACGGTGCCGCTGGGCGTCGATACGCTGGAGGGGCTCGAGAGGGCAAGATCGATCATTGGAGAAAACATATGAAAAAACACTATGACGTCGTAGGGCTGGGCAATGCCATTGTCGATGTGCTCAGCTATTGCGAGGACGCGTTTTTGAAAGCGCAGGGGCTGGATAAAGGCACGATGACGCTGGTCGACGAGGCGCGCTCGCAGGCGCTTTACAAAATGATCGGTCCGAGCACCGAATGTTCCGGCGGCTCGGTCGCCAACACGCTGGCGGGCATGGCGTCGCTGGGCAGCCAGGTTGCCTTTATCGGCAAGGTCGCGGGCGACCAGCTCGGCAAGATTTTTACGCACGATCTACAATCGGTCGGCGTGCGCTACCATACGCCGCCGGCACCGCAAGGCGCGCCATCGACCGCCAATTGCCTGGTGTTCATCACGCCCGACGCCCAGCGCACGATGGCGACCTATATCGGCGCTTGCGCGCTGCTGAACGAAGGCGACATCGACGAAACCGTTATCGCTCGCGGCGATATTTTATACATCGAAGGCTATTTGTGGAACGGCGAGCATAATAAGGCGGCCATCCGCAAGGCGATGAGCATCGCTCGCGCCCACGGCAAAAAAGTCGCCTTCACGCTGTCCGACACGTTTTGCGTGCACGCCCACCGCGACGCATTTTTGGCGTTGTTGAGCGATCTCGATATTTTATTCGCCAACGAAGCGGAGATCATGGCGCTGACCGCATCCATGGACATCGACGAGGCGATTGCGGCTGTACGCGGCCTGTGCCCCATCGTCGCCATCACCCGCAGCGAAAAAGGCAGCATCGTCGTTGCCGGCGAGCATGTGCACCGCGTGCCCACGCCGCCGGTGGCCAAGCTTGTCGACACGACCGGCGCCGGCGATTTGTTCGCCGCCGGATTTTTGCACGGCCATGCGCGCGCGCTGGCCTTGCCGCAATGCGCCGAGCTCGGCAATCGTTGCGCCGGCGAAATCATCCAGCATCTGGGCGCGCGCAGCCTCAAGCCGCTGAAGGAACTGGTGGCGTGACGGCGTGGTGGCTGAAACTTTATGCCCAGCCGCGCCTGATTGCCATTTTGCTGCTGGGATTTTCCAGCGGCCTGCCGCTGGCGCTGACCGGCGCGACGCTTTATATCCGGCTGGCCGATATAGGGGTTGATCGCACGACCATCGGCTTGTTCGGCGCGGTGGCGATTCCCTATGCGCTCAAGTTTTTATGGTCGCCGCTGGTCGACGGCGCGCCTTTGTTATTGCTGACGCGCGTGTTCGGCCAGCGCCGCGGCTGGATGATTGCCGCACAGGCGGTGCTCATGATTGCCATTGCCGCCATGGGCATCGCTTCACCCAATTCGGACGGCTGGTATTTTGCGCTGCTCGCCGTGTGTGTGGCCATCGCTTCTGCGACGCAGGACATTGCGATCGATGCTTACCGCGTTGAGATTCTAGACGATGAGCAGCAACCCAGGGGCGCGGCGATGGTGACGCTTGGCTACCGCATCGCCATGGTGGTATCCGGTGCCGGAGCGCTTTACCTGGCGGAGTTTTTCAATTGGCATGTGGCGTATCTGACGATGGCGGCGATCATGGCCGTCGGCATGGTTACCGTGCTGTGCAGCCCCGAGCCTTTGCACGAGGACGGGCAAAACCGCGCGCCTATGCAGGCCAAAGGCTTCCTGGGCTATGTGGCGCTGCTCATGGCGGTGGGTGCATCCCTTGCCTATGTGCAAACGCGTCATGCCCTCGTCGTCGACGCGACGATGATATTTCCCGTCATCATACTGGGATTTGTCATCGCCCGCTTTTATCGCCGACCTGCGAAAAGCGGCTGGCTCGCCCAGCGCGTGGTCGCGCCTTTTTCCGAATTCATGCAGCGCGAGCGCTGGTGGCTGTTGTTGCTCTTCGTCATTGTCTATAAGCTCGGCGATGCATTCCTTGGCATTATGACCGGGCCGTTTCTGCTCGATATCGGTTTTGCGAAAACCGATATCGCTAACGTGGTGAAGCTTTACGGTTTCGTAGCCACCGTTATCGGCAGTTTTCTGGGCGCGGCGCTGGTGGATCGCATCGGCATGTTTCGCGCGCTGTTTCTGTGCGGATTGTTGCAGGGATTGACCAACCTGGTGTTTTTGCTGCAGGCGCATGCCGGGGCGAATATCGGCGTGCTGGTGCTTAGCATTTCGCTGGAAAATCTCTGCGGCGGCATGGGTACGGCGGTATTTGTCGCCTTCATAAGCCTGCTTTGCCGAAAACAATACACCGCCACGCAATATGCGCTGTTTTCTTCGCTTGCCTCCATCGCGCGCACGATGCTTTCGACGTCCGCCGGCTATGCTTCCGTACAGCTGGGCTGGGAGGCGTTTTTCGTGCTTTCGGCTGTCCTGGCGATTCCGGGGCTGTTGGTGCTGTGGCTGCTGGGAAAGAAAGAAATCAGCCGCCCGCGCGCCCGTTAGCTCGCCTTTTTAGCCCCTTTCTTGCCCTGCAAGATGTCGAGCACGCCCCAGAGATGGCGCGGCAAGTCGCCCGGCTGGCGGCCAGTGATGAACTGCCCGTCCTCGACCAGCGCCTCATCGACGAAAATGGCGCCTGCTTCTTCGAGCTCGCTGCGCACTTCCGGCCAGGCCGCCATGCGCTTGCCGTGCACCAGCTCGGCTGAGATCAACACTTGCGGGCCGTGGCAGATGGCGGCGATCGGCTTGCCGCTGGCGGCGAAATCGCGCACGAAGGCGAGCACGTTTTCGTTCTTGCGCAACTCGGCCGGCGCTTTGCCGCCGGGGATATAGACCAGTGCGTAATCGCTTGCGCGCGCTTCGTCGATGCGCTTGGTTTCCTTGAGGCCCATGCCTTGCTTGCTCTCGAACGCGCCGCCTTTTGGCGTAATGACGTCGACGTCATAGCCTTCTTCATTCAGGCGGTAATAGGGATAGAAAAATTCGAGGTCCTGCGTTTTGTCGGCGGTGACAATCGCCACGCGGATGTTTTTCTTCAGGCGCTCGGGCGTCGGCGCCGCTTTATAGATATCTTTTTCACTGCCCATGTTCAAAATATTCATAACCGCTCTCCGTGCTAAAATGACAACGGATGGAGCAAAGCAATTTACGCATAAAATTTCTATAGTGAACCGCTACGGCCATTTCGCTTCCGGCGGCATGCTCATCAATATCGCCTCGACATTGCCGCCGGTTTGCAGGCCGAAACGCGTGCCACGGTCATAGAGCAGATTGAACTCGACATAGCGGCCGCGCCGCAATAGCTGGTGCTCGCGTTGTTCGGAAGTCCATGGCGCGTGCATGTGGCGGCGCACCAGTTTGGGATAAATAGCGGCGAAGGTTTTTCCGACCTCCTGGGTGAATTCAAAATCCCGATTCCAATCGCCGCTATTGACGTAATCGTAAAAAATGCCGCCGACGCCGCGCGGCTCGTTGCGGTGCTTGAGGAAAAAATACTCGTCGCACCAGGCTTTGAACTTCTCGTAATAGGCCGGGTCAAAACGGTCGCAGGCGGCTTTGAAGGCGGCGTGAAAATCGATGGTATCGGCGTCGTTGGGAAACATGGGAGTCAGGTCGGAGCCGCCGCCGAACCACGTTCGGGGAATTGAAGAATTGGGGAATTGAGGAATTGAGGAATCAGAAGATAAAAAATCCTTTTCTTTTTCTTCATTTCTCCAGTTCTTCAATTCTTCATTTCCTATCACGATCATCCGCGTATTCATATGCACCGCCGGCACCAGCGGCGAGCGCATATGCGCCACCAGTGAAATGCCGCTGGCCCAGAAATGCGGCATGTCCGCCGCGCCGGGAACTTCCTTGCGCATGGTTTCGGAAAACTCGCCATGCACGGTCGAGATATTGACGCCGACTTTTTCGAACACCTGGCCCTTCATGACGGACATCTCGCCGCCACCGCCTTGCTCGCGCGACCAGGGAGTGCGGATGAAAGAGGGAATTGAGGAATCGAGGAATTGAGGAATTGAGGAATCTTTTTGTTCTTCATTTCTCCATTTCTTCATTTCTTCAATTCCATACTCCGCTTCGATCTTCTCGAACTCGCCGCAGATTTGGTCGCGCAGGGCGCGAAACCAGTTGCCGGCCAGGGATTGTTTGTCTTGGAGGGTCATGTAGGCATTCTTACTACGTTATTATTTTCTTGTCTGCCGCAAGCTCTCGACAAGCACGATGCCGGCGGCGATGGCGACATTGAGCGAACGCGCGCCGTTTTGCATGGGGATGGTAAGCCTGGCGTCGGCGGCGTTTTTCACTTCGTCCGGCACGCCCGCCGATTCGCGCCCCAGCAGCAACATATCGTCGTTTGCGTAGGCGAACTCGGTATAGGGCTGGCTGGCATGGCTCGACAGCAACAGCAGCCGGCCATAGGGTCGCGCGGCAAGAAACGCCTGCCAGGAGCTGTGGCGGACGATGGCGGCGAGGTCATAATAATCCATGACAGCGCGGCGCATTTTTTTGTCGTCGTAAGCGAAGCCGCACGGCTCGACGATATGAAGCCTAGCGCCCATGCAGGCGCACAGGCGGATGATGGCGCCGGTATTCTGGGGTATGTCGGGTTGGAAAATGGCAAGCTGCATAAATCTTATGATTCAAGGGCTTTCGGTTGACGCAAAAGCTTCACAAAAAAGCTGTTTATCGAAGCGCGGCAATGATGGAAAATAGACATAATGGATTAGCGTTTACGACGAAAGAAGATTTATGATCTACGATCCGAGAATGGGTGCGTTCTTCTTACTGACCGGCGTTACGTTCGTGGCGTTCGCCTCCGGCTTCAGCGTATGCTTGCTGGGACTGGACCACGTCAAGGAATGCGTCGCGGTGGCGAACCAGTGGGTCGATAAATTTCACGAGGCCGGCAGCTATGTCGTCGATTGGGGCATCGCGGTGGTGAAAGAAGTATTCCGCAAACATTAGCGCCCCGCATTCATTGCGGGGTCTCCGTCAATCTTTAAGGAGATGCCGCAACAAGTGCGGCATGACAGTATTAGGTTGAATCTTTACCAGCATTTGTTATAGAAATAACTCGATACACTACTTATCGAGTATTTTCATGAACCATGCCTCTTCTTCCGCTTCTTCATCCGCCATTTCCACCGAAACCACCCGCCGCGATTTTATGATGCTCACCGCCGGTGCGCTTGCCGCCGTCGGCGGCGGCGCGGCGCTGTGGCCGTTCGTAGACAGCATGAACCCGTCGGCGGACGTGCTGGCGCTTGCCTCCATCGAGGTCGACCTGTCGCCTATCCAGCCCGGCCAGACCATCAAGGTGAAATGGCGCGGCATGCCGGTTTTCATCCGCCACCGCACCGCCATCAATATTGAAGAGGCCCGCGCCGTCGATATGGGCGAGCTGAAAGACCCGCAGAAAGACGAAGACCGCGTGCAAAAAGGCAAGGACCAATGGCTGGTGATGGTCGGCGTCTGCACGCATCTGGGCTGCATTCCGCTGGGCGCCGCCGGCGATTATGGCGGCAGCGAGCATGGCGGCTGGTTTTGCCCGTGCCACGGCTCGCATTACGATACGTCGGGACGCATCCGCAAAGGCCCGGCCCCCAAGAACCTGGAAATTCCCCAATATAGTTTCCTTTCCGACAACCGCATCAAGATTGGCTAATCGATTATGGCGAGCAAACCGACCGCGCAACAACCCGGAATCAAAGGCTGGATCGAGTACCGCCTGCCGATTTTCTCGTTTCTCGACCATTCGCTCGGCCGTAAGTACCCGGCGCCGCGCAACCTGAATTACTGGTGGAATTTCGGCGCCATGGCCGGCATCTGCCTGGTGATCCAGATTTTATCCGGCCTGTTTTTGTCGATGCATTACGCCCCGCATATCGGCCTTGCCTTCGACAGCGTCGAGCACATCATGCGCGACGTTAATTACGGCTGGCTGATGCGCTACATGCATGCGGTTGGCGCGTCGATGTTTTTCGTCGTCGTCTATATCCATATCTGCCGCGGCCTCTATTACGGCTCCTACAAAGCCCCGCGCGAGATTTTGTGGTGGCTCGGGCTGGTGATTTTCCTGATGATGATGGCCACCGCCTTCATGGGCTACGTGCTGCCGTGGGGGCAGATGAGCTTCTGGGGCGCGACCGTCATCACCAATCTGTTTTCGGCGATCCCGGTGGTCGGCGAGTCGATCGTGCATTGGCTGTGGGGCGGTTTTTCCGTCGATAACCCGACGCTCAACCGTTTTTACTCGCTGCATTTCCTGCTGCCGTTCCTGATCGTCGGCGTGGTGATATTGCATATCTGGGCGTTGCATACGCATGGCTCGAACAACCCGCTGGGCATCGACGTCAAGACGCCGCAAGACACTATCCCGTTCCATCCCTATTACACGGTGAAAGATTCCTTTTCCTTCGGGCTGTTTTTCCTGATTTTCGCCTGGTTCATTTTCTACTCGCCCAATTCGCTCGGCCATCCCGACAATTATATTCCGGCCAACCCGATGGTGACGCCGGCGCATATCGTGCCCGAATGGTATTTCCTGCCTTACTACGCCATTTTGCGGGCGGTGCCGGATATCGGCATTCGCTTCACCAGCATCGTATTCGTGGAATCGAAACTCGCCGGCGTATTGGTGATGTTCGGCTCGATCCTGATCATGTTCCTGCTGCCGTGGATCGATCGCTGCAAGGTGCGCAGCGGCGATTTCCGCCCGCGTTTCAAGCCGCTATTCTG
>JAGVLW010000005.1 GCA_020054105.1 Alphaproteobacteria bacterium | reverse complement strand
CCACGCGGAATTGAACTGCTTTTATAAATACCACTTCCGAAGTGGTGCTCGCGGCCGGAATCGAACCGGCACGACCTTGCGATCGAGGGATTTTAAGTCAGTTCAGTTTGCCGCCGTGAGCTTCCATCCACATTACTATAACACCCTTAAACACCAGTCAAATCAAAGAATTTTTGACCTTCGCAGCTTGCACCCATTTACTACCGCGCACCCCATCTTTCTATCCGTTTTTATGCCGCGTGGTGTTCCGGTGGTGTTTCGGTGGTGTTTCGATTTTGCGCTCTAGAAACCGCATTTATGAGGCTATGAAGCCGGTTTTTGTCGTGCGCGTATATCGATGATTTCAGCCTGGCCGGTGCTGATATTTTTAATCGCGCTGCCCACCGATGCAACATTTTGTTTCTTCACCTTGTCGGCCAGATGTTCGTAGCGCTTCGTCGTCTGGTAGCTTTTATGATTGAGCTGCTGGCCGACGTCGGCAAGGCTCAAGCCGTTGGCAAGGCCGAACGCCGCCCATGAGTGGCGCAGATCATGCGGGTTAAAACCCAGCAGCACCGCATCCTTCTTAAACATCTTCCACGTTTCACGCGGCGTTGACATGACCTCTTTGTATTTTCCGGGGAATAGATACAGGTTGCCTTCCCTCCTGGGGAGGTAGAACAGCCATTCAAGAATCGGTATGCACTCCGGCGGGAAATTGATAGCAGGCTCGTCGTTCTTCGTGCTCTCCGGGCGAAGCTGCATACGCGCCATATCAATTTCCGCCAATTTCGCCGTGCGCCATTCCACGCCGCGCGCGCCGGTGTAAAGCATGAGCTGGTAGTAGCAAGCGGCGCGCGCCTTGAACATCAGGCGCAACGGCAACTTGCCTTCCTCGTAGGATTTCGCGTTATTGACGACGCTCTCGAACACTATCACAAGGCGACGCAATTCTTCGTCATCCAGAAAACGCTCGCGGCGCTTTTCGGGATATTTGAATAACCCTCTGCATGGGTTGCTATTAATGGGCCTGTATTCCCATGGTCGCTCGCAAAGATTAAACATTTTGGAAAGATTGGAGCGGCAGCGGTTCGCCTGTATAGGCGCATGCTTGAAACTTAACATGAAGGTGTGCATGTCTTGCGGGGTGATATCCTCGACGTAATCCTTCTTGAAATATTTTTTAACCACCCGCCCGCGATGGGTGGTACTTAGTACAGTCGATGGCTTGTTTCTGATCTTTACATGTTCCTCAATGAATTGGTCCCACACTTCCGACACTAGATGCTTTTTTGCCTGCTGACGTTCTTCCTCGCGCGGGTCCTCGCCCTTGATGACTTTCGCTAAACAATTCTTCGCCTTTTCGCGCGCCTGTTCCGCTGTGAATTTTTCGGCAGCGCCGATAGTATAGCGCTGCTTTCCGACTCCGCGCCCTTTGCCCGGGCGGTAGTCATAAACATAGGTTTTCGTGCCGCTGGGCCGCACGATGAGCTTGAAACCGGAGACTTCGGTATCGCTGATATAGTAGAGCTTCGATTCCGGCGTTGCGCCTTCGACCACTTTTTTGGTCAGTCGCAATTTCTGGCCGAACTCATCCTGTTCTTGTTCGTCACTCATTAAGGTGCCCCCTTAATTCGAGCTTCGCTTACGCGCCGCCGGGCTCTACCCGGTCGATGTGCTCGCGGTTCAATTTGTTCAAGGTATCCGTCTGCTTCCGCAGACGGATTTCCTGATCGATCACCACCTCGGCCATTGTGCCGCGGTGGGTTTCTTTGAGCTGGTGAAGCTCCGGTGAGGAGCTTTCCAGTATTTGCTGGGATAGAGTTGTCATGCCGCATTTACCTCCTGGGCTGGTTGCGTATAGGGCTGGACCACGCCATCGATGACGGTGTAGGTCTGGCCGGTGTTGCGCGCCGCGAGGTCGGGCGCGTTTTCTTCTGGACGCTTCGCCATGCACACCAGCGCCGGGATGCCGGTGGCCTGTACCATCGCCATCAAGCCCGCGCGGTTGCGGCGGTCATTGATTTCGTCCATGTCATCAATCACCAGCAGCTCGGAGCGGTCCGCCATGGCGATCGCGCCTTGCATGATGGCGCGCGCAGCATACTGCGCCGAACGTGACAGGAGCTGGTAAGGCCGGTTGCCGCGCCACAGCGTCAGATCTCCGTCAAGCCATACCGATTCGCCGGAAAATGCCGTGCTAAGGGGTTTCAGCACTTCCTCATTGAAGCGCTTGAGCTGGTCGTCGAGCTTGTTTTTCCGCACACCGTTCTGGCTAAGAGCGGTGACTAAATCCTTCTGCGTCAGGATTTGCTCGTAAAGTGAACGGGCTTTTTCCACGGCATTAAAGGCATCCAGTCGTTGTTCCGCGAGCTGATATGCAGCTTTTGCCTCGGCCGTGTTGCCTGTGGCCTCCGTTTCCACCACCGCGCCCTGCAGCCGAGCACTCGCTTCCTCGGCGCCGGCCAAGCGTACCTGCGCCAGCGTCAATTCCTCGCGCAGGCGAATGAGCGCCGCGGCTGATTCTTTCAGCTTGCCGCCAAGCGCGTGGTAGCGGTCTTTCGTTTCGTCATCCACGGCCTGCGCATGTACCAACTGGCGCTCGTGATTGAGCGTGAGCTGTGCATTACAATCCGGGCATACCATCGGGTCGTCGCCGGAATAGCCCAACTCGTTCAATTCCTCCGAGAGCTGGAGGTGTACGGTTTCGGCATCTTCCAGCGCTTTCCGGGTATTTGCCACTTGCTGCTCGTATTCCGGCAGCTTATCGGCCTGCGCTTGTGCCTGGTTGCGGTCAAAGGCCTGCGCACCTTCGGATTTCAGCGCTTCCTCATGGGCTCGTTTCGCTTCGGCGAAATTCACCTCCAGCGCTTGACGCTCGCCACGCTCCAGATCTGGCGTCCAGCATTCCGGCCTCCAGTCGCTGGCGGTGGATACATTCCACTTTTGCTCGCCGGTGGCGGCTTTCCATTTGCCGGTCAGCTCTGCCTCATCGTTTTTGGCGGTGGCATGCGCTTCGTCCCAGCCGGATTGCTCGATCTGCTTCCAAATCTCCGGCAGCTTCGGGTCCATGCTTTTTGGCAGCTTCGCCTTAAGATCGTCGAGCGTCGGATTCGCTTTAAGCAGCCGGATAAAATAGGCCACTTTCTCCGTGTTCGAGAGCTCGAAGATGCTCTTAAGCCCTACGGCAAATTCCGATGCGTAAAGTGGCTTGCCCTGGCCGGTGACTTTACACTCGGCCAGCGGCCATGTCGTGACGGTGGTAACGCCATCGCGCTCCAGTACCGCCATACCGCTTTTCGCACCGTCATGGATGAGCTGCTTTGCATCCTTCTTGCTAAAAGACTTCGGCAGCGGCTGGTTTGCAGCGGCGAGCGCCACCGCTTGCGCGATGCTCGACTTGCCGTTTTCGTTTTCGCCTACCAGCAGCGCCACGGGTGCGATGGCAAAACTGGCTTCTTGGATTTTCCGGTAGTTATGAATGGTGACTTTGATGGTCATGACTAAAAACCTCCTGTGTCATGGGTTAAAGATGCAGGGTGTCCTGCGGGCGGGCCTGCATCGGCGGGATTGGCTTTGCCATTCGGCTTCACCGCTGCCGGTGCGGGCTGCTTTCCGGGTTTTTCGTTGAGATTAATGACTGGCAGCGGCTGTTGCTGCTCGGCCTGCGCTTCGCGGTTCACGCGGTCAGTTTCGGCATTGATAATATCGAACACCTCATTGTGGCTGCGCGCGTCGGCAATCGCCTTGAAGTTCATCTGCCCCATGTCGGAAAGGCTATCGGCCTCCGATGCCAGCGCTACTGCCGGGTCGATATCGCTTTTGCCGCCTAGCCGTTTGATGGCGGGCTTCATGCTCATGGTAGCGCGCCATTTAATCCACGGCGTTTCAGCCAGCTTGCGCTGCGCTTCTTCAATCTTCGGCTGGTCATTTTTCTTGGTGGCGATTTCCAGCGCCTTTTGCAGGCTCTTGAAGGTTTCCGACGTGCTCCGCACTTTCTCGATTTCCGCCATGTCCAATTCCTCCACGGCCTGACCACCATTGAGAAAATTGACGTGGCAGAAGGAGCCGATCATTTCGCCTCGGCCGCGAAGGTTTTTGCGAAACTCGACATGCGGATTGCTGCCGGTTTCGCAAATGTAATGGTCGTTTTCGCATATATCGCTGGCGAAAAAGTCCTTGATGCGTCCGGTGCGCTGGAACAGAGCGGAATAACCTTTGTAGCCGACCTGAAAATTGCACTCCGGCGGCAACTTCACCCATTGCTGGCCGCGTGGACGGGTTTCATCCAATAGCCATTTACTGTAAGGGATGACATAGGCGTGGTCGAAAATCGTGTTAGGCTTTAAGCCCACTGATTGCGAGGTGATAAACGCGCCCAGCACTGTCAAATGGTCGCACTCACCGAGCGCGGGCTTGCGCTTCACGCATTCGATCGCCAAATGCACCATCTGTTCGGCATCGATATATTGCGTGGCGAGGTTTTTGAATCGCTCTAAAACCTGCGGTTTTTCCAGCATGTCGAGCAGGTTTTGCGCCTGCTTCTTCTGCTGGTCGTTCATCGTATCCTGTGTCATTCTTTCTCTCCTTTGTTTTTGTGTTCGCGGCAAAATGCCGTTCCCCACACCGGGCAAAAGCGGTCCGAGCACAGCATTGATTGCGGGTTGGCGATAAAGGACGTGGGCTCGCCGCTTTCGCGGAACGCCGCCACATCGTCCTTGATGCGTTTGAGGATGGCGCGCGCGGCGTTTACCGCCACTTCCGCGTCATAATAAAAATATTCGGGTTCCGGCTCTTTCTTGCGCGGCAGGTAATCCTCAACGATCTGCTCCACCGTGCGCCCATGCACCCGGCACAGCAGCGCATAGCTGCCATATTGTGAAATATGCGCACGGCTGGCGGCTCCGGTTTTCAAGTCGCGGATGCTCTCGATTTCGCGCACATCGAATTGCCCGGAGAGCACAAAACCATCGCCAATATCGGCTTCTAATCGCACTTCGACTTCCACCGGCGTGATGCCGGGTGCCACTTTTGAGCGGTAGGTATTCACCAGCGTTTTGAGCTGCAATTCCGCGCGGTCATAGGTGGGCGTGGCTCCGTCATACACGATGCCTTCGGTTTTCTGGATTTCGTGATACAGCTCGAACGCCAGATCCATTGCCTGCGTCGCATTGCCGAGCGAACCGTCATTGATTTTGCTATTGAGCGAGTAAGCCGCCGCCTGGTGGGTGCTGCTGCCAAGCGCGGCGCCAACACCCTGCGACGTTTCGCGCAAGGTGATGCCGAGCGCCGCCAATTCTTTTGCCAGCAATTTTCCCGCCGTGCGGCGCGAACAATCCGCATACGAAGGCAGGCTTGACGACCTGATGACTATTTTTTCAGTAGTGTGCATAGCGCGGAGGCCTCCGGTTACGCTGCTTCGTCTGCGGGAAGCGCTCGGCATGCCAATTCAGGATTTGCTGGCGCGTGGCGTTCTTGCAGGTCTCGATCACCTGCTGGCAGCGCTCGGCGTCGAACAGCCCGATATGGCAATGCTCTCCCACATTGGCGATGCCGAGTTGCGCGGCCAGCCACGCATATACCGCGCGGCGGTAGCGGTTCTGGATTTGCTTATGCAGGCCGGCATCATTGCGACCCCATAGCGGGTCGAGGGCGGCATGCGCCATGATGCGCCAGCGCTTCGTCGCCGTATCCGCCGGTTTGCCAAGCGGTCTGCCATCGGGATGCGCGCCGTGGGTGCAGCGGCAATGTGGGAAATTCAAACAGCCATAGAACGGCTTGTTAAATTTATAGCTCATGCGCAGCACCATCTGCCCCCCGCATTCCGGGCAATCCAACACCATCGAGCCGGGATATTGATTCACCATCGTCGGCTGTTGCGTGAGGGGCGCATATTCAAGAGTCTGCATCATGCTGCCCTCCCGACATTGCAAAGCTGTTCTGCCGACAACGTACCGGCTGCGCGGTACGCGCGCGCATCTTCCTCGCGCTCGTGCTTCCAGCGCTCTAAGTTGCTCTCAAGGTCATCGTGAAAGCTGATGGATAGCGTCTGCCCTTTGACGTCGATCTCGTGGCAGTGGGTGCCGAAATAGCTCCATCCCTGCCTGCGCCAGCTGCATCCGTAATCGTCCAAATCCTGCATCGCATCGTCGTAAGATTCGCAGGCATCGCCTTCCATGCTGACGCGCAAGCGCGTGATGCCGGTGGCAGGATTCGTTTCTTTCTTACTCCATGCGTTAAACCAAAGCTGCGTCATACGCCCCTCCGTCATCCACGCCCGGGCGCTTGTATCCGGCCAGTTCGTGCAGAGCTTCACCATCGGCTAAGAGGTGGCGGCCATTTATTTCAAAGGAGCGAAAATAGAGCGGCGTATCATCCGCATCGGGCAATGACGTGTAATAGGCTGGGCGCTTCATTTCGTAATTCCTTTGCATTTATGCGTAGCTTTATTAGCTAATTGCATCCTTGCAAATAAAAAGAATTACGTCAACACGAAAGCGCCACACGCAAAGGAATTATTCGCTTCGCAAAGGCTTGAAAACGCTTGGATATTTTGGAATATGAGAGTAAAATAGTGAGGCTTTTCGCGGCTTTTAAGCGCTTGGCATCAGCGTCATTTCGATTTTGTAGGCGCATTTCAGCATGCGCTCCTCGATGCCCGACGAGATCACAGATTCCAAACGATAATAGCCTGGCTTATCGCTGCGCTTCACGACCTTAAGATGCCACTGGTCGTCGTCAGTTTGCACGACGCATGTTTGGTCTAGGCAAATTCTTGAAACGCCGCTGCCGCTCTCTTGGTACACCAGCATCATGCCGCCGCGCAGAAAGGGGCTTATGTCCTGTCCTTCCAGCTCCACGGCGCGGGCATTGCCGAACGGCACGCTGATCGAGAGCTGCTTGCGATCATCCTCCGCCACCGGCCATATGCGGTCCTCGCGGCTGCGAAGCGCAACGAGGCCGATGACCGGCACCTTGCCTGCGCCGGCATCTTCTTTCTTTTCCAAGAAGGCACGGAAACGCGGCGAAAAATTGACGCCGTACTTTTCCTTGATTTCCTCCAGCGTTTTCATCTGCAGGCCACGCGGCAGCTTATCGCTGAAAAGGCGGCTTAGAATGGAATCAGCCAGCTCGATGCCGCGCGCCAGATCGGTGCGGTAGATGCCGCGCGCCAGGGATACTTCCGTAATGTATTGCTTACAGTGCTTCGCATAGACCGAGATCTGCGCGTCGTCTTTGTCCATGTCATAAAGCATGTGCGGCGCGAAGCTGGGCTCCAGCTCATAGACCTTATACAGCAAAAAGATAAGGCGATCGGAAAGCAGGCGGTCCGCCTTGCTAGATTTCGTCGAGGAATAGCCATGATAGAAATGGCGCAGCGTTTCCTTGTTCACAGGTTTCTGCCCGGTACTCTCCGCAAGCTGGCTGCACGCCTCGGCCATCTGCGTGAGATTATCCTTGCTGCGCTCCATAATGTCGTCGAGCCAATCTATTTGCTGCTGCCGCAGCTGCTTGGCGTCTTTTTCTGAAATGGATGGAACGGCGACGTTCATTTTTTTCTCACAATAATTCCCGACAACTCCCCCCAACATACTACATCGTAATTCTTTTGCAAGTTTCTTCTTGACTTAGTAATTCCTTTGGCAAGTATGCAAATAAATAAGCCATAGGAATTACAAGTATGCAGATAGCTCCCCAAACCAAGCCTATGACCGCCCTGGAACGCAGGGTTTATACGTCCATTCAAGCCCGTTGCCGCTTCGTCGGCATCACCATCGACGAGTTGTGCCGGCGCGCCGGTATCGCGCCATCGACTTTTTCGCGCTGGGTCAACGGCCATAACAGCGGCTTGCTCGTCACCATCGGCAAAATGGACGAAATCTTAACCCGCCTGGAAGCGGAAAAATTCTTCTCCTATGAGCGCCGCTGGCGCGCTCTCGGTTTCGATCTGGCCGGGCTCTGCCTGCAGCTCGAGCTCTCGGCGCTCGACTATGTGCGCTGGGTGCGCCGGGAGCTGGACCCCGATTACGCCAAGCTCGCCACCATCGAGCATTTCTTAACAAAATTAGAAAACCACAATCAAAAACAGGAGGAACGCCATGCCGCACAAGAAACCGTTTAACGTCTTTTCAGGCGTTGGGGCAGTATGACCACGCGGGATGAAATCGCCAAGCTCGTTGCCGATACCGTCAAGGAGCAGATGAAGCGCAATGGCGTGGGCGAGGCCTACCTGACGCCGGAGCAGCTATGTGAGCGCTGGCAAGTGACCACCAAGGCGCTCGAAAAATGGCGGCTCGAAGGAAAACCACCAGTTTACCTGAAAGTCCAAGGCACGCGCTGCGCCGTGATACGCTACCCGCTGCATGGTGAAAACGGCGTGCTCGACGTGGAGCGTAAATGGCTGCGTTCTTCGACCACTGACACCGGAGAATCTGTTGCCGCTATCAAACCCGCCAATTGTTAGGCGGGAATATGAGGGGGCAGCATGCGCATCTACGGCAAAGTTAAAATTGCTTTTTGGGACGACGATAAAATCAAGGGCTTGCCCGACGCGGCGAAGCTGCTGGCGCTCTACTGCTTAACCGGCGAGCACAGCAACGCCATCGGCTGCTTCCGCCTGCCGCTCGGCTACATCGAAACAGATCTGCGCTGGGACAAAGATAAAGCCGAAAGTGCGCTGGCCTGCCTGATCGACAGCGGCTTTGCCCTGTATGACCGAGACAGCGCGTATATTTTCATGCCGCGCTATCTGGAACATAACCCCATCGAAAATTCCCGCGTCGGCAAGATGTGCGTCCAGCTCATCAATGCGGCCATGCGCGCGCGGGCGATCTTTCCAGCCTTGTGGCAGGCGCTGCAGCCGCAAAAACATCGCTTCGTGCTTAACGAATCCGATTGCTGGAATACGGAATGGGATACCCTATACCATACCCTATCTAAAGGCAGCACATCACCATCCAGCGATACTATATCGCATACCGTATCGCATACGGCTTCGCTTACCTTATCCGATACCGTATCCAGCATTTCGCCACTTTCACCGGAAACTGCTGAAACTTCACAATCTTCTACTGCTACCCATACCGAACCCGATACCGTATCGGATAGGGTATTCTCCACTGTGCAGGACTTTGCGCCCCCTGAACCTGAACCTCATCCAGAATTTAGAAATGATGATGACGGTGCGCGCGCGAAGCCGACGCCGGTAGCAATCATACGAGCGTTCGATGAAGCGATAGTCCAGGTGTTCGGCGCAAACCTCGCCCGACCTTGGCCGCATGGCGAAGATGCGACGATCGCGGCGCAGTTCATCGCGGCCGGTGCCACGTTGGAGCTGTGCCGCGAGGTATTCTTGCGCCATCTGCATTCACATCAGCGCAAAGGCAAACATCCGATCGGCAGCCTGGCTTATTTCCGCTCCGCCATACCGGACGCGGTTAAAGACCGAGAATATTACAACAATCATCCCCCGCAGGAGGTGTCCCATGATGGAAACACTCACGGCGCTGGGCGTCGGCCACGCAGCGGTCACGATGCCTTTACTGACGCCCTGGTTGAAGTCGTGCACGAGCGCGGCGGACATTGATTGGAGCGGCAAATTGCCTCTCACCGTCACCGGTGCCGTCGATATCCGCCGGGCCGAAAGCATGGGGCATCATAATTGTCGCCTGCGGCCGATGCCGGTGGTGGCGAAAGATAGCGAACAATTCAGCGAGCTGGAGGAAGCCGTGCGCGCCGCTCGCCTTGCACTGCGGCCTGCCACCTCCGCCGAAACCGGATTTGAGCTTAAGCGCCTTTCCGTCTGGTGCCCGATGGCAAACCGCGACGTGCGCGATTTCAAGATGATGATTCACGATGCGCTTACCGACCTGGTGGATATTCCGCTCGATCTTATCCAGAAGGCCTGCGCCACCTATCGTAATGACCCGGACCCGCGCTGCGATTTCTTCCCGCGTCCGGTGAAGCTCAAGGAAATCATTGCCGACGAATGGCGCGCGCGCCGACTGCTGCTGTTCCGGCTGGAGCGGTTACTGGCGATCGCCAACGAGCCGCCGAAACTGCCGCCGCCCATCACCTTGGCCGAGCTGAAAGAACAGGCGCGTCATCAGCTCGAGCTCGAAGCGATGATGGCGGGCATGTTCGGCAGAGCGCCACCGCCGCCGCTAACACCCGAACAGAGCGCTGCCGAAATCCTACGGCGCACCGAGGCCAAGATCCACGAAGCGCAGCGCGACCAGCATCTAAGCCCGGCCATGGCCGAAGCACTGATAGCTGAATTAACCACTAACCCGGAAGCACCACATGGCGAAAAAACGTAAATCCCACAGCAAGAATCCCTTGGAAATCACCTACGGAAAAATCAACCGCAAGCTCCGCGGTGATGGCTTTCAATCCGACCTTGGCACGCCGGAGCTGGAAAACCATCATGTGCTGAAAGTGGATTACGTCGATGCCGAGGGCAAATACACGGACCCGGCCAAAGGCAGGAAGCGCGCGCGCAACGTCACACAAACCACGCTCGATTATTGCAAGACCTACGCGCTCATTTCGGAAGATCAGCATGCCGCCGGCGAACAGCTTTATGCCGACTGCTATTATTCCGGCCTGGTGCCGCGCGCCATCGTGTCCATGATGAACGGCCTGCCACGCACCGGCTCGCCAAAATTCGTCGGCTTCGCGGAAGGCCGCATTGACGCCCAGCGCCGCTATGCCGAAGTGCGCGAGAAACTGAACCGGCGCTACATCGACAAGGAGCGCGGCGTCACCTTCTTTCAGGTGGCTTACCGAATCTGCATCGATGGCATCCCCATCGACGAGTTGGAGAAATGGGCGGAATGGCCGCGCCGCTCCGGTAAAAAACTGATCGGCTTAGTGCTCGATGCGGTGTATGAAATCTATGACGATATCCATAACCGCCAGCGGAGGAAAAAAAGATGAGCGCCATTCAACTCGGCAGCCTGGTGATCGCCAAGCGCGACACCGGCATCTGCGCCGCCGGCGAGCGCGGCGTGTGCTATGAGATCTACCGCCTCGATAAACGCGTGGGCTATAGTTTCATTTTCGAACGTGGTGGTTATGATGGATTCAGCCCCGACGAAGTGGAGCTGATGCTCGACGTGACGGGCGAGATATGCCCGCCAGTGGCTGATTATCATTTTACCAACGTCCTGCGCCTGCAAAAAGATTTTCACGAAGGCCGCTTTGCCGACGCCTTCGAATCCGCCGCGGTGGAATAATGGCAAGACTGCCATCTATAGGAATGATGGATTAGCACCTTTGCCAACATACTGAACATTAAAAGAAAATGCTTGCATGGCGTCACGCCGTTAGCTACATTCTTGCCATAATCGGAAACTTACGCATAGCGACCTGGCAAACCCGCCGGGTTTTTTTATGCCCGATTGTATCCTCCCTGTTATTCGCTTGCGGCGGAAGGCTCCAATCCTTCCGCCGTCTTTTTTTGCCGAATAAGTGAATTTCGACCCTTGTTTTGTGCAAGTTTTACCCGGTTTCGCGCAGGTTTTTATCCCTATAGACCCCGAAATCTCCCTGTTTAGCGCAAGTCGCTTCTCTGGCAGGAAATGGATGATATCGGCGGAAACGCTGGAAAAATCTAAGCTCCGCACATAAAAAAACGCGCGCCTTTCGTATAAGTGAATCACTAAAAAAAAGGCCGGACAGCTTTTCGCCATCCGGCCTTGAGTTGAGGGAGTGATTTTAGGCGGCTTCGAGCTCGGCTTCTTCGGCGGGTGCGGCGTCATTTTCATTGCCGGCCAGCTCGTCGATGATTTTCTTTTGCACCACCGGCTCTTGCAGTTTCCTGCGCGCCTGCGTTGCGACCTTGATAATCAGCTCCAGATCATCGGCCATACCTGCCGCCAGATTGCGGTCGATCTTCTTCACAATGTCCATCTCACCGTCCTTATTGAAGAAACGGTTGAGCGTGGCATACATGGCGGCGATGTGCTCGCGCATCCCTTTTACGGCGCGCACTTCTTCTTCCGTCAGCACCGCTTCGGGGAACATGTCATCTTGGCTGGCGGCATCGATAAAGCTCTGTGCCACAGCAGCCAGCTCGCTGTTATCGATCTTGCCGTTTTTAATCAGGTTCCAGAATGGCGTTTGATGCTCGCGCGACACCTTGCCGAGATAGAAAGCCTGCGTCGGGTTCAGATAGCCTTGCTCCAGATAGGCCTGATATTCCGGCTTGAGGTTTAAGAGCGTGAGCCGGTCATGCACACGGAACGGCTGCTGGATACCGACTTTCGCGGCGAATTGCTCGGCCGTGAGGTTGTGGTCATCCATCGCTTTCTGCCATGAGCGCGCTTCTTCCAGCGGCGAGATATTCTCGCGCTGCAGGTTTTCGATAATCATCTGATAGGTCAGCGAATCGTCGCCCAACTCTTTCACAATGACGTCGATCTCCTGCAGCTCGACAATCTTACAGGCGCGGAAGCGACGCTCACCGGCGACAATCATAAATTTGCCGGTGCCATCGGGACGCACGATGATAGGGCTTATCAGACCTTCCGCGCGAATCGACGACGCCAGCTCGTGCAGCTTGGCTTCGTCGAAAATCTTGCGTGCTTGTTCCTCGTTGGCGTAAATCAGAGACAGCGGCAGCTTCTGAATGACCGGCGCTGCGGCCTCCGGCGCGATGGCCTGGCGTTGCTTCTTGCCCGCGGGCGTTTTCTTCGCTTTGGACGCGTGGGACTTTTTGGACGTGCGAATTGCTTTGGCGCTTTTTGCCATGGTACTTCTCCTAAAGATAGTTGATGAAAATTAAGCCGCGTTCTTCTGCTCAAATTCCTGAGCAGCTTTGAGGTCGGCCAGCACCTCTTTCGCCATATGGAAGGCACCTGCATTTTTCGGCAGATCGCGGATTGCGGAGCATTCCATCGTGGATACGGTGTCGTGGGCTTTAAGCCGTTGCAGTTCTTCCTGCAGATGGTGAATCGTCCACTCGATATTGCTCTTGAGCTGTTTGCGCGTTTCTTCTACGCGGCTTTCAGATTTCAGCATCAGGGAGCGTTGTGCAAAATTGTCGGTCATGGCATAGTTCCTTTTTGTTTGGAGTTTCAATTGCTTATGAAAATATCCAATCATACGGACACTTTGCCGTACACAAAAATCGACCAGCGAAACTAAAATAATTTGCTATAAATCAATAGCTTATAACTGTTTTACGCTTTCCAGAAATGTGGGGGCGTGATACAGTATGCGGCGACCTTTGGAGGATAGTCTGGTGCCCCCGGACTAGCCGGGTTCGAATCCCGGTAGCCGCTCCAATTATTCAGCGTCTGCGAATAGCGATGCCTGCTTGCTTTGCTTCGTTTCCTTCTTTGCAGGCGTCCATTCCGGCACGGATACGCCCAGCTCTTTCTCAAACCAATCGGCTACCATGCGGCGGTGACACCATTCGTTCGGCTTGCTTGGGTCATATTCCCAGCACAGCAACACCGGCTCGATGTTCTTGCCTACCAGGGTGTGCAGATGGTCGTAGATCTGCCGCGCATTCAACGGCGCAAGAATCTCACGGAAATAACGTTCACGAAATTTATCCTGGCTCGCTTTATACTCCGGCAGCTTGAACCATTCACCCGGCGCCAGTGCTCTGAATATTTTATAGCCGGGTCCGAGATCGCGCGGGAATCCGCGGGAGATAACAATACGGCCTGGGCCTTTGTATTTCGCGTAGCAACTGGTTTTCATAGCATATTCCTAAAGAAAAAGAGTGGAGCGTTAGCATAACAGAATACGCTAATAAATGAAGCAAAATCAGCACCTTAACTATTTACTCGCCGCGCAACCGCTTGAGCAAAACATCGTTGCCATCGTCGCTGCTAAAATACTGATACAGTGGCTCTTTAGGATGCTCCTGCGCGATAATGAGCTGGTCGAACGATACATAGCGCAGCTTCTCATTGCCGCCCGCCGTGACAGAAAACACTTCGCCCGGTTCCAGGTGCTCGCACAGCTCCTCGGCAAACGCATTTAGATCGGCGTCCACCGTGTAGCCTTCGCCATCGATGCGGCGCGGATGCGCGTAGGGGTATTGTTCCTCTCCGCCAAAACTCACATGACGTTCTTCCTCGCGGATGAAAAGCTCGATCTCGTCGCCAAAGTGGTAGCCCTGAAACCACGCTTTGAATTTCTCCACGTCCTTCACAATGAAGGTGTTGGAGCAAATAGCGCCGTACATATCAGCCATAATCGTTTTCCTTCTGGTCAGTGGTTAAGAGTGCATGTCGAGAAACACGAGATAGCGCTTGGCTCCCTCGGTGTTGCCGGTCATATCCGTGAGCCCGACTTCATCGAAGCTCCACGCATAAAATTCTGGAATGCCCGCCTCCGGGTCAGCCAGCGCGCCGCGCCCATCCATCATCTGCTCGAGCTGCTGCAGATTCCGGTGCGCCGCCCATAGCTCATGCGAGTTGCCGTTTTCGGTATCGAAAGCGGTCAGCCGCTCACAGATCAGCGCCAGCGCTTCTTTCATGTTCGCGGCCGGCGGGTAGCTGCCGTTGTAGAGCTGGATAGGGTCGCCAATCATCTGCTTCACATAGGCGACGGTGCGCTCAAAACAGGAGCCGCCTTTCGGTATGCCCTCAAGATCGTCGAGGAAGGAAAGCGGATAGCCCTTGCTTTCGTAGCACTCCAAATCGTCGGTGCCATCTTCCGATGCCACGCCGCCGATTGAGCGCCAGTTATTATCGGTTCCCCATTCGAGGATTTCGTTTTCCGCGTCGATCGCCGCGTCCTTTGCGGAATCGGCGTTAATCAAAATAAAATGGACGTTGTGCATGTCTATGACTCCTGGCTGGAAGGTAGAATAATGCGGTGGCCTTGCGCTTTGATGTTGCGCAGCCATCGGCTTAGGAAGCTGCTCTGACCGGCGAACTCTCGGCTGTCGATGATGACCGTGCCTTCCATGCACTGGCGGTAAACGCGGCAATCCTGAAAATGCACCGGCAGCGCCATCTGCGTAACGTGCATGAGCATGACTTCCATATCCGGGTCCGGCACCAAATCGCCGTTCTGCTCGAAGTAATGCGCCATGCTGATATTGGTCACGGTGCCTTTCTGCCAAAGCACGTCGATGCACAAGTCCATAAACGGCTCGGCCTTCATTTTCACGGCGCTGCCGCCTTCCATGCTTTGCACGTCCGGCAGCAGGGCAAGCAGGCGCTTATAGTTGGCCTGGCACTGTTTGATTAATGCGTCGTGCATGGAAACCTCCGCTGCGTATTCACGATGTAAGTGGCGTAAAGCTGGCCGGCGAAGATGTAGCGATTATCGACGCGCAGCAGCGTATGGCCTTTCACCAGCCCTTTGCGCAGGGGATTCTTCGGATTGGTGAAAATCAGCCGAACATTTCCTTGCACTTCGGCCACGGTTTCCAGCGGTCCGAGCGTATGTATCCAGCCCACAGCTTTTTTGCTTCGGGCATTTTTTGGCGGCATGTTTCCGCCCACCAAATGCAGGTAAAGAGTCATTTTCGAAACTCCTGGTTAAGGTTAATGCGCTGTCGCGCTGCTTGCGGTTAGGGTATTGAGCCATTCGCCTAACCGCCGGGCGATGACGTTGACGATTTGAGGATTGACACCAACCTTCGGCTCACGCGTGTGCTGGGTGCCTTTTCCTAAAAACCAAATCGATTCCGGTACGGCCTTGCGCTCATACAGATCTACGCGCACGGTCATCTTGTGGTCCGGGCGCAGCGTGTCGCCTGCCTGAAACAGGAAAGCGATTTCTAGGCGCAGGAACGATTCGCCGCGGTGTTTCACCGTAATGGCGGCGCTCATGGGCTTGCTCGGGATAGGTATGACGTCCTTCGCTACCATATCCGGCAGACCGGGATAAAGGGCGAGCAGCTGGCTGTAATGCTCTTGATGAATGCACATAAATTCTCCTTATTTTTTAGTGTTTTGTACTAAGGTAAATCCAAGCACACGGACGCTTGACCGTCCAGAAAAATCGACATTAAAAACTATAAATATCAATACCTTATTAGCAAGTTTGCAAAGCGCGCTCATGGTTAATACCGTGCATAGGGCTGGTAGTAATCCGGGCAGAGAATGACGTAATCCATTTCGCCTTTGGCTCGCTCTTTCAGCGCCTCGAACGTCATGCCGAAACTCTGGCAGATGCCCGCATAGTCCTCGGCCTTTGCATCGTCGGCGCGCAGATCTACGGCATCCAGCTCGACATAATCGCCGCATTGGTCTTGCTCACCATCCTCGTCGGCGGTGAACACACCGCAGAAAGAATTGCCGCCTTCCTCATAGCTGTGTCGGAGTTGGAAGCTGAAACCTTGCTCACGCAGCCACTCTGCAACCAGCCGCGTTCCTTCCACCGGCGGGCTCCATGGTGAATCGAAGCTCACGCTCATTCTACCGCCTTCGACGAACACGGCATCTGGGCCTATATCAGGAAACCACTTGCAGCCGAGCCTGCCGATATTGAACTCATACCAGCTCGCCTCGTAATTCTCGCAAGCGTCGATTTCCTGCTGCAGGAAGGGCAAATAGGAAAATTCGCGCTCCACGTCGCTGTTACGCGAAGGTTTCCCTTTTGCCTTGGCAAGCAGGGCTTCGATGACGTGAGGCTCGGCCTCGATCACCAAATAATTGTCGCACCAATTCGGCATAGTCTTTCTCCTTTCAGATGATGGTTAATGAATTCCGATGCGCGCCTTGAGCGCGGCGATCTGCACATTGAGCTGGTCGCGGCTGCTGAAACGCTGCTGCAATTCCTCGTCGCTGTATTCCTTGCCGAAATGCACCACGCACTCGGCGGTATGCCAGCGCTCCATGACGCCGCGGTAGTATGCCGCGTCATATTCTGCGAACCATGCTTCCGCGCTCATGGTGTGGCCTTCCAGCCCATGCGTCAGGCAATGCTCGCGGATGGCGTCATGCAGGAAATAAAAGGGGATAGCGAAATCGCAATCTTCCTCATACCAGCCGTCCTCATTGCGAAATACGGCAGGGATTTGCTGGTTCAGCTCACGCGCTATCTTCAAGCCGCCATGCCCGGCAGTGTGGAAAAATAGAACGCCCGGCATGTAGCGGTTGCCGCCTTGCGATTCGCCCCATGGCGTCGGGACGCCTTCAAAACTACTCATCGGATTCTCCTTTTCGGTTGTCGTTGGCGATTTTGCTGATATTCAGCAGCGCGCCGATGATGGCCGTGGCGCTGTCTTGTATCGGTCGCATGGGAGGATTAGGGATGCCGGTTTCAGCCAGCGAAATATGCGCGGCCGTGACAGCCTGCGCGAGCTGGTGATTATTGATTTCGCCCAGCGATTCGAGCAGGCCGTTAAACGCTTCGTCCGTCCATTCCGCCGGTTCCGCTATGCCCTGATCGCGGGCGCGCAGCAGCACGGCTTCCTGGTAGGCAAGCGTGTAATGGCCGCACTCGTCAGGATAGGCCGCTTGATACAGCTTTCCTGCGTCGAGGCGCATGGCGCGGCAATACAGGATGAACAGCCCATGCACCGGGTCGTCTATCGTCCCGTCGCAGGCCTGGCCGAGCTGATAAGGGCGTGATGAAAACGTATCCTGCACCAGCTCATTGCGCAGATACATGCGCTGGATGATGCCGCCTTGCACTTTATGCACGGTCAGCTCCATCGGCGCATCGTCGCCGGGGCGCAGCCACTTCACGCGTTCAATCTCAATCTCTGCGCACATAGAGCACTCCTTTCTCCGGCTGTTCGGTCGGATGCAGCAGTGTCACCGTGCCGGCAGCGTCATCGATCTCCACCGGGATGCTGCCGCTTAAAATGCCTTCGGATTCCTCATGCGTGAGGCCATAGCCATCGCACATGATTTTCACTGCGCGCTCGCGGGTTGGCTTGTGCCGCTTGCCGGCGCGGTAGTCATGCTGCATGGCGCGGAAAAAGCCGGGCGTATAAAACAGCGCACTGCTGGTCAGCATTTTCTGTTTAGCCGCTTCCGCGAAAGTGAACGGCAGGCCGCAGGGCGTCGTGCCGTTTTGCATTTCTTCCAGCAGGCCGAGAGCTTCGAGTTGGGTGGAAATATGCTTGCCGAGCGTTTGCGGCGCTTCGGCGCGAATGCGTTTTGCAATATCGGCATATTCGTATCGGGTGCCGGTAGGACCGAAGAAATAACCGGGAAAAGTCATAGTGGCTCCTTTTGGTTAAATTACTGATTATCAATAACTTTATCCAATCACGCGGAGCAATTGCCGTCCACAAAAATCGACAATAAAAGCAATAAAAATCAGCCACTTATTAGCAAGTGTGCCAATTGCTTTTGTCACTGAATACCCATGCCTGAATACGCTTCCACGCTGCAAGGCATGGCATGGGTTTTTGCAGCGTCGGCCAGCCGGAAAAGTAGCGGCGTCTTAAGGAGTATTAACCATGTCAACTTTCAAGGAGCTTAGAAACATCATGAGTAAATTTTTCGACGACATCAGCGCTGCCATCAAAAACATCCACCACTCGCATGGCGTGGATGATGAAACGGTCAGCCAGAAAATCGCAGAGGCTATCGATGAAAACGTGAAGCCGCTGCAAACCCAGCTCACCGATCAGCAAACGCAAATCGCGGAGCTGCAGAAGGCGCTGCAGGATACCGTCACGGCGCTTACTGCCGGCGATACCGAAGCGGCGTTGGCAACTGCCACTGCCGCAGCCAATGGGTCGGCACCGGCGGGCGAGCCTGCACCTGGCAGTGAAAGTGCTGGCGAAGGCTCCGGTGAAGCTGGAACTGGTCAGGCCACTTCCTAAACGGTTATCCCCGCGCGGCTGGTCCGCGCGGGGATAATTCACGCCTGCGCTAATGCCGCGCCATAGTGTGCGGCGATCAATTTATTGGCTTTCTCAATAAGGTCGAGACGCTTGAGCTGGAGGTGGAGGTTGCCGTTTTTATACAGCCACCCCATAAAATACTCGCTCTCTACCTTATCTTGCTTTTTATACCGCGCATCTTGCACTAGCGCGCGCAAATCGCCGAGGTGGTCTTTCGGCTCTTTACCATCCAGAATGTGCATGATGCGGCACAGATCTCCAATCGCATCGCGGCTGCTGCCATAATAGCTGAATCCATACGAATCCAGACAGCGATGCAGGATGATCTTCGGCGTAATCTTAAAAGCGTCGTTCGTCTTATACCGCCTACAGTCAAGCCGATTGAACACGTTAATCAGGCCGCGCACAAAGGTTTCACCCTTATTCGCATTCAGCTCACTGAATGTTGCATTGATATTGTCTATCGTGCATTCCGGCGGCTCTTTCTGAACCTGCGCACGGAATTTGCTCACGGCTTCCGCGTCCATCAGGTTTTTCAAACCGCTGGCGCCGAGTAGGTATTCCCATACCCGGCCATCAACAACCTGCTGCGCCCACTTCTTAAGCTCGCCTTGCCGATCGCCATAGCTGGAAGGTGTCGGCATATCACGCCAATACAGCCCATATTCCGATTCGGCTGCGCGCCTAAAGGCTTTATCCGCTTCATCCAGCAATGCGCCCGCTTGGACGATGCATTCTATCGCGCGGGTGCGATGCGCCACCACCTCGGCAATCGACTGTTTTTTAATAAGGCTGTTTTTGTGCTCGCTGTACGTCATAAGCCCTCCATGGAAGCAGTGTTGCTAGAAGCTGGATTATTGGATTCCTCCGGCATGTAACGCAGCATTCGGCAATTGTCCTTTGAGGCACGCTGTATCGCTTCGATGATGGCAGCAAAATACGCTTCGCCGCGCTTCTTAATCATCCAGCCACAGGACATGCTCTCAAACGGCACATCCTCTTTAATGGTCAGCCATTCGTCGCCGCCATTGTCCTGCTGGATAAAGCAGAGGGTGCCGAGCGTAAATGCTGTGCCTAAGCTCCAGTTACCTTGCTTCAATTTCTCCATCAGCTCGGCAACATTGCTGCAGGCGTAAAAGCTGGTTTCGTCAAACACCGGGTCGCAGGCCATGCGCACCCAGCGGTTCTGTCTGCCGATCGCCAGCCATATGGGTAAGTAATCGTTCATGTTATCCTCTCTGGTTAAAAGAATGGCGGGGCATAACGCCCCGCCATAGAGTGATGATGATTAGAAGGCAGTGATGATGATTAGAAGGCCATGCCGTCAGGCAGCCACGTTTTAAGCCGTTCCTGCTGCTCCGGCGTGAACTGTGCCGAATCAGGCTTGAGGAATGCAGCATCCAGCGGCAGCACCACATCTTCCTTCTTCTGGTTGGCGTGTTGCTTCGCCCATTCCGCGCTGATCACTTCCTCAGCGCAGGCCAGGGCTTGCTTCTTCGTCACCCGGTCGAAATAGTTGGCTTTGGTCGGACGCCAATGCGCGGCCATATCAACGCCAAGGCGTTTACCTACCGCATCGAACAGCTTGGACTTGCCGGCCTCGCCATTTAATTGCGGCGTCAGCGCGCGGGCAACGCAGGCGGCAAACAACTTATGTTTGTCCTCCGTCGAGAGCGCACAGAATGCCGTATAGCGTTCCAGCTCGTCTTTATGATTCAACCACGCCAGCGGCAGCGCATCAAAGCGCTCCTTGGCTTTCGCTGCCAGTGCTTTGGTCGTGTCCTCATTATTGCCCCGAATGGAGTATTTAGAGGCGCGTACCTGCAGGAAATCATGACCGTAATAATGCGACGGGTTCAAATCGCGCAGGCACATATTGTAGAGGGCAGTATCAAAAGCGACCTCGAAATTATCCTCCATGTAAAAGCGCATCACTTGCAGGCGATGGCTTTTAAGGTCGTCATGCAGCGCGGAGGTGTAATCGAATTTGCCTTCCATTCTGGCATCGCGCATGGATTGATGGCCGTATGACCCATCATCGTCATCTTCGTCGCCGGCACCGTCGCCTTCGTCCTCTTCTTCGGGCTCCGGCTGCTTAGTGTCATCCTCTGGCCTGACAAGACCGCAGGTGATATCCGCTTCGCCATCCCAGCCTAGGGTCACGATGCAACCAGCCATAGCTTTTTCTTCATCAGTCCAGCCGGTATAGGTAGCGATTTCCGCTTCCAGCTCGTCTAACTGCTTCTGAATCGGCGCTGCTTCGCTTTCTTCGACTTCCGCTTCTTCGAGCTTTTGCAGCTTGCGCTCCAGCGTTTCGTGCTTTTTAAGCAGTTTCGCAGGCACTTCGCCCAGCTCATGTTCATAGATTTGACGGAATTTGCTCTGATCGTCGTAACCGAACGATTCACGCGCCTCCGCCCATTTCCATGACTTCTGCAGCTCGGCCGCGATGCTTTCCAGTTTCCCGAGCGCCAGCTTTTGAAGCAGTGGTGCATCTTCCAGATAGCAATCCTGCTTATCGCTGAACAGATCACGACGAATTGCGCCGCCCGCCGCTTCATAGGCTTCCAGACCTACGAATTTCACGACGCGGTGGTTGCTGCGCACACACTTCTCTGTCAGCGCCTGCCGGATGGCATCGGGGCGACCTAGCTCATAGCTGCCCTTGAAACGCTTATAGACTTCCTCTTGCTGTGCGTGGTCATCGCTTAAGGTGAAGGCCATCAGCGCCTGGAGCGGCAATTCCTCATTCCGGTAGGCTTTCATCAGCTTCGGAGAGAGGCGACCCATTTTCAGGCGCTGCTCGACAATGGATGCCGTGGTGCCGAAGCGCGTAGCGATCTGCTCCGGTGTCAGCTTTTCCTTATCCACCAGCGCTGCCCACGTCTCATATTCATCGGCAGGGTGCATAGCGCTGCGCACCACGTTTTCAGCAAGGCTGATTTCCTTCGCATGCTTCTTGTCGGTGATTTGGCAAGGCACTGTAAAATTCTTTGGCAGCTTGCCTTCCTTCACCAGCTCATTGAGCACCGTGAAGCGGCGGTTGCCGGCCACTACTTCATATTTCTTGGTGCCTTTGACCGGGAGCACAATCAAATTGTGCTGTAGGCCATGTGCGACAATGCTGGCTTTGAGGCTGGCAAGGTCTTTCTTCGGGTCGGTCTTCCTGACGTTGTAGGTCGGGGAGGATATTAATGAAGTTAAAGGTATCGTTTGCATAATAGTCTCCTTGGTTTGAGTTATGGAAATGCTTGATTTCCAAAGACAATCCAAGCACACGGAAGCCTTGCCGTACACAGAAAAATTCAGCAAAAACAACGGCTTAAATAGTAATCAAAAGGGAGCTAGAGGGAAGTACAGTGTTCTATGGTGCCGTACCCACCGCCTGCATCGAGCAGGTATTTCGCATTCTAGATTTCAGCGCATGGAAGGCGGCTTATGTCTGCTGCTCCGGTAGCTTCCGCATCGAGCGCGCGCTGAAAGCGAAGTTTCCGCAGCTTCCGGTATTCGGTAACGATGTGAGCCTGTATTCCTCCGCCGTCGGTTACCTGGCGTGCCACCGCGAATTTAATCTCCGCTTTGAAGGCGCGCTTTCATTCATTGAGGAAAGACCGGACGTAAACAGCTTTTTCGAGCGCGTGGCGGCGCTACTTGTAGCCTGCGACATGGCGCGCTACGGCGGGCGCAAAAACGACTATGCACGCAAGCACTTCGATTACTATGTAGAGAATTTCGAGCTATTCTTTAATCGCGCCAAGGACAGGCTGGACCGCACCATCCCTGAAATGCCGCTGGACGGTTATTTCTGCGGCGACTGGCGCAAGCACGTCAAGCAGGCTATCGAAAGCGGCGCGGGCATCCTGGCATTCCCCCCGTTTTTCAAAGGCGATTACGAAAGCCAATTCAAGTTTATCGAGGACAATATTCACTGGCCTGCGCCGGATTACGATCTCTACAACCCGAAAATGCTGGGCGATATCATCGACGAGGTGGACGCTTCCGGCGCGCCTTATTGCATCCTCTCCGATCAGCTCTTTGAACACAGGAAGCCGGTACTGGAATATGTGACCGGGCGCAAAGTGCCGCATTACTGCTATGCCCGCACCGATAAATCCAGCGTCCGCCATCTCTACAAAGCGCCGGAGCCGTTCGCCTATGATCCCATCGACCCGGCCAAACTGACCGCGGAAAGCAAGGTGCAGGTGGTACAGGCAGAGAGTCGGCACATGGATTTCATCAAAGACATTTACCTGCAAAAAACCATCATCCACACAACCGGCGTCGCCAATTTTCTTATCTTCATAGACAAGATGCTGGTCGGCGGCATTATCTACTCTTTGCCGAAGTTCCCTACCTTCGGCCATTCCACCATTTACCTGCTTTCCGACGTGACGCTATGCCGGGAAGCGAAGCTCTCCAAATTCATCGCTTACCTCGCCACATCAAACAGCCTGCTCGATATCGTCAGCAAGAAGCTGATCAGCCGCATCGACTTCGTAGTTACCACGGCCCGCACTCATAATGCCGTTTCCATGAAATACCGGGGCATCTACGAGCTGCTGAACCGGCGCGAGGCCGATGATCCGGCAGAAGGTAATATCATCAATTACGGCTCCAAGATGCGGGCGGAAACGCCGCAAGAAATTTATTCACACTGGTACTGGCCTAAATATGGGAAATCCTATGTCCAAAAACGAAACGCCTGACGAGCTGCTGCCGATCGACGCAGACCAATACCGCTTCATCGCGCCGGAAGCCATTATCTTTCCTACGCCTGCGGATGGCGATGGCGAAACGGTGAAGGTGGCGTTCTCAGCTGTGCCGCCCGCCATGCTGCAAACACTGGCGGCAGAGGAAAACGCCCGCTTCATGACCGCCGACCAGATGCGGCGGCTCGCCAGCAACCTGAAAAAAGACAATGCTATCACCAGCGCCGTGCTGGTCTATCCCGATGCCGAAAGCCGCAAGCTCGTCGTGCTTTCCGGCAATCACCGCGTCGAAGCGGCGCTCCTTGCCGGCCAACAGCTTATTCCGGTGATGGTCATTCAATCCTATCTCACCGAGGAACGGAAGCTCGCTATACAGCTTTCCCACAATGCCATTACCGGCCAGGATGACCCTAATATCCTCGGCAAACTCTATGAAAGCCTAACACTCGAATATAAAGCCTATTCCGGCTTAACCGATGACAGTTTTAACATTTTAGAAAAGCTCGATATCGACAGCCTCGCCATTGGTACGCCGCAGTATGAAGAAATCCTGCTGCAATTCCTGCCTGCCGATAAGGAAGCGTTCATGTCACATCTGGAGCGGCTGGCAAAGCCCAAGGAAAAGCGTACTTACCTGCTGGCGGAGTATGAAGATTATTCGCGGCTTTTTGATGCCATCGTTGCCGTCAAGCAGTTCAAAAATATCTTCAACACAGCAGTCGCTATCCGTGCGCTAGCGGATCTTGCCATTGAGCGCCTGCAGCAACTGGAGGCGGAGGCGGAAGCGGAGCCGAACGCCGATGCCAAAGAAACCTAAATTTACTGCCAAGGAAATAGAGCACGCACTACGCGAATCCGCAGGCTTGCAGTACATCGCCGCCCAAAAGCTCAAATGCGCGCCGAGCACCGTTACCAATTACGTTAAGCGCAACAAGCATCTGCAGCGCGTCGTAGAGGAATGCCAGCAAGGTGTGCTCGACCTGGCCGAAGGCAAAATCCTTGAGAAAATCCGCGATGGCGACACCGCATCCATCATCTTTTTCTTAAAAACTAAGGGCAAGAGCCGAGGATACACCGAACGTCAGGAGATTGCCGGAGCTGATGGTGCGCCGGTGCGTTACGTCATCGAAGCCCCAGCTGAAGCAGAGAGTGACGACGCATGGGAAGAAAAGAACAAGCCAAAAACCGCGCCCAAGCCCACATAGCGGTTTGGAAGCCGCAGCCCGGCCCACAAACAGCACTTATTTCCTGTCCAATTTTCGAGGTGTTCTATGGCGGCGCGCGCGGCGGCGGCAAGACAGACGGCATGCTGGGTGATTTTGCCATCCATGCCGATCGTTATGGTCAATTCGCCCGCGGCGTTTTCTTTCGCCGCACCTACAAGCAGCTGGAGGAAGTTCAGTATCGAGCGCAGCAAATCTATCCCAAGCTCGGCGCTATCTGGCTAAAAGGCGAACAGCTCTGGCTGTTTCCCAACGGTGCTACGTTAAAAATGCGGCATCTTTGGGACGAGAATGATGCCGAGAATTATCAAGGCCACAGTTATACCTGGATCTGCGTCGAGGAAGCGACCAACTGGCCGACACCCAACGCTATCGACCGCATCCGCGCCACGCTGCGCTCGGCGCATGGTGTGCCGGTGCGCTTGCGTCTTACCGGAAACCCCGGCGGCGCAGGCCATAACTGGGTGAAGCAGCGTTACATTACTCCGGCGCCGGGCGGTTTTACCAAGCTCATCGACCCGGTAAGCGGCGAAGCGCGCGTGTTCATTCCTGCACGGCTTGAGGATAATCCGGCGCTTACCCTCAAAGACCCCGGCTATGAGCGCCGCCTTCTGCAAGCAGGTTCCGCAGCGCTCGTTAAAGCTTGGCGCTTCGGAATATGGGATATTGTCGCGGGCGGCTTCTTCGATGACGTCTGGAATCCCAGCCGCCATGTGCTTACGCCATTCGAGATTCCCGCCAACTGGCGCATGCGCCGCAGCTTCGACTGGGGTTCGGCTAAACCGTCCTCGCTCGGCCTATGGGCGGAAAGCGATGGAGCGCCGCTGGAAAAGCTCGGTCTCTATTTCCCGCGCGGCTCCATCATTCGCGTGGGCGAATGGTACACGGTACAAAAGGATATGCAGGGCTATGTGAAGCCCAATGTCGGCACCGGCCTTACCAATAAACAGCAAGGCGCTGGTGTCGTTTCCATGAGTCAGGGGCGGAAATGGAGCGGCTGCGTTGCAGACCCTTCTATTTTCATTAAAGCGGGCGGGCCGAGCATTTACGACCAAATGCGCGAAGGCGCGCGCGAGGCTGGCGGCATGATCGTCTTTTCCAAAGCCGATAACAACCGCATCGCCGGCTGGCAGAAAATGCGCGGTATGTTGGAAGTTTCCGCCAAGGAAGTGCCGGAAAGCCCGGGCATCTGGATTTTCGAGAATTGCCTGGACTGGATTCGCACCGTGCCGGTCCTGCAGCGTGACCCGAAAAAGCCGGATGACATTGACACCGAGGCCGAAGACCACGCGGCCGATGAAACACGCTACGCCGTCATGGGCGGCGGCGAAAAACAGCAAAGTACCGAGTTCCGGGTATAATTATGCCTAAGCAGCCAACAGTCGATACACCTTCTCAAGCCTATCTGGATATGCACGAGGATCTGCGCCTTGTTGATACGCTAATGGGCGGCACCGATGCCATGCGTGCTGCTGGGCAATTATATTTGCCGCGTGAGCCGAGAGAAAGCCCGGAGGCTTATCGCAACCGTCTTTCACGTTCAACGCTATACAATGCTTTTGCCGACACAGTACAAAAACTCGTCGGAAAACCGTTCTCCAAGCCTACGGTTGTTGATGCGGCCACGTTGGAACCAATTAAGGAATGGTGCGAGAACATTGATTTATGCGGCAGCAACATCACCACTTTCTGCCGCGAAGTATTCGAACTAGGACTAGCCGATGGTTTAACGCATCTGCTCGTCGATTTTCCGCGCAATGAACCGGGTAAAACATTGGCCGATGAGCAAAAGGCCAAAGCGCGTCCTTACGTTGTGCCGGTTAAGGCCATTAATCTTATTGCCTGGAGCTCTGAAATGGTGGGCGGCGTGCGCACGCTCACGCAGGTGCGCATCCGTGAAAATGCGATAGAGGCTGATGGTAAATGGGGTGAGAAAATTGTACAGCGCATCCGCGTATTATTTACAGATCGCTTCGAACTATACGAAAAACAGAAAAAAGAGTGGGTGCTTATTGACCAAGGGGAAATTTCTCTTGGCCGCGTGCCTTTAGTGACATTCTACACGGGTAAGACCGGCTTTATGGCAGCTAGGCCACCGCTGCTGGATCTGGCACATCTTAACGTGCAGCATTGGCAGTCATCCTCTGATCAGCAGCATATCCTGCACTTCATACGTTTTCCGCTACTGCATGGTGCCGGTTTTAATCAGGACCAGAAGGAAATCGAAATCGGTCCAAACCGCATGATTCTCTCGGAGGACCCGCAAGCGCGTCTTTCTTATGTTGAGCATACAGGGGCCGCGGTGGAATCTGGGCGGCAATCGCTGCGCGACCTCGAAGAAAAAATGGATGCCATGGGCGCGCAAATGCTTGTCCAGCGTTCCGGTGACGCATCCGCTACTGCCGCCGCGCTTGATACCGCTAAAACCAATTCGGCGCTACATGATATGGTTAGGCGCTTGGAAAATGCAGTACAGCAAGCGTTTGGCCTCATGGCAGGATGGGCGAAGTTGGATGCTGAAAATGCCGGTAGCGTGGATATTAACGATGACTTCGGCCTATCGCTCGTTTCTGGCAAAGATGAAGATACACTCTTACGTTCGCGCCTGGCAGGAGAACTTTCGCGCGAAACCTATCTGGGCGAGCTCAAGCGCCGCAACGTGCTACGCAACGATCTCGATGTAGAAGAAGAAATCACGCGCATCGAAACGGAAGCGCCTGCCACTATACCGGCACCGAAAGAGAATGATGGGCAATCGGCAGAGTAACTATGGCTAATCTCAACGAGGCATTGTTTCATGCAGGGGTTCAACATCAAATCTACCTGCAGCGTTACGCGACACAGACCGTGCGCGATATGCTCGAATTGCTCAACCAGAGCGAAATCGAGATTACCAATGCGCTAATCAGCGCCGACCTAACGGAGTTTTCACAAAAGCGCCTTCGGGCAATGCTGGCAGAAATCCGCGCTATATCCAGCGACGCTTACCAGGTGCTGCAGAAGCGGTTAAGCGGCACGTTGATCGACACTGCCCGCTATGAAGCCGATTTCAACGCCAATCTCATCGAATCGCTAGCGCCTGTGGAAATCACGCTGGTGCGGCCTTCGCTGGATACGTTATCGGCGCTTCTGACCAGCAAGCCCATGCAGGGGCGCTTCATTGCCGACGAACTGAAAGAACTGGATGCAGGCCGCATTAAGCAAATCGAACAGGCGCTGCGCATGGGAATTATCGAAGGCGAAACCAACGCCGACATCATGCGTCGCATCCGCGGCACGAAAGCGCAGCAGTATAAAGACGGTATCCTGCAGCGTTCGCGCGACGATGTGGAGCGGCTGGTGCGGACTTCCATCACGCATATCACAGCCCGCGCGCGCGACGAGCTCTATCAGGAAAACCAGAGCGTCGTGAAGGCCTGGCGCTTTACCGCCACGCTGGACCGGCGCACCACCGTCATCTGCGCTTCGCTCGACGGCCAGGTATTCGATCTTGGCAGCGGCCCTATGCCGCCGCGCCATTACAATTGCCGCTCCAGCTCAACGCCAATCTTGCGAAGCTGGGAAGAACTTGGAATCAGTGCCAAGGAAGCCAGTCCCAGCACACGCGCTTCCATGGACGGCCAGGTGCCGGATAGCTTGACATATCAGGAGTGGCTTAAGAAACAGAGCGCCGAAGTGCAGGACGATGTGCTCGGCAAAACCAAGGGGCAGCTCTTTCGGGATGGGGGCCTCACGCTGGACCGCTTCGTGGATTTCAAAGGCGACATTTACACCCTCGCGCAATTGAAGGCGCGTGAAGCAGACGCCTTTGCAAAGTTGCAAAGATAATTCCAGCCGCTATAATACGCGGCATGGAAATTCAGAGCGATATACCAAGGTTTACACTCATTCAAGGTGGTCAAAGTCCACGAAGGGAGTTGCAGGCCAGATCGAGCGAGGAACGGGTGACATGCAATTGCTGTCTGTTCCACGAAGGCATAGATACGACTGAATTTATGCCGGTCAGTACGATGGTCATGCGTAGCGGCAATGCGTTAAAGTCGGTTGTCAGCCGGTTGCTGTGCCTGAACTGTTTTCTTAAAGGTCGTAAAACCTATCTCAATTAGATTGTCATTGCCGATGCGCCATTTTCTTCTCGCGCCATTTGTTCTTTTATCTGCCGCCGCATTCGCAGCGGACAAAAATCCAGTCAACATGCAGGAGTTGAACGCCTTGCTGAATGAAGCCGAGAAAACACCGCAGAAAAAAGATGAATGGATAGACCCTATTGCGGTCACTGAAAAACGCATTAAGCCTAATAAGCTCGGCGTTACGAAAGACGATATCCTTGTCCAGAAAAATGAAGGCGGCGAAGGCTTTTTTACCTACGTCAAGCGCACGGAATTTGCAGGCGTAAAGCGCAATTTCCTCTGGTTCGTGCGCGGCGATAATATCTATCGGCTCACAGGCGCATCCGAAGCCGTCGCGCCTGGTGTGACGTCCATTATCGAAGCGCCGGATACAATTTTGAAAGGCGCAGGATTTGACCGGCTCGGCGCCACAGAAGCGGGCATACGGCAAGTTTTTGGACAATACCCGCCGCCATAAGATTTTGCTGCGCATAGCAGTGGAATAAGCCGCTTGAACGCAAGTTCGGCGGCTTTTTTGTTGACCTCGCGCCTGCCGATCGCGGACGCGGGGTTTTTTGTGTTCATTTTTAACCCAAGCAAAGGAGCCTTCCATGCACGATTTACCCCTGACTACCGATTCTCTCGAACGCATCGCAGAGGAAAACCGGAAATTCTACAAGAAAGGCGATGATGGCAATTACCAGCTCGATGCGCAGGCTGTCGCAAACTCTTTTCTCGAAACCAACAAAGCCCTCAAAAGCGAGCGTAAAATCCGTGGCGATTTCGAGAAACGCGCCAAGGAATTTGAAGGCTTCGATAAAAGCGAATATGAGCGCCTTCGCACCAAACAAGCCGAGTGGGATTCCGAGAAGGAGCAACGCGAGAGAGAATCGCTCGAAGCCAAGGGCAAGTACGAGGAAGCGCTGGCGAAAGCGAAGGAAAACCACAACAAGGCCATCGATGCGCTAAAAACGGATCACTCCAAAACCGTGGCCGAGCTCACCGGCAAAGTCACGCAGACGGAAAGCAGCATGCGTAACTATATCCTCGACGACCAGCTGCGGCGCGCCATTGCCAAATCCGGCGTGTTCGCAGAGGATATCGACGACGTGCTCACGCTTACCAAAAACCGCTTCGAGCTTGGGGATGATAATCATGTCATCGTCAAGGACGATGCCGGCAAGCCGCTCTCTGGCGTAACGCTGGATGGCTATTTCACCGACACGTTCAAAAAGGCGCGGCCTAAATTCTATCAGGGCAGTGGTGCGTCCGGCAGCGGCGCGTCGGCAGGCAAGCAGAACACGGCCAATCTTTCGCAGGCGAAGCCGGAGGATCTGACGCCTACCCAGAAGATTCAGTTAGGGCTTGAGCAGCAGAAACGCTGACACCCTGACACCACTTTTTTGAAGGCGTGTCGCGCGAGGCGGCGCGCCTTTTTTATTGCACGAGGAAGGCGGCGGGTGAGCCAAAGCCAAAACCGGGCGAGAAAAACGTCCAAAACAGCGGGCGAGCCAAAGTTTTGGTGATTGTTCAACATTCACCCTTAAGGAGAAAACCCTATGTCTTCCGTAACTCTTGCGGAGAGCGCCAAGCTCTCCCAAAACATGCTGATTGCTGGCGTGATCGAAAACGTCATCACCATCAATCGCTTCTACCAGCTCCTGCCTTTCACCGAAATCGAAGGCAATGCGCTGGCCTATAACCGTGAAAATGCGTTGGGCGATGCGCAGTTTTCCGGCGTCGGCACTACCATCACCGCCAAAAACCCTGCGACCTTCACGCCCGTAACTTCCAGCCTCACCACGCTTCTCGGCGATGCGGAAGTTAACGGACTGATTCAGGCGACGCGCTCCAACATCACCGACCAGAAGGCGGTGCAGGTGGGCTCGAAGGCCGAATCCGTAGGCCGCAAGTATCAGGACTCGATGATCAACGGCGACGGCACCGGCGACACGTTCCCTGGGCTTTTAAGCCTGGTGGACCCGACGCAATCCATCACTGCTAACGCAGGTGCTGGTAACGGTGACGTGCTCAAGTTCGATTATCTGGACCAGCTGATCGACCTTGTAACCGACAAGGACGGCCAAGTGGATTACCTCCTGATGCACGCGCGGCCGTTGCGTGCCTATCTCGCGCTTCTGCGCGCGCTGGGCGGGGCAAGTATAGGTGATGTGGTGACGCTGCCGAGCGGCGAGCAAGTTCCTGCTTACCGCAATATCCCGATTTTCCGTAACGACTACATCCCGATCAACCAGACCCAGGGCTCGAGCACGGCCTGCACCACGATTTTCGCAGGCACCCTGGACGATGGCTCGATGACGCACGGTATTTCTGGCCTTACTGCCATGAATGACCAAGCCGGCATCCAGATCGACGATGTGGGTATTTCGGAAACGAAGGACGAAACCATCACCCGCGTCAAGTGGTACTGCGGCATGGCGCTGTTCTCTCTGCGTGGCCTCGCTGCGCTGAAAGGCATCACCAACTAACGCCGTTCTCACCTGAAAAGGCGGGGGCTTGCTCCCGCCTTTTTTCTTTCACCCTTAATCGGAGTTTCCTATGTCTCAAGATAATCTCGCACGTTTCACCACCTATGGGCCTAACCGTGGCTTAACCCTCGCTATCGGTGCTTACCAGTTCATCGACGGCGTATGCACTTTGCCTGCACAGGACGCACATGCCGCGGCCAGTATTCTTTGTCGCTATCACGATGTTTGCCCGGCGCATGAGCTCAAGCAAAAAAGCGCGGAATATGATGCGGCCTACAGCAAACAACCTGCCAATCCACCTGCGCCGCCGGTGCCGGATATTAGCGGCATTACCCTGCCACCGGAAGGCTCGGAAATCGTGCTGGTGCCTACACCGCTGTCGCAGCTCGTGCAACCGCCGACGGAATCTGGAACGCCTGCTGGTGAATCTTCTGGCGCACCCGCTGCCGGCATTGGACAGGAAGGCGAACCTGCCAAAGAGACCTTAAGCGTATCGGAAGCTGTAAAAGAACCCGCGCCGGATGGCTTGGAAAAAGACGGCGAAGGCAAAGGAGATACGGCTGCCAAGCAGAAAGAGGCGGAGGCAAAAGAAGCTGCAGCGAAAGAGGCAGCGGCCAAAGCGCAACCTCACAAAAAACCTAACTCTAAGTAAGGACTATCTTCATGGTTTTGACCGTTGAAGACGGGACAGGTCTGCCCGGCGCCAATGCCTATGTGTCGCTCTCGGAAGCCAATACCTATTTTTCCGAGCGCAACAACGCGGTATGGGCCGGGAAGACCAACCCCGAAAAGGAGGCGGCGATTCTTTACGCCACTTCCTTTCTGGACGCGCAGTTTTACTGGCTCGGCCACATCAAATACACCGAGCAGGCATTAGGCTGGCCGCGCATCCTGGTTTATGACCGCGAAGGCAGGCCAATCGACACCGACTCGGTGCCGCGCCGCGTAAAAAATGCCGCCTGTGAGCTGGCGCTGGAAGCGCTCGACAAACCGCTCTCACCATCCCTGGCGCGCGGCGGCAATGTGAAGCGCCAGAAAGTCGCTTCACTCGAAATCGAATACTTTGACCGGGCGAGTTCACAGCGCACCTTTCCCATCGTGCGGCAAATTTTGGCCGGATTGTTCAAAGATTCACCCACCGCAGAGTTATTCCGAGCATGAGCTTCGACACCGATTTTCTCGCCTTCGCTAAGGACAGCATCGAAACTTACGGTGCTGCCATGACCCTGCGCAAGCCGGGAGCTTCTGCCTATAATCCCGCCACCGGCGACGTGGCGGCATCGAGCACGGATTTTGCCGTGCGCGGCCTTATCGAAAGTTACAGCGAATTTCATGTGGCGCAGGGGCTGGTGAAGGCAGGCGATCGGCGCATCATCATCGCGGCCGGAAGCCTGAGCGTCACTCCACAACAAGGCGATACACTCATTCTCGGCGGGCAGAGCTTGCTGATCATCAACGTCAAAAGCGATTACGCGGGCGATACGCCCATCCTGCATACGCTGCAAGTGAGAAACTAAATGCCTAGCAATATCAACGATTTTGACAAAGACCTTAGGCTATTCGCCGAGGTGAAAGTGCCTGGTGATCATCTTGCAGGCGTCAAAAAGGTAGCGATGCAGGTGCTTGCCGGAGTCGTCAATAAAACGCCTGTCGATACCGGGCGGGCGCGCAGCAACTGGATGACCGCGGTAAACGCCGTGCCATCCGAAACGGTAGAAATTTCCGCTTCCCTGTCGCGCGAACAGGCTACTGCGGAATCCATCAATCGCGGGACAGGCGTTATCGACAGCGCCAAGCCGTTTTCTTCCATCAGCATCGCCAACAATCTGCCTTACATCGGCACGCTTGAATATGGCGGCAGCAAGCAAGCGCCGAATGGCATGGTTCGTACCACGCTGGCGGAACTGGAAGGCAAAACATGACCTATACCGCGCAACGCAACGCCATTCAGTCTAAATTCGCTACCGATTGGAGCGCGGCCTTTCCCTCCGTTCCTGTCGTGTTCGATAATCTGCGCGCCGACAAAGCAGCGGCAGGCTATGTGGCGCTGCATATTCTCAATGGCGACGCCAGCCTGCGCAGCATGGGCGCGCAAAGATTAATACGCTATCCCGGCGTCATCAGCGTGGATATTTTCGTGCCTCTAGATAAAGGCCTGAAAGCCATAGACCAGTATGCCGATACGATAGAGGGCATTTTCCGGGCGCAAAATTTTAGCGGAATTACCTGTCGTGCCGCACAGCGCCGCGATCTCGGCAAAGACGAAAATTACTGGCGTGTAAATCTTTCCTATCCGTTTTTCCGCGACCAGCTCGTTTAGCCTGTTCGCATTTCAAGAAAGGCCGTGCGCATCCCGCGCATGGCCTTTTGTCGTTCTAAGCCCCAACCCAACAAGGAGACTCCTATGCCATTCGCAGATACCGCTCGTTCCCAGCTTTACTATCTTGAGGAAGTAACCTGGGGCACCACACCCGCCGCCGCCCTCAAAGCAATGCGCTTTACCGGCGAAACGCTGAATTTCTCCATCGATACCAAACAGTCGAACGAAATTCGCTCCGACCGCCAAATCACCGACCTTATCCGCACGGACGCGCAACCGGGCGGCAACATCAATTTCGAGGTGTCCTACGGTGCGCCGGACGATCTGCTCGCCGGGGCGTTTTACAATGCCTGGCTTACCGCTACCAACATGACCGGCAGCACGTTCGCCGCTGTTTCGGGCTCGCCGGATAGTTTCACCGATTCTGCCAACGGCTTTATCACTGGCAATATCAAGGCAGGCCAGTGGATTCGCACTTCCGGCTTCACTAATCCGGCCAATAACGGCTTTTTCCAAGTCCTCACCGTCGCTGCCGGCACGATCACCGTAAAAGGTGAAACCGCGCTGGTGAACGAATCGGCAGCGGCAGGCCGCACCATCAAAGGCCAAACCTTGCGTAACGGCGTCACGGCCAAGAGCTTTTCGATGGAAGTAGCTTTTGCCGACGTCACCAAGTTCAAGGCCTTCACAGGCATGCGCGTCAACACTATGGCGCTCAATTTGACGGCGGGCGAAATCATGACCGGCGTACTTAATATGCTCGGGAAAGGTTCGGCGCTCAATGCCGTCACTATCAGCACCGGCGGGCCGGTGGCGGCACCTACCGCAGACGTGCTCAATGCCGTGAACAACGTCGCCTACATCTCCGAAGGCGGCGCGCTGTTTGCCGGAAAGCTCAAGGAGTTTTCAGTAAATCTCGATAATAAGCTGCGGCAACAAAAAGCCGTCAGCGTGCTCGGTAATGCTGGCATCGGCGCAGGCCGTGCCACCGTGACCGGCAAACTCTCTGCTTATTTCGAGGGCTTGGCGAGCGACCTGTATTCCAAATATATCGTCGGCACTGAAACCTCGCTGTCCTTCCGCTTCACCGATGCGGCCAACAACAACTACATCCTCACCTTGCCGCGGGTGAAGCTGACCAAGGGCGAGCTGACCGCTGGCGCGGCCGATCAGGACGTCATGGCAGACATTGAGTTTCAGGCGCTGCGCCATCCCACCTACGACTTCACCATCCAGCTCGATCGCATCGCGTAAGCGGTGTTTTCCACATTTTTTATTAACCAACTTTAAGGAGCCTAACCATGAACGATATCCGCACACTGTTTGCCACAGACCCGCAAAAGGAAATTGAAGGCGTATGGTCGCAAGACCTGGGCGGCGGCTTAAAACTCAAAATTGCTCGCCTCAAAAATCCTAATTTTCGCAAACTCTACCAGAGGCTCACGAAACCTCATGAGCGCCAGATCCGCAACCGCACTCTCGAGGAGGCGACGGAAAACGCCATCCTCGCTAAATGCCTCGCCAAAACGGTGCTGCTGGGCTGGGAAAACCTGGTGCTGGACAAACAGGAAGTGCCGTATAGCGAAGCCGCTGCGCTGAAAATTCTCTCCGACCCGGAGCTGGCCGATTTCCGCGACCAGGTGGTTGACCTCGCCAGCGATGCCGAGCTGTTCCGTCAGGAGCACCTGGAGCAAGCGGAAAAAAACTTATCGAGTGGGTCCGATGGAACGTCGAATGGGGAGAACATCTCAAGTTCCTCCGGCACCTAGAAGAAAAGGAAGGCGTGACACCTTCGGCGCTTGCTAAAGAGCCGGAGGTGTTTGCGGATGTGCTCGATATCCGCGACGCCTTTATCATCCTATCGCCAAGCCGCAGCGCCGGCATGGGCGTGGGCTGCATCCCCCTGACCGAGCTGGAAGCATATATCCGTCTTTATGAAGTGGACGACATAGACCGCTTCCTCCAGCTCATCCGCGCCATGGATGCGGAATTCGTCGAGCACATCAACAAACGTAACCAATCCAAGCTGAAACAGTAGCATCGTGGAAAGCAGACTTGTCGTAACCATCGACCCGCGTGGCGCGCAGGCAGGCGCGCGGGTCGTTAATACCGAGCTCGAAGGCGTGCGCCGCCGTGCGCGCGAAATGACAGATCAGCTTGACGGCAGTTTTAACCGCCTTAAGCAAAGTCTGTTTTCCGTGCAGGGGGCTATCGCCGGTATCGGCATTGGCGATTTCGTGCGCCGTTCCATCGGCTCCTTCGTGGAGTTCGAGCGCGGCATGGCGAATGTTAGCAAGACTACCGATATTACCGGGCAGGCGTTGGCCGATCTCGGCAATGATTTGATTCGCATGAGTCAACGCTTGCCAGTAGCGCGCGAGCAGCTTTTAGGCATTGCCGCTTCCGCCGGGCAACTCGGCATCGAGGGCAGCGCCAATATTCTTAAATTCACCGAAACCGTCGCTAAGTTGGGATTCGCCAGCGACCTGGCGGGAGAAGAAGCGGCTACCATTCTGGCGCGCGTCATCAACGTGGCCGGAGAGGATATCGGCACCGTGGACCGGCTGGCTTCAAGCATCGTTTACCTCGGCCGCACTTCTGCCGCTTCGGAATCGGAAATTGCCCGGATGGTCATCGAGCTGTCCAAAGGCACGGCACAATTCAAGGTATCGAGCGCCAACCTGGTAGGCCTCGGCACGGCTATGCGTGAATTCGGACAGCAGCCTGAGCTGGCGCGCTCGGCTATTCTGCGTACCTTCCTTGCGCTTAAAAGCGCTACCGATTCCGGTGGCGAGGATCTGCGCACGCTCGGCATACTGGCTGGCACCACCGGCGACCAATTCAAAAAAGCCTTTCAGGAAGATGCGTTCGGCGCGTTTTTGCAATTCGTCAGCGGGCTGCAAAGCGTCATCGAGCAAGGCGGCAATGCCGAAAACGTGCTTGCCTCGCTGGGCTTAAACGGCACGGAAATCAACGCCGTGCTGCCGCTGCTGGCGGTCAATTTCGGGCGTGTGACCGAGCGCGTGAAAGAGGCGAATAAAGCCTATCAGGAAAACAGCGATCTCAATTCCGTATCGCAAAAGGCCTTTGAAACCACGGCAGGCAAAATCCAAATCCTGCGCAATAGCTTTAATGAATTCCTGCGTAAGGTCGGCGCCGAGGCCGCGCCTGCCTTCAACCAGTTGCTCGATAAACTCATTGTATTCGCCAATAGTGACGCGGCGCTGGTGTTCGGCAAAGCACTGGCCGTAGTGCTGCAGCTTATTGCCGATAATGCCGAGCTGCTGGCGATCGCGCTGGCAGGCATTGCCATTAATCGCACTATCACCTTTTTCACGCTGCTTGCAACGGTCGGCACCAACGCGGCGCGCGCGCTGCGCGCAGGCACGATTGAGGCAGTCGCTAACGCCACCGGCATGGCCGCAGCTACACGGTCTGCCAATCTCTACATGATTTCAGGTGAGAAAATCGCAACTTCTACCGGCGGCGCGTCGCTTGCCACGAAAGCGGCGGCGGGAGGCACATATCTGTTCAATACCGCGCTGGGACTGCTCGGCATCAACGGGCCGAAAGTGGCAAGCGCTATCACCACTGCCGCGGGCGCTGTGGCAGGATTCGCCACCCGCATCATGGCGCTTCCGGCGATCAACGGCCTGGCAGCGGTAGCGATGCAGGGATTATCGGTTGCCGCAGGCGCGCTGGGCGTGGCCTTCAACCTCATGCTCGGACCCATCGGCTTAATCGTGCTGGCGATTGCCGCGGTGGTCGCCACATTTCTTTATTTCAAGGATACGCTCGTCACGCTGGGACCGCTTAATGCCAGTGTCGGCAATATCGTACAGGCAACCTGGAACGTGGTCACGCAGCGGGTGATGGATAACGTCACCCAGCTTGCAAGCTGGATTGGCGGCGGCTTAAGCAGCGCGGCCGATAGCGTTATGCAGGCTTTCTCGAGCCTCGGCGCGGCGCTCTCAGGAATATGGGACAGCATCACCAGTGCCGCCAGCTCTGCTTTTGACGCCGTGAGCGAAGCGGTAGGCAGCGCTGTCGATCAGGCCTTAAATTACTTCGGCGGGCTTCTGGAGCCGGTGGCAGCGGTGTTTTCGAGCATTTACGATGCCATCAGCACCGCCATCCAAGCGGCAGCGGAGTATATCGGCGAAGTGGTGAACGCCATCGCCGGCGTGTTCCAGAGCCTTTACGATGCCATTACCGGCATTTTCCAGAACATAAAAAACTATGTCGTCGATACATTCAGCGGCGTCATCGACTATTTCCGCGGGCTGGTGGATGATGTTGTCGGCGAAGCCAACCGCCTGCAGCGCGAAACTGACAAGGCCAAGAATGGCAGCGGCGCGACAGCCAATGCAGAAAGCAAAAGCCCGGCGGAAAAAGCTACCGCCACGGCACCCAAAATTCCTTCGCCCGCCGCACCGCCGAAAGTCGATTTGGATTTGCTTAAGACCGCTACCGGCAGCGCGGGCAAAGGCAGCGGGCGCTCACTGGAAAGCGAGCTCAAGAAACTGCGTAACGATTCCTCCGACAGGCTGGCCGATTCAGGCCTGGATGAGCTGGGACAGCGCCTAAATGCAGTCGATCAGGCTATCCGTAACACGGTAGGCAGCTATGACAAACTTACCGTCGCCCAGCGCCGAAATATTGAGGATACGAAAGCTCAAATCGCCAGCGATTTTGAAATGGAGCAATCGCGGCGCACCATCAAGCAGCTCATCGAAGAAACGCTGACACCGCAGGAAAAATATAACCGCGCCATGGAGGAACTGACGCGGCTGCAGCCGCAAACGGCGGAAGGGTTCGAGGCCATCCGGCGCAAGGCGGAAGGCTTACGCAAGGAGCTGGAGGCGCAAGACCCGGTGCTGCGCGAAAACAAGCGCCTGACCGAGCAATTCAATAATGACTTCGAAGGCGTGTTTAAGAACGGCCTGCAAAGCGTATTCACCAAAGGCAAGGCCGGATGGAAAGATATGCTTTCCGGCTTTAAGGATTTATATTTCAAAACGCTTACCGAAATCACCGCGCGCCCGATTATGGACGCGATACTCGGCCAGAAGGATGCCAGCGGCCAGCGCAGCGGCGGTCTGCTTTCTGGCATTATTTCCAGTATTTTCGGGGGCGGCAGCCAAGGCAATGCTTCCGGCAATACCTTCCTCGGCTTCGGCGGTCTTTTAGGCCAGCTTTTCGGCAAGCCGCAGCAGGCGCCGTTACCTTGGCAGCAACAGCAAGCGCCGCTTCCCTGGCTGCAACCGGCCAATGATAATTTCGGCGCGAACCAAGGCGAGTTTTTTGCCGATGCCTTTGGCGAACAGAGCGCGGGCAGCAGTGGCTTTCTCGGCATGCTCGGCAATGTCTTTTCGCCCAGCGGTGCGGGCGGCGGGTTTCTCTCCAGCCTGGGCGGATTATTCTCTGGGCTGACTTCCGGCCTTTCCGGTATTTTCAGCGGCCTTAGCGGGATGTTTTCCGGTCTATTCGGCGGCGGTGGTGGCGGTTTCGGCGGCATCCTTAATCTCGCTAGCAGCATTTTCAGCCTTATCGGATTCTTTGCAGATGGCGGCTCAGTGGGTGCGCGCACTCCGATCATCGTAGGCGAGCGCGGGCCGGAGCTGTTTATCCCGCCGGTGGATGGCGAAATTATCTCCAATGATGTATTCCGCCGTGCCGCGAACGTGTCTAATGACAATATTCCACGTCGTATGTCGCAGGATATTGTCGCACTTGCGATGGCGGGAAAGTTCGGCGGTTTCCGTGCTGGCGGCGGTGACGTTACTGCCGGCATGACCTATCTGGGAGGCGAGCGCGGGCGCGAGCTTTATGTGCCGAACGGTTATGGCGGTTCGGCCAATGACAACAGCGCGCAAGGCGGCGATACCATCGTAGTTAATCTGAACGTGACGACGCAGGATGCTGTTTCATTCAAGCGCAGCCAAGGCCAGATTGCCTCAGATGCCGCGCGCGCCATTTCGCGGGCGAAGCGAAACCTTTAAGAAGCGAAATCCAGCAGCGGCGCATAATCACCGCTATCCGCTGCCTGCAGCGCCGAAATATACCGGCGGCGCAGTTCTTCCGGCTTGTTCAGATCGCCGCCGCCCCAGCTAAGCGGCTCAACGCCCGCCTGTGCGACAATCGCATCCGCGCACAGGCGGGAGTGCCTGCCGTTGCCATTGGCGAACAGGTGAATCTTTACCAGCCGGTGATGCAGCATGATCGCCATATCCCGCACCGGGAAGCTGTCATGCTCCTGCCAATAATTTGCATCGTCGAGTAGCTGGCGAAGCTGGATAGGCACTTCGTAAAACGGTGCGCCGATATTTTTATCCGAGCGCCGATAGTTGCCCGCCCAGCGCCAGACGCGCCCGAACATGCGCTTATGCAAATCCAACAGAAAATCCTCACGGATAGCTACTTTCCGCGCAAGCGTGCTCTTTTTCATCAGCCACTCGCGCGCTTCGATGATGTTCTGCTGTTCCCACGCATCCAGATCTTCGCGTGTTGCCAAGCTCGGGATGAGGTCGCGTTTTTCTTCTTCGGTAAGCGGCGTTTGGCCGGGGATATAAACAAAGTCAATCATGCGTTCCACAGCTTCTTAGAATTTTTGCGTATCAATTCCTCGGCGGCATCACGCACCACTTCGCTGTTATCGGGCAATGCTTGAGCCTCAAGCGTCATGGTGCGGTGGATAGGCGCAAAAGCCTCTGCTGCTTTCTTCATTGCCTGTCTGCGCACGATTTCATCCAAGCTGCCGTTTGGAATCATAGCGTACACAAAGCGGCAGTCCATCGCCTCCGCTGCCTTGCGCAGCGAGTTCAGCGTAATGGAGCCGTCCGCTTCGTTCGCTTCCAGCTTCGAGCCCGATTGTTGTTTGATGCCGAGCCGAACCGCGAGCTGGCGCACGCTCATGCCGAGCGCCGAGCGTACTGCGCGTATCCAGCCGCCATTCGGCACTTCGCCTATCTGGATGGCCTGCATGTGCTTATCCAGCGAACGCCGCTGCATCTGTAGAAAATCAGCCATAATCCACACCTTATAGTATGTTACTTTCCGAGTATATAACATACTAAAGGCTGTTGGTAAATATAAAATTAACAGCCTATAGTGTGTTTCTAATGCCAACTATTGAGGAAATTCAATTCCCTGCCGATATTTCCTACGGCGCAAGAGGCGGGCCAGAATTTTCAACGGACATCGTAGAGTTATTTTCCGCTAAAGAACAGCGCAATATCAACTGGAGTCAGGCGCGCGCCCGCTACAGCGTATCGCATGGCGTCAAAACGCCTGCGCAGCTGGACGAGTTGATTGCGTTCTTCCGCGCGCGCCAAGGGCGGGCTATAGGCTTTCGCTTTAAGGACTGGACAGATTACCAAGCCGCCGGCCAGAACCTCGGCACCGGAAACGGCACGGTCACGCAATTCCAACTGGTAAAAAAATACACCAGCGGCAGCGTCACCGTCACGCGCACCATCAGCAAGCCGGTAAATAACGGCACACTCAAAATTTACCTGAACGCAGTGCTGCAAGGCAGCGGCTATAGCGTCAACTACACCACCGGCATTGTGACCTTCACCGTAGCGCCGGGCGCAGGCGTCGTTGTCACTGCGGATTTTGAGTTCGATGTTCCAGTGCGCTTCGATATCGATCACCTCGACCCCAGCATTGACGATTTCGGCACCCGGAGCTGGGAAGGCATCACGCTAGTGGAGCTAAAATAATGCGCGCCGTAAGCCCATCCTTCAACGCGCATCTTCAAGGGGAAGTAACCACGCTTGCGACGTGCTGGAAAATTACCCGCACAGATGGCGTGGTCAAAACCTATACCGATTGCGACAAAGACCTGGTTTATGCCAGCCTGACCTATCTGAGCATCGTTGGCTTCACGCCTTCCAGCATCGAATCCAAAGACGATTTCTCCGTAGATAACGTCGATGTGCAGGGCGTGCTGGAGCCTGGCTATATTACTGCGCCGGATCTGATGGCAGGCCTTTACGACTTTGCCGAAGTCGAGGTGTTCCAAGTCAATTACAACGACCTGACACAAGACCGCATGATGATGCGCCGGGGAAAACTCGGTGAAGTGCGGCTGCAAAAAGACACGTTCGTGGCCGAACTGCGCGGGCTTTCCGAGCTGATGCAGCAGCATATCGGCCAGCTTTTCAGCCCGTCCTGCCGCGCTATTTTAGGCGATGCGCGCTGCACGGTGAATCTTGCATCATTCACTTTCGCCGGCACGGTCAACACCGTGACCAGCAGCCTGATATTCGCCTCCAATGCGTTAACGCAGGCGGCGGGCTATTTCACCGGGGGCGAAGTGCAATGGCTCACCGGCGCCAATGCGGGCTTGCGGCGCGAGATTAAGGAATTTGCCAATAAGCAAATCGTGCTGGCACTTCCGATGCCCTATGCCATCGCAAACGGCGATACCTTCAATGTGATAGCCGGATGCGACAAGCTCTTTCCTACCTGCAAGGCAAAATTCAACAACGTGGCGAATTTCCGCGGTGAGCCGCATATTCCTGGCACCGACGCCATGCTAAAAACCGCTGGCACTTTCCGATGACCGTAACACCTGACGATATTATCCGCGCCGCGCGTGGCTGGCTCGGCACGCCTTTTCATCACCAAGGCCGCGTGAAAGGTGTGGGCTGTGATTGCCTTGGCCTGATCGTCGGCGTTGCGCGCGAGCTCGAATTAACCGATGAGAAAGGAATTCCGCTGGCGGACTATGACCAGCCTAATTATTCCCCCCTGCCGGATGGCAGAGGATTAAAATCGGCGGTTTCCCTGCATTTGCGCGAACTCCCCTCAATAGGGGAGGCCTTGCCGGGGGATATTCCGCTCATTCGTTTCCATAATGACCCGCAGCATGTCGGGTTCCTTGCAGAGATGCCGGATGGCGCTCAGGGAATCATCCATTGCTATTCCAACATCGGCAAGGTGGTCGAGCACCGCCTGAATGATACCTGGCGGCGCATGATCGTCGCCGTTTACCGCTTCCCCAATCTCTAAACACGACGTAACGCATGGCTGGCGTAGTATTACCTGTCATCGGCGCAGCCGCTGGCTTTGTTATTGGCGGTCCACAGGGCGCGCTCATCGGCTTCGGCATCGGCGCGCAGCTCGGCGGCACCTTTGGCAGCGACCAAACCATTAATCTGCCTACCGTAGAGGGGCCGCGCCTTTCTGACCTGCGCATCCAGACGTCGAATTACGGCAAGGTCATTCCCGAAGTGTACGGGCAAGCGCGGCTGGCGGGAAACGTCATCTGGGCGCGGCCGATAAAGGAAGTGCGGATAGAAACCACAACCACCAGCACGCAGCAGGGCGGCAAAGGCGGTGGCGGTGGAAGCGCTACCACCACGCAAACGCAAGTGTCCTACGAGTATTTCGTCACGCTGGCGATCGCCGTATGCGAGGGGCCGCTGGACGAAATTACCCGCGTGTACGCGGATGCTAAAATTCTCGATGACAGCGTATTGCAGGCCAGCCAAGGCAAATATAGCGTTTATCTCGGCACGGAAACGCAAACGCCAGATCCTGTCATGGAAGGCTTCGAAGGCGCTGGCAATGTGCCTGCCTACCGTGGCCTGGCGTATGTCGTCATTCAGGATTTTCCGCTTGCGGCCTATGGCAACCGCATTCCCAATTTCAGCTTCGAGGTAAAGCGCAATATCCGCTTTACGCCCGCGGTGGAAGATAAAGTCACCGACCTGGTGCTGATTCCCGGTGCGGGCGAGTTCGTCTATTCACCTTCCATTATCTATAAGCAAAACACGGAAATGGCGGGAATGCAAGTTGTGCCGAGCGGTCCCAAAGTGCCGCTCAACATGCACAATTTCGATGCGACGGCTAACGTCAATGTCGCTGTCGATCAGCTCAAAAAAACATTTCCTAACCTAGAGTGGATTGCGCTGGTGGTGAGCTGGTTCGCCACCTCGACCGATGCCGGCACCTGCACCATCATTCCGAAGGTCGAAAATCCTGCCAGCACCACCACATTCACACCGCAGGATTGGACCGTCGCCGGGTTAACCCGCGCCACCGCACAGCAAGTACTGCAATTTGGCGACGGCACGCCCACTTACGGCGGCACGCCTTCTGACCAGTCTGTGCTAGATTTGTGTGTAAAGCTCAAGGCGATGGGCTTGAAAGTCATGCTTTACCCCATGATTTTCGTGGACCAGATTACGCCTGACCCAAAGCCATGGCGCGGGCGTATCGCGCCGGCGAATACCACCGACTGTAATAACTGGTTCACCAAAACCAACGGCTATAACGCCTTCATCACGCATTACGCCAACCTGAATATTGGCGGCGTATTCCTTAAAAATAATCTCGATGCGTTTGTCATGGGCTCCGAGCTGATCGGCATGACAAATTTCACGCCATCGGCAGGTAGCTATCCCGCTGTTACGCAACTTGTAAGCCTTGCTTCTACCGTCAAAACCGCTGTCGGCGCGGGCGTTAAAGTAACTTATGCCGCAGATTGGAGTGAATACCATCATGCGCCGGGCGGCTGGTATAACCTGGACCCGCTTTGGGCGTCGTCCAGCATCGATTTCGTAGGTATCGACGCATATTTTGCGCTTACGCCCGATCTGCCGCAAAGCCAAATTACCGAAGACGTTATTAAGGAATACTGGGAAAAAGGCGAGGATTGGGATTATTTCTGGAACAGCACGCGCACCGTGCAAACCAGCTTTGGCGGCAATCCTGCCTTTGCGGTAAAAAACCTCGAATACTGGTGGGCGAACACGCATACCAATCCGGGCGGCGCAGGCACTGCTTGGACCGCAAAAATGAAGCCGGTATGGTTTACCGAGTTCGGTTTTCCGAGTGTGGACGGATGCACGAATCAACCTAACGTCTTTTACGACCCTTCCTCCGCGGAGTCTTTTTTCCCGCGCGGGAGTAAAGGCCGCGTCGATTTTCAGGCGCAGCGCATCGCGCTTAACGCAACCCTCGACTATCTTGCCGCGCGCAACGCTCAAGCGGGTAAAAGCGGCCTGGTTCCGCGCCGCTTTATCTGGACCGCTGACGCGCGGCCGTATCCCTTCTGGCCGGATCTGGCAAACGTGTGGGCGGATTCTGGCCTGTGGCGCACCGGTCATTGGGTGCAGGGGAAATTAGGCACTTCCACGCTCGGCGCCGTCATCGCGCTGTTCATGCGCAGAGTTGGCTATCAGTCCACCGATTATGACGTAACCCGCCTAACGCAAAGCCTGGATGGATATGTCGTTACGCAGATTTTGACTTGCCGCCAGCGTATTGAGCACCTGCAGGCGATGTATAATTTCGACGCGGTAGAATCCGATGGCCTTACCAAATTCGTGCCGCGCGGCGGGCAAAGCATTGCCACCATCACGCAGGACGAGCTGGTGCCGGGTAAAAGCGGCAACACCCGCGAGCAGATGGAAATTACCCGTAAGCAGGAGCTGGATCTGCCGCGGGAGGTGAGTATTACCTATATCAGCCGCACGGCCAATTATGACCCCGGCACACAGCTCTCGCAGCGCCAGACAGTGAAAGCAGCCGATATCGTCGGCATTAACGTGCCGGTGGTGGCTACCGACCAGTACGCCAAATCCGTTGCAGATATTACGCTCTACAATGCCTGGACAGCGCGCGTATCGTTTTCCCTGACGGTGCCGCCTCAATATTCGCGCATCGAGCCGACCGATAACATTACCATTTCGATTGACGGCGTTAACTATTTAATGCGCGTCACATCCACCAAGATCGAGCGCAATGGCCTCATGGAAATCTCGGCTGTGGCCGAGGACGTTTCCACCTACGACTTTTACACACCTCCGGGCGTGACGCCGCCGATCTCTCAGCCCGGCACCCTTATTCCTGGCACACGGCTGGAGCTGATAGACATTCCAGCACTCCCCAATGACACTGACCCCGCAGGCATCCTGCGCGCTGGCGTGGTAGCGCAAGGGGAAAACTGGCAAGGCGCGGTGATTTACCGCTCCGATGACGGCGGTGAAACCGGGGGCAATACCTTTCTTGTGCTTTCCGCCAGCAATACCGAGCACACCATTGGCGGGGCGCTGACTGTCTTGCCGCCCGGAGCGGCAGGCAATTTATGGGATTACGGCAGCACCGTGGACGTGCTCTTGCAGCACGGCAGCCTTGCCAGCATATCGGAGCTCGGCGTGCTCAATGGCGGAAATGTGGCGCTGCTGGGGAATGAGATTATCCAGTTCGCCAACGCGCAGCTGCTGGCCGACCAGAAATATCGGCTTTCCTCGCTTTTGCGCGGACGCTTAGGCACCGAGCACGAGCAAGCCACGCATGCGCTGGGCGAGCGATTCGTACTGCTTAATGCCAATCTGATGCGCGTAGTGCTGCAAAACAGTCTTATCGGGCTGGCACGTCACTATAAGCCGGTGACGATCGGCGGCACGCTGGCGACCACGCCGGAGCAAGTTTTCACCTATACCGGCAAAACGCTGCGGCCATATTCGCCGGTGCATATTCAAGGCACACGCCACGCGCCGGCGGCGAATGACTGGACGATTACCTGGGTGCGTCGCACTCGCCTCGGCGGGGAGTGGCGGGATGGCGTCGATGTGCCGCTCAATGAGCAAAGTGAGCTCTACCATGTGCAGATTATGAACGGTGTTACCATCGTGCGCACGGTGGAAGCCATCACCACGCCTTCGCTCATTTACACCGCCGCGCAGCAAGTGGCGGATTTCGGCGTGGTGCAAACCAGCTTCACCATCAAGGTTTATCAGGTATCGGCCATCGTCGGGCGCGGTGTGCCTGGCATAGCCACTATCAGCTAATTCAGAGGACTCATGACAACCACCGACCATCTCGGCATTACGCTTGTCGAGCAAAGCCAATCGCAAAAAGAAGTGACCGTGAATACGGCGTTGGCGATGCTCGATGCCATGCTCAATACGGGCATTGTCGATAAGGATTTGACCGCGCCGCCGGGTTCTCCGGTTAGTGGGAATCTCTATATCGTTGCCAGCGGCGCTACCGGCGCGTGGGCGGGCAAGGATAATCAGGTCGCCTGGTATAACGGCGCGTGGAAATTCATTGTCCCCGCCGAAGGCCTGACGTTTTGGGTAAGGGACGAAGATAAGCTCTATAGCTGGAACGGCACGGCCTGGGTGAGCACCATGGAGGCGCTGACCACGCCGCAGTTTTCGCGCATCGGCCTCGGCACCGCGCCGCACGCCACGCATATTATCAATCTGTTTGGACCATCCGCGCTGATTAATGGCAGCGCTGGGTTTTTCCTCCAGATGAACAAGGCGAATGCCGCGCAGAATCTTGAGTTTATCTTCCAGCAGAATTTTACCACCTATGCCGAGCTGGGCTTGCTGGGAGATAATGAATTTACCTTAAAAACCTCGGACGGCACGAACTTCTACATTGCATGGAAAATTCGCAATTCCGGCGTCACCAATTTCATGAAGGAGGCGCTGATCTCCGAGTTTTCGCCTATCAACCACAAGAATTACATTACCAACGGCAACTGCGCCTCGGCCGAGCGGCAGGACTTCACGCTGGTCAATAATACTTGGGCATACGGTAAGGTCGATCGCTTCCAAGGCCAGGCCAGCGGCACTGCTGTCAGCGCGGGTAAACTCACACATAGCGCATTTTCCGGCAAGGCTTACGTCAAGTTCGAAACTGTCACCATCACCGGCACCGGGATTCTGCGCCTTCGCCATCGCATCGAGGCCAAGGATGCAGAAAACTTCGTGAACCAAAACGCTTCGTTTTCCTGCAGCCTCTACCACAACATCGGCTCGGCCATGAATTGCGTGGTGACAATCCGCAAAGCCAATGCCGCCGACAATTTCTCTGCCACCACCACTATCGCTACTTCCAGCAGCATCAGCGTGCCGGACAACAGCGAATCGTCCGTAAAATATGAAAACGTGGCAATGGGCGATTGCAGCAATGGTATCGAGATAGAGCTGCAAATGAACTGCGGTGCAATCACCACCAAGGATTTTCTCATCCGGCAGTTTCAATTCGAGCTCGGCGGCTTCGCCACGCAGTTTGAATATGAGCCGGTGCCGATTACCCGCCTGAAATGCAAACGCTCTTACCAGAAGCTAGGGAAAGGGCTGCAAGGCGCATTCAACTCCACTACCGAAATCGACTTGCCGATTATCTTCCCGGTGGAAATGCGTGTCGCGCCAAGCGGCGCGCTGCTGCTTAATAATCCAACCGTGCAGCATGTCAGCGTCGGAACCAAAACAGGCAGCAGCTCGGCCATTGTCGGCGGCGGCACTTCTTACTCATCGAACGGCGCGTATGTGCGCGTCAACGGCTACACCGGCGGCACGGTAAAAGACCATGTGTATGTGCAGACGGACAACATTTTAGCCTTCGATGCCGATTTTGCTTAATTAATCGATAGGAAGTTTTTATGGACGAACAACTCTTGCAATTAGGCGCGGGCGGCATGTTTGCGCTTTTTGTTCTACGCGAAGTATTCAGCTTCTTGAAAGAGCGGATGCGCACACAGAACAATTCGTTGCTCGATACCATCGCCAAGGAAGTGCATGAGATGCACGAATGGCACGCCGTCACCGACGAAGATGGGGTGAAAATCTGGTATCTGCGCCGCTCACTGGAAAACGCCATCGTAAAACTCACCAACAATCTCGACATTCAAACTCAGCTTTTGCGCGAGCTGGTGTTGAGCATGAAAGAAACCCGCTCCGATATGGATTCTTTCATGCGCGAGGAACGGCGCAAGCGCGAGAACTCATGAAACTTTTTGAGAATGCCACCAAGGGCGCTATCGGCGAGCCGTTCGTTTTTACGGGCGGGCTCGCCACCATCTACTGCTGGGGCATGTTTTCTACTGCGCAAGTGAAGCTCCGCGTCAGCCCCGATAAAACCAACTGGTTCGATATCGACGGCTTTACCTTTCTGCAACCCGCAAAGCCCAAAAATCTCAATATCGCGGAATGCTGGATGATGGGTGAATTGACCGGCGGCGATGGGGACACCAACATCAATCTTATCGTTAAGCACTTCAACAAATGACCGAAAAGCGCGTCAAGCAGGAGATCAATACGGCTTGCGCAGAAACGATCTGCCAGCCTCCGTAGCTACGCCGTTTCGCTGGCGCGCGCGGTGGAGGATTGCGATTTCTTACCCGAAATAAAACCGTTCAGGCGTTCAAACACGGCAGCAAAGGCTTCCACAGCCACATCAGGAATATCTTTTGCCAGCGTCGCCAGCTCGCGCTGCAGGAACACGGCGGGCTTGTAATGATTGAAACGGCGGCCAGCACCCAGCAACTCATGCTCATTGATATGCTGCTCCATGCGCTTCACGATGCGATTGCCGGCAGGCAGCTCACCCACTTTAATCGGCTTCTTCAACACGCCCTCATAGGCTTGGTTGACTAGCTTGACGTAAAAATCCTCGCCAAACAAATCTTCAATATCGGCATCCTTGCCGCCATTGAACTCACTAAGCAACACCAGCTTCTCATTTTTGAGGAAGCCGCTTTTTACCAGCGCATCGACGCGCTGTTTTTCATTATTGGCGAAATCCCGCAAGACCGCGATATTGAGCTTATTGGCACCGAGCAGGGTGATGAACGTTGAGAGCTTATCAGCACCGCCGACCGGCACCGCAACCCAGCGCGGATCGAGTGGCGCATGGTTTTTATCCTCGGCCACTATGCTCATCGCTTGCAGGTAAATCAGATCGGACGGGCCTTCGACGAGCAGATTATCTTTGCCGATAAACAGCGTCTGCGCCAAGTCATAGCCAAGTGCGCCCTGAATGGGAAACACGGTATCGCGGTTATTTTTAAGCGCATCGGAGCTGATCTTCGTGCCTTTGGCATCGACGTCTTCCACTGTGCGCACCCAATCGAAATGCTGGGTTGGAATCATAAACGGCGAGTGTGTGCTGTAGATTACCTGATATTTCTCGGACAAGCGCTCCTCGATCAGCCGCAGAAAATCCTCCTGCGCCCGCGCATGCAGATTCAGGCCGGGCTCGTCCAGCAGCAGGATGACTTCACCTGCTTTCTGCTTGAGCTGCGTAAAATAGACCATGAAAGAGAAGAACCACACGAAACCCTTGGAGCGATCATCGAAAGGCACGGTGACGCCGTGCTTAAGGTTTTTGATACGCACACGCAGCGCCTTGCCCGAATCACCGGGCAGGCCATCGCTGCCATAAGCATCCGAAATATCAATTTCCACCGACAGGTTTTTATTTTGCTGCCAATACTCAAAAATATCGTCGGTAATCGCATTACCAGCCGCTTCCAGCTCGGCCTTTAGCTTTTCGTAATTGTTCGGGTTCTGAAAATCTTTCATCTGCGTACCCGCGCATTTCAGGAACGCCATAAAGGTTTTTTCGCCGTCCGTATATTGCTCCACCCCTTTATTCATCAGGTGATTTACGCCAACCGTACCGGCCATGATGCTGTAGTCATCAAAGTAAAAGAATTTCGGGATGGTGATTTTGCCGATGACGGATTTGACAACCGACTCAGGAAATTTCTCCTTGAGCTTTGCCAGAATCTGCTTCTCTTCCTCAGTAGGCTCGGCCGTATCTTCAAGCTGTTTACACAATGCAGCGACCGTTTCCGCTTTGGCGAATTTTCCCTTGAAAGCGTCCGTGGGCTTAAGCGGATTTAAGAGGTGAGTAAGCGCAGCTTTTTCATTCAGCGGCAGATTAAAATACTGCTTCGTATCCTCGTAATATTTGCTGACCTTGAAAACGCGTGAGGTGAGAATGCCTTGGCCGAACGCTTGCTCTAGCTTTTCTAATTCCTGCGCTGTCAGCTCGAAGGTGGCCGACACTGCCAACACCTTTTCTTCTTCGTCTCGCTTCGCACGGTATTCGCGCAGGCGCTTGCGCGGATAATCCAGTTCACCAAACTCGTTGCTGCCCTCCAGCGGATTCAGCTTCGTCAATGCCTGCAAGAATGTCGTTTTGCCCGACTCGTTTTTGCCAACCATACACGTCACTTGTCCGAGCTCCACCACGTTGGAGTCGTCGATGCACTTATAATCTTTCACCTGCGCGTTAATCAGTTTCATATTTTTATGTTCCTCGCCCGTTATCTGTATTGATTTATAGTAAGTTATAGGGCGCTGGGGAAGGTTTTTCAAGGCGGCGTTAACCATTTGCCGACTTTCTCTTAATTCAGGAGTTTACCCATGTATTACGAGCATTACGACCAGGTGCCGCAGGCATCCTGGCGCTGGAAGCATTTTGCTCCGCGCGAAATTGCCAGCAAAGGCGACGGCTCAATCCTTATCGACGAGGAAGCGCTGGATAAGCTGGAATATGTGCGGGAGCTCATGGGGCAGCCGCTAATCATCCTCTCCGCGTACCGCGACCCGCTGCATAACGCCAAGGTGGGCGGCGCACCACTCAGCCAACACAAATTCGGCAAGGCCTTCGATATCCGCATCGCAGGCCTTGATAAATGGCGGCTTCTCAAATGTTGCCAGCGCGCCGGCTTCACCGGCTTTGGCTACTACCGAACCTTTCTACACGTTGACACTGGCAAACCACGAACCTGGGGGAAAATATGGAATTCCTAATCTCTTTACTATCCGGTGGCGCTACGGGCATCCTCGGTACGCTGATTGGCCGCATCGTCGGCTTCTACGAAAACAAGCAAAAATTCCAGCAGGAGCTGAAGCTGCTTGAGCTGCAGGCGAAGATCGGCGCAGAGGAATCCGAACGCGAACTGGCCGTGGCGCAAGCCAAAGCCGCTGCCGATCTGCGCATAGCGTCTTACCAGCATGACACCGAAACCGGCATGGGCTCGCAGTGGGTAACGAACACGCTGCGCCTGATTCGCCCAGCCCTTACTATCGTGCTGGTCTTGGCCGTCATCATGCTCTGGTTCACCGCGGAGCAATATGATGCCGATATCCGCACTCAAGTTGTCGTCGCCATTATCTACCTTGCTACCAGCGCCGTGACCTGGTGGTTCGGTGATCGCGCTCCCATGCCCGGAAAGCGGTAATTTCATATGGCTGCTTTTAACGATCTCAGCGATGTCATCAATCGGATGACGGGCGGAAACTCCGGCAATCCAGAGAATATTTTTCTGTGGATTGATAATCGTATCGATTCCGTCGCTGCAAGTGCCACAGTAGCCGGAAAATGGACATCGCTGTGGCGTTATAACAAATCGCGGGGTGGCAGCGGTGCCGTGCCTTCTACTCCTGTTGCGCCTGACAATACCACGCGCGGCGGGTTGATGCATACCGACGCGAGCGGTGGGCGGGATAAGTGGCTGCTGGGACATGGAGCTATCAGTAGCGCTCCTGGCGCTTTATTGCTGTACGATCGCCTCCTGCACGATGGCGGATTGTTAGGCAACAACACTTCCGCGCAAACGGTAGGCGGAACACTTACGCGCAACACGGGCGGCGAAGGCAATCAGATATGGGTGGAAATCTATACACTGATTGGAACCACGGCGACCACCATTACTGCATCTTATACCAATCAGGCAGGCGTTTCGGGGCGCACTACCAAACCTGTCGCTATAGGTGGCACTGGAAACCGCGAGGCCGAGCGAATGTTGCCACTGCCTTTGCAGGATGGGGACACTGGTGTGCAATCGGTGCAAACCATCACGCTGGCGGGAACTACTGCGACAGCGGGCAATATCGGGATTACAATTATAAAGCCCATCGGCATCGCCATCATTACCGCCAGCGGCACTGGATTCTGGCGCGATTACGTTTCTGGCTTGCCGGGCCTACCTAAAATTGACCCCGGCGCGTGCCTATCTGCTGCCATTCTCATGAACTCTACCACTGCACCGCAAATGCTGCTGGCTGCTGGTTTCGCGGAGTGCTGACACATGGGGGCGCTTGCAGATTTTCAGGCGGTAAAGCAATCGGTTGAAAAAGGCCGAGCCTATCCCTTTACCAAAAACTCGATCACCACCGCCGCCAATAGGCCGATGAGCTACTGGACGGCCACGCCCAATGCGGCCACGGCGCCGGGAGCAGCTGCCGCCTGCAATGCCAACACTACCGGCGCATTGCTGCAAGAACCCAAGCTGACATCGCTTACCAATAGCTTTTTTCTAACGCAGGCGGAAATATCGATCGCCACCACTGCCTTTACCTCTCTTATGTTGGTTGACCGGCTTTCCCATCAAAGCGGATTAAGCGGCACATCCACTGCCACGCAAACGACAAACCTGCCTACCGCCGCACTTACGCGCTACACCAGCGGCGAAGGGGTGATGGCGGCACTGGAAATTTACACGGCCATAGGAAGCACGGCCTCCACTGTAACTATTTCCTACACCAACCAAGCCGGTGTGAGCGGCAGAACCAGCAAGCCAGCGGTGATCGGCGGGGCAAGCGATAATACAGCTTCACGCTTTATTATTATCCCGTTGCAGGATGACGATACAGGCATCCGCTCAGTGGAATCGGTAACGCTTTCCGCGACTACAGCCACCGCAGGCAATTTCGGTGTGACGTTATTCAAGCCATTGATGATTTTGCCTAACTTTTCTTTCGTGGCTGAACAAGTGCAGCCGCGAACCCTTAACACATTGATTGGCGGTTGCGGCTGCTGCCCTGAAATCATGGATGATGCCTGCCTACAACTGCTGGGGCTTTCCAACAGCACAGTCGTGGGGGTGGTGACAGGAGCGTTCTATCTAGCGGAAGCGTAACACATGCGGTTTGGCTCGCGTAAGATTCTATTCGACGGCGCACAAGTCGAGCTAGGCAATATCCCCATCGTAACCGTCGGGTTGCGGGCATCTTTAACGGCGCGCTGGAATATCACTGGCAATGTTTTGGCATCGCTGGATGCACGCTGGAACGTGCTGGTTGCCACAGCGAGCACTAGTGATTTACGCTGGGATTTGCTTACCAGCGTGGCGCATAATCTTGATGCACGGTGGAATGTCGAAAGCACACTCCATCGCACCGGCTTTGTCGCACCGGGCACTGTAGCTTCGGTTTCCGGCTCTACGGCATGGAGCAATCCATCCAATGCCGCCAGCTCAGATAACGCCTACGCCACGCAAACGCCGTCGGTCATCAACACCAATAACGCCTTTCTGCAAGCCACCAATTTCGGCTTTTCCATCCCTGCCGATGCAACGATTCTCGGCGTGGAAGTGCATATTGAGCGCGTTAGCACGCAACAATTTTCTAGCACAGTATCCGATGATACCGTGCAGCTTATCAAAGGCGGTACGCGCACCGGCACCAATAAAGCGGCAGGCGCATGGCCGACTACCGAACAGGTTGCCACCTATGGCGGCGGCACTGATTTATGGGGCAACACCCTTACGCCTGCCGATGTAAACGCCAGCAACTTCGGTGTGGCGTTGCGCCTGACGCAAAGCATGTCGATGCAGGCCAGCGTCGATTCTTTCGAAATCCAAGTCACTTACAGCCTGCCGCTTACTTCGGTCGGGCACTCGCTGGATCTGCGCTGGCATGAGGACGGCACGGTAGGCGCAAGCAGCAGCCTGCGCTGGGATATTGGCCAAAGTGTCGCCAAATCAGCTGATATTCGCTGGAACATCGTCACCGGCGTCATGCGGGCGCTCGATGCGCGCTACAATATCACCGGCTTGGTGCGGGTGGCGCGTCACTTGCGCTGGAATTTAATTGCCACGGTTACGCGCGTGGCCGATCTGCGCTGGAACCTGGTTACATCGGTTGCCGCGCAAATAGTCCTGCGCTGGAATCTCACGGCACTTACCGGAAAAAGCGCCGATCTGCGCTGGAACACTACCGCCCAGGTGGGGCGCTCCCTAGAGCTGCGCCACAATATCAGCGCCTTGGTCGCCCGAAATTCTGACCTCCGCTGGAATACGCTAAATGCGGCAGCGCGCAACATTGTCCCACAATGGAACATTCAGGCGCTGGTCGCTCGCTCACTTGATGCTCGATGGAATGCGGCGGGGCTGGTATATCGCGCGGCCGATCTGCGCTGGAACCTTACCGCCGGCGTTGCCCGGCAGTTGGATATTCGCTGGAACGCCAGCGCCACAGCGTTGCGCGCGCTGGATGCACGCTGGAATCTCGCGGCGCTTGTTAACGGCACGGCGACACTACGCTGGAACCTGGTGGCGGGCGTGGCGCGGAGTATCGATTTGCGCTGGAACGCCAGCGCATTGGCCGCACGCAATCTTGATCTACGCTGGAATAGCATTGCTTTAGCGCAGCGCGGGTTTAATCTGACATGGAATATCAGCGCACTAGTGGTGCGCGCGGCCGATCTCCGTTGGCATAGCTTCCAGTCGGCAACTCGGCTTCTCTCATTGGAATGGGATGTAGCGGGTGCGCTCAATACGGCGGCGCGGACTTTGGAACTGCGATGGAATGGCGTCAACGCCATTAGCCGCGCTTCCGATCTGCGCTGGAATTTGGTGAGCATCGCCGTGCGGCCGATTACCTTGCAATGGAACGCCACTGCGACGTTAAACCGTAGCGTAGAGCTGCGCTGGAATGTGCTGCAAGCCATTTTTCAGGCACTGCAATGCCGCTGGGATATTTTCACCTCCGTTTCTGTCAGCCGGGATCTGCGCTGGCAGATTATTCAGACCATCGCTCGCCAGCTACAGGTCAACTGGCACTTGGTAGCAGCGGTGGCGCGCTTGCTGGAATTGTGCTGGGATATGCGCAAGCTGGCCGGAGCAGAGATAGCAGCGTACTGGAATCTCACACAAATTGCCGCCCATGATACCGAGCTGCGCTGGGCTATCGAGCAGCTTATCACCGCCGACGCGCAGCTCTACTGGCACCTCGGCGCACACGAGCTAATCACCCCGGAAGGCCGAGTGCTTCCCGTACAGCCGCAGGCAGATACTGCCGCTATTGCAGCCACGCAGCATCTTCTGCCGGTGATACCGCGCCGCCAGGTCATGACAGCTAGCAGTACCTCGCGCACCCATGCCGTGATGTTGCAGGACCGCACCGTTCACTGAACGGCCAATTTTACCCCGTTTCCCTAACCAACCCTCAACCTCAGGAGAGAACCTATGCCTATTGCATCAAGCGATATTAAATTTCTTTTAAGCGGCGGCGCTGCTAACAGCGACCCTAACGCAGCACTCGGCGGCGCCGTGTCCACCACGGAAATTACCGATGCCACCGTGCAAAATCTGTTTGATAACGTGAGCTCCGCTGAATCCAGCGCCGGTGACACCGAATACCGCTGCTTCTACGTCAAAAACAATCACGGCTCGCTGGCGCTCCAAAACGCCAAAATCTACATCAATACCAACACGCCTAGCACTGATACTGCCGCGGAAATTGCGCTCGGCTCGTCAGCCATCAACGGCACGGAACAGACGATCGCCAACGAAAGCACAGCTCCTACCAGCGTGACGTTCTCCAGCGCTGCCGGCGTCGGTAACGCACTTTCCATCGGCAATATCCCGGCAGGCCAGACCAAGGCCATATGGGTGAAGCGCATCGTGAGCGCTGCCGCCGCTGCTTACAACGCTGATTCCGTGGTTATCCGCGTCGAAGGCGACACCGCAGCATAATCGGAGGGTAGCCCCATGACCACGCCCACCCGATTCCCGAAAGGACCAGCGGAGCTGCTGGATTTCAAAATCGACTATGCGAGCGAGCTGGCGAAGTCCAACGACACGATTCAAAGCAGCCTTTGGATTGTGCCGAGCAATACCGTGGATGCTCCCGGCAATGCCGCGGTTAAGCTGGCCGATGGCATCACCGTGAATCCACACCCGGATACGCCATCGCCCACGTATGCGCAAGGTGGCACGGAAAAGACGAATACCGACGTCACCATTCTTCTCTCCGGTGGCACGCTCGGGAACGTCTATATGCTGGAAAACCGCATCCTTACCACGCAAGGCCGCAAGCATAGCCGCACTATCGAAATCGTCATAGAGCCGCGCTATACCTAGCTCGAAGCTCTACAGCTTCATATCACCACGCCCCGGCGCCGAAAGGTCCGGGGCGTTTTTTGTGCCTAAAATTTGACTTTAAGAAATAGCTATAACTAAATGTATTATTTCGTAAATTTAAGTAACCTCAAGCCATTCGCCACGACGATCAGACTGGCACCCATATCGGCGAACACGGCCATCCAGAGCGTCGCCTCACCAGCCAAGTTGAGCGCGAGGAACACTGCCTTGATGTCGATGGCGAGAGTAATGTTTTGTTTCAGCACCGCGCCGGTTTTTCGGCTTAAAGCCAGGAATAGCGGCAGGCGGCGCAAATCATCTTCCATCAGCGCCACGTCCGCCGTTTCCAGTGCCGTATCCGTACCTGCAGCGCCCATGGCGAAGCCGATGGAGGATTTAGCAAGCGCGGGCGCATCATTCACGCCGTCGCCTACCATGCCCACCACCTTATACTGCTCGCGCAGCTTGCCGATCACATCCAGCTTATCTTCCGGCAGCATATTGCCGCGCACATCCTCGATCCCCACCTTGGCAGCGATGGCGTTGGCGGTGGTCTGATTATCGCCGGTCAGGATAATGCAATGAACGCCTGCCGCCTGCAGTGCAGCGATCGCCTCCACGCTGGATTCACGGATCACATCGGCCACGGCGAACACGCATAGCGGCTCGTTTTCAGTGGTCAGCACCACCACGGTTTTGCCTTCCTTTTCCAAAGCCTCCAGCACCGCTTCCAGCTCCGGCCCGCAAATGGAAAGTTCCTCGATCAGCCGGTGGTTGCCAATATAGTAGCGCTTGCCGTTTACGATGCCTTTCACCCCGCGGCCGGTAATGGCTTCAAACTCCTTCACCTCCAGTAATTCGCCTTCCCAGCGCTTGACGATGGCATGCGCCACCGGATGCTCCGAATGCGAATCGAGGCTGGCGGCGATTTGCAGCGCAGTATTCTCCTTCATGCTGGTAACGGGTTTAATATCGGTCACTTCCGGCTTTCCCTGCGTGAGCGTGCCGGTTTTATCGAGCGCCAGGGCTTTTAGCTTCCGTCCTTCTTCCAGATACGCGCCGCCCTTAACTAGAATGCCCCGCCGTGCGGCGGCAGCCAGGCCGCTTACCACCGTCACCGGCGTGGAAATCACCAACGCGCATGGGCAGGCAATAACCAGCATCACCAGCGCTTTATAGAGCCACGGCATAAATTCCTGCCCGAAAAACAGCGGCGGGATGGCGGCGAGCAAGATGGCGATCACCACAATGGCGGGCGTGTAATAGCGGGAGAATTGATCCACGAAGCGCTGGGTGGGCGCGCGTTCGCTTTGCGCTTCTTGCACCGAGCGCACGATGCGCGCCAACGTGGTGTTACCCTTATTAGCGGTGACTTCGAACTCAAAAGAGCCGCGCTCGTTGATGGTGCCGGCAAACACCGGGTCGCCGGGCTTTTTCTCCACCGGCATACTTTCGCCGGTGATCGGCGCCTGGTTGACCGACGAGCTGCCTTCGGTGATTTTTCCATCCAGCGGAATACGCTCGCCGGGCTTCACGCGCACGATGGAGGTAAGCGCCACGTCCTCGGCCTTCATTTCCTTCCAGCCACTTGCGGTTTGCACCATGGCGGTTTCCGGCGTCATTTCCATGAGGTTGCGGATAGCGTTGCGCGCGCGGTCGAGGGAGTACGCCTCGATCAGCTCGGCCAGCGCGAACAGGAACACTACCATCGCCGCTTCCGGCCACTCGCCGATGAATACCGCGCCGGTGATGGCGATCATCATGAGTGCGTTAATATTCAGCGTGAAGGTTTTAAGCGCCAACCAACCTTTTTTAGCAGTTTCGATACCGCCGGTGATGATGGCGATGGCTGCCAGCACCATGACGATGGCCGATTTATCATCGGAGCCAAACCAGCTCGCAGCCTCCGCGCTCATGGCGCAGACACCGGAAACCGCCACCATGATTTTCGTGCGCAGCGAGGCAGTGGACGCATGTTGCTCCGCATCTACAGGTTCTTCGCCCTTGCGGGCAGGTTCCATGCTCAAGTCATTCAGCGCATCGAATATCGCCGCGTCGCTTTCTAAGCTATATTGCACCGTCAACTCGCGCTGCATCAGGTTAAAGCGCATGTCCTCAATACCTGCCATGCCCTCCAGCCGGTTGCGGATCAGCTTTTCCTCGGTGGGGCAGTCCATTTTCTGGATGACGTAAATTTGCTCTTTAAGCGGTGCGGAACTGTTCATTTATCCTCCGTTATTAGTCGGGATGCCTGCGGCAATTTTAAACTTCTTTTCCACACTTTCGTGCAGCATGAGCGCCAGCTGATACTCCGAAGCATTCATGGATACTTTTTGCATCTGTTCTTCGAGTGATACATTGTTGCCGTTGGGATTCGTTTCATAGGTGCTTTCCTGCAAAACAACTGTCATGGCGGGACTTAACATGGTGCTGCTGGACAAGTGCAGCGGGCTGGTCTGCGCCATGGCAAGGCGCTGATTGGCTTCCACCATTTTCTTGAAGTCGGGTGCTTGCACATCCTTCGCCTGGTAGCCTGGGGTGTCGGCATTGGCGATATTCTGTGCAAGCACTGGCATTCGCTGGGAGTGGTAGCGAATCTTCTCATCGATCATCTGCGTAAGAGGAACCTCAAAGAACCCCATAGGCATTTACCCGTTCGGGGTGTTAAGCGCCTTGGCGATCTTATCGGAAATCAGAGAGGCATGTTCCTGCAGCGGATTCAGCGTTTCCATGCAGCATTCATGCAGCTGGGTGCTGACTTTCTGCGTGGCGTCGATGCAGGTTTCAATAGCTTGTTCGGCAGCCTTCTGTTGCAGCTCGATCACCGAGTTAATGGTGCGGCAGCTTGCCGCTTCCCTGGATAGTTCCAGCATCTGCGACATCGTGCGGTTGCCGCTTTCCACCAGATCGGTTGAAAGGCTGCTGCAGGCGCGAATCGCCGCGCCGGAGCATTCCGTCATCGCTTTGACCATATCGCTTTGAATTTCCATGCTGCTTCCCATCAACCGGCTGCATATATCCACGGCGTTCGGCAGCATGTCGAAGCCGAACATGCCACTTTTTTCCTGCCCGCGGTTGCCGCGCTTCGTATCAGCGGCCAGGGAGAGCTTTTCCTGGGGCTGGTCGTGGTTTACTTTTTTCGCTGCTTG